>JADHNU010000020.1 GCA_016779325.1 Pseudomonadales bacterium
TCGGGGTGCTTGAGGCCTAAGCAAGCCCGCCACCCTTCCTACAGACGCAAGCGTTACACAGAGGAACGACATGAGCGCGAAAGACGTAAAGTTTGGTGATAGCGCCCGGCAGCGCATGCTCGAGGGCGTCAACATCCTGGCCAATGCGGTCAAGGTGACCCTCGGTCCTAAGGGCCGCAACGTGGTCCTCGATAAGTCCTTTGGCGCCCCCACGGTCACCAAGGACGGCGTGTCCGTGGCCAAGGAAATCGAACTCAAAGACAAGTTCGAGAACATGGGTGCGCAGATGGTGAAGGAAGTGGCTTCCCGCACTTCCGATGAGGCCGGCGACGGCACCACCACGGCCACCGTGCTGGCTCAGGCCATCGTCAACGAAGGCCTGAAGTCCGTGGCCGCTGGCATGAACCCCATGGACCTCAAGCGCGGCATCGACAAGGCCGTGATCGAAGCGGTCAAGGAAATCCGAGCGCTGGCGACGCCCTGCACCGATTCCAAGGCCATTGCTCAGGTGGGTACGATCTCCGCCAACTCCGACCACTCCATCGGTTCCCTCATCGCTGAGGCCATGGAGAAGGTGGGCAAGGAAGGCGTGATCACCGTTGAGGAAGGCACGAGCCTCGACAACGAGCTCGAAGTGGTGGAAGGCATGCAGTTCGACCGCGGCTACCTGTCCCCTTACTTCATCAACAACCAGGACAACATGTCCGCTGAGCTCGACGATCCCTACATCCTTCTCGTCGACAAGAAAATCTCCAACATCCGTGAAATGCTGCCCGTCCTCGAGGCCGTGGCGAAGTCCGGTCGTCCGCTCCTCGTGATTGCTGAGGACGTGGAAGGCGAGGCCCTTGCCACCCTCGTGGTGAACAACATGCGCGGTGTGGTGAAAGTGGCTGCGGCCAAGGCACCGGGTTTCGGTGACCGTCGGAAGGCCATGCTCCAGGATATCGCCATCCTCACTGGCGGCACGGTGATCTCCGAAGAAGTGGGCCTCACCCTCGAAGGCGCAACCCTAGAAGATCTGGGCCACGCCAAGAAAGTGCAGCTCACCAAGGAAAACACCACCATCGTCGACGGCGCCGGCAAGGCCGACGAGATCGAAGGCCGGGTGAAGCAAATCCGCGCCGAGATCGAAGACACCTCCTCCGACTACGACCGGGAGAAGCTCCAGGAGCGTCTCGCCAAGCTCGCCGGCGGCGTTGCCGTCATCAAGGTCGGTGCGGCCACGGAAGTGGAAATGAAGGAGAAGAAGGCCCGCGTGGAAGATGCCCTGCACTCCACCCGCGCTGCCGTGGAAGAGGGCATTGTGCCCGGCGGTGGGGTGACCCTCGTGCGCGCCCTGGGCGCCATTGAAGGCCTCACCGGTGACAACGAAGATCAGAACGTGGGTATCGCCATTGCGCGTCGCGCCATGGAAGCCCCGCTCCGTCAGATCGTCACCAACGCCGGCTACGAAGGCTCCGTGATCGTCGACAAGGTTAAGCAGCTCACCGGTAAGGAAGGCTTCAACGCCGCCAACGGCGAGTACGGCGACATGCTCGAGCTCGGCATTGTGGACCCGGCTAAGGTCACCCGGACGGCGCTGCAGTCCGCGGCCTCCGTGGCCGGTCTCATGATCACCACGGAAGCAATGATCTCCGAGATCCCGGAAGACAAGCCCGCTGCGATGCCCGACATGGGCGGCATGGGCGGCATGGGCGGCATGATGTAACGCCCCTCCGAGCCCCGTGCTCACGAAAGCCCCGCGCGAGCGGGGCTTTTTTTATGGTGTCAGGGCATTCCGCCGTCTGTGCGGTTCCCTGGAGCAGGGGGCTACGGTATAACCGCCCCCTTGGGAAGCGCCCCTGCGGCGCCCGATTTAGCTCGCAAGAAAGGAAGGGTTGGCATGAATGATCGCGATGAGCTCGGAGAGCTGCCGAGCATAGCGCCGGCGCGGGATGATATTGCTACCCGTCGGGCCACGCCGCGCCGCGCCGATAGCGGGCGTAGCGGTGGGGGTGGGGTGCCGCCTTTCTTTTCCCTGCTCCTTGCGGTGCTGGTGTTGGGCCTGTTCGTCAGCGGCTATTTTTTGGCGACCCAGCAGCAAGCGCTGAGCGAGGCGCAGGCGGCGCGGGCGCAGGCGGAGGCGCGCCTTGCGCGTATCGAAGATCAGCTCTCCCTCACGGGCCAGGCCCTGTCGGAAACGGAAAACGAAACCCAGAGCCAGATCAATTTCTGGGAGTCGGAAATTCGCAAGCTCTGGGACGTGTCGAACAAGCGCAACCGGGAATGGATCGAGGCTAACCAGGCGGCGCTGAAGAGCCTGAAGAACTCCGTGGAGGCGCAAGGGGCGACGGTGAAGAGCGTCGCCGCCCAGGCGAGTGATCTGCGCAAGGCCCTCGAGGCTCAGGCCCAGCTGATTGACGACGTAAAGGCGCTGAAGACGCGCAGCAATGAGCTTTTAGCCCGGCAGCGGAGCCTTACCGATCAGCTCAACGCCACCACGCAAACGGCGAAGGCCCTCGAAGCCAGCCTCGCGACGCGGGTAAAGGATAACGAAGAGGCGATCACGGCCATCGATGGTTCCCGGCGCGATATGGTCCGCCGCCTTACGACGCTCTCGGACCGCCTCTCGGCCCTAGAAGGCACGGCGCCCACCGCGCAAACCCTCACCCCCAGTTCGGGCCCCTAGGGCGGGGTCACCCGTGTGGTGACGGCGGTTTCCCCCGCTCGCACCCGGAAGCCTTCCAAGGTAATGGCCTCTAAGGTGAGGCCGCCGATTTCATCTCCTTCCCCGTAGGCCTTGCCATTGACCCAGAGCGCCCGATCGGCGCGCTCCGCGCCATAGATATGGGCGCTGATGCGCCACGTCGCGACTTGAGCCTTGAGCGCCGCCTCCGTGATGGCTGGGGTGTGGGTGGCCGCCTGCGCCGCGGGCGGCCGAGGCCCTTGCTCCGGCCGCTCGGAGGGTTCGAGGATCGGTGCCCTTTCCCCCTTGAACACCAGCATGAGGCCCAGGGCGACGGCGCCCCCTAGGGCCAGCAGTACCCGTCCAGGATGTGCTTGAGGGGGCGGGCCTTCCTTCGCCTCGGGCAATGATCGACGTTCGGCCGGAAGGCCGTCGCGTTGTCGCTTGCGCTCCGCCTCCTGGCGCTTTAGGGCATCTAAGATGGCTGACATGAGCGGCGTACTCCTTATTCCCGCTGGAGCCCGGGTACCCCAGGGGTGCCCCTATTCAAGGCCATGATGCTTTCGGCCGTGAGCGTGCCGCCGGAGGTCAGCCCATGATCGGCTTGGAATCGCCGTAGGGCCTGAGGGCCCCCATAGCCCTGGGCACGCAAGCGAGTGGTCACCCAGGCCGCTTGTTCGTCCTCTGGGGGGCGTTGCCAGAGCAGTAGGGCGTGCCCATCCCAGTGCGCATCAAGCATGGGCCGCTCCACGGGCTCGGGCCCCGCGCCGAGATCAAGAAGGAGGTGGGTCCCCCGAAGGCCCGTGAGCAGGCCCCAGCGCGGGGGATCGGCCTCGCCGCGCAGGCGCAGGAGGGCCGGGCGGTCAAAACTGAGGAGCTGCCAAAGGGGCGGGGTGGTCTCGAGGCAGCCGAAGCCGAGCGCGTCGAGGGCAGCGCAGGTAATGGGCTTTGCCGCTGGGTGCGGGCTTCGCCAGGTATCCAGGAGTGCTGCGAGGCCCGTGCTGCGATCGAAACCCTGCGGAGCCGGCGCCGGGTCCGGCACCCCGGGAGGCGGCGCCGGGGCGATCTCCCGCGGCGTGTCGAGTGCGGGGTTGCCCTGGAGGGCGAAAAGACCAGCGAGGGCGATGAGCACCGCCGCCCCCAGGGCCCAGGGCCAGCGCGCGCGGCGGGGGGCGTCAGCGGTGCCCCGCACTTCCTGGGCAGCTTCCCGCACCCGCAGGGCGCTTACGGTGTTTTCTCCCGCCCCATAGGCGGCCAGGAGGGCTCGGTCCGCAATTAAATTAGCGATCCGAGGAATGCCCTGACTCGCCCGATGGAGGGCGCGAAAGGCGTCGTTCCGAAAGGGTTGGGTGAGCGCGCCGGCCACGGCCAGACGATGACGCAGCAGGGCTTCCAGGGCCCGAGGGGCAAGGGGTTCCAAGTGATAGCGCGCCGTAATGCGTTGGGCCAGCTGGCGCAGGGAGGCCTTAGCCAGGGTAGTGCGGAGCTCCGGCTGGCCCACCAGGATGATCTGCAGGAGCTTACGTTCCCGCGTTTCGAGATTGGTGAGCAGCCGCAGCTGCTCCAGGGCGTCATCGGAAAGAAGTTGGGCCTCATCGATCAGCAAAAGGGCTTGCCGACCCTGGCCGTGAAAGGCCAGGAGCCCGGCATAGATGCGCTCCAGCGGGTCCGTTAGCGTTTCCCCGGAGAGGGCTGGGAATTGAAAATCCCGGGCGATGCTCGAAAGCAGCGCGGGTACCTCGGCTCGCGGGTTGAGCACGTAGGCCACGGCCGCGGTGGGGTCGAGGTCGGCCAGGAGGGCGGCCAACACCGTGCTTTTCCCCGTACCCACCTCTCCCGTGAGCACAACGAAGGCCCCAGCCTGGGCCAGCCCCCAGCGCAGGTGGGCGAGGGCTTCCTCGTGGCCCGGGCTCAGATAGAGAAAGCGCGGGTCGGGAGCCAGGGAAAAGGGCGCCTCCGGCAGGCCGAAATGGGCGCCGTAAAGAGGTTTCATGCCCCCGTGGCCTCAAGGGTTTCTGCCCCCGTGAGGAGGGCGTCCTTCCGGCGCCAGCGCGAATCCAGCCAGCTTTGCACGGCGCTGCGAAAGGCCGGGTCTTCTCCGTAGTCGCCGTGGCGCAGGCTCTCCGGCAGGGCGCCGTGTTCGATCAAAATTTCCACGGCCCCGAGGTGGCCGCAAAGAAACTGCCAGAAGTTTGGCTCCGGTGCGTTGTAGCGCAGCGTGACGTCCACAAAGCCTTGGAGCTGATCCCCCATGGCGCTGAGCACGAAGCCGATGCCACCGGCCTTCGGGCGAAGTAGCCGAGCGTAGCCTTGGCCCTGGGCTGCATGCTTAGCCGGGGACCAGCGCGTGCCCTCGACGAAGTTGATCACCGCCGTCGGCGTGTGACGGAAGTGGGCACAGGCGCGGCGGGTGGTTTCAAGATCCGCGCCCCGTTTCTCTGGGTGGCGCTCGAGGTAGGCTCGGGAATGGCGGCGCATAAAGGGGAAGTCCAGCGCCCAGAGGGCTTGTCCTAGAAAGGGCAGCCAGACAAGCTCCCGCTTGGTGAAAAACTTCAGCGGGGGAAGGTGGTGCCGCAGGCTGTTTTGCAGCAGCAGGATGTCGGTCCAGCTTTGGTGATTGGCCAGCACCAGCACCCACTGTTCTCGGCTGAGGCCGGCGAGGCCCCGGACCGTAACGGGTGTGGGGTTCAGGCGCGCAAAGGCCCAGCGATTGCCGCTTACCCAGCCATCGATGATGCCGTTCATGCGTCGGCGCAGGGCCCGGCCGCCATAGGCCTCCGGGAGCAGAATTCGGATGGCCGCGGCCAGGAAGGTGAGGCTGGCCCAGAACACCGTATTCACCGAAAGCCACAGTGCGAGAAGCACACCCCGGAGGAAAGCTGGCATGGCGCGACCGCCTAGCAGAACACGGCGCTATTACACGGGTGGGCCGGGGCGAGGGCAAGGGCTGCTGGCACTCTTGATGACCCTATTTGTCCTCGGCGGCTGTGCGCCTCTCGGGTTCTATGGGCAGGCTGTGCGCGGGCAGTGGGAATTGCTAGCGGAAAGCCGGCCGGTGGACGCGGTGCTGGCCGACCCCTCCACCCCCGCTGCCCTCGCCGACGGGCTGCGGGAAAGTCAACGCATCTTGCAGTTTGCGGAGGCCGAGCTCGGTCTGCCCGTGGGGGATCGCTACCAGCGCTACCTGGCCCTTGATCGGGACGCGGTGGTCTACAACGTGTTCTCCGTGGCCCCGGGCACCTTTTCCCTGAAAACCTGGTGCTTTCCCGTGGCCGGCTGCGTGCCCTATCGCGGCTATTTTTCTAGGGCCTTGGCGCGCAGGGAGCAGACGCGTCTAGAGGCCCTCGGCCATGACGTGTATCTCGGCGCGGCCGGCGCCTACTCCACCCTTGGCTGGTTCCCCGATCCGCTCCTGTCCACCTTTCCCTGGGCGGATTCCGCCGCTCTGGCTGAGCTGCTCTTTCACGAACTGGCGCATGCCGTGCTGTACGTACCGGGGGACGCTGCCTTCAACGAGGCCTTCGCCACCGCCGTGGCGCGAGCGGGACGGGCGCGCTGGACCGGAACTGAGGCGGAGGCCGCCCTCGGGCTGCGGCGTCGCTGCTTCGCAAGCTTGGTGGCCGGGCTCCAGGCCGAGCTGGGGGCGCAGTTTAAGGCGGGAGCCGGGGCGCCGGCGGAGCAGGCGGCTGCCTGGGCGAAGGCCCGGGCCGGCGCCCGCGCCGCGAAGCTAGGACCCGGTGCGGAGGCGTTTTTCGCGCCGCCCCACTCCCTCGCCCGGCTCCTCGCCACGAGTACCTACGAGCAGGCCGTCCCCGCGTTTAGTGCGGCGCTGGCGAGGGAGGGCGGCGAGCTGCCGGCGTTCTATGCCGCCATGGCCGTGCTGGCCGAGGATGACGGGGCGCGACACGCGTTTCTCCGCAAGACCGCGGAGCAACGGGCCGCCTGCGGGGCCCCCATCCTAGAGTAGGGCCACCAGCACCAGGGTAATGACCCCGGCGCCCAGGAGGTTCAGCACGACCCCTTCCGAGGCCATGGTGCGGGTGGTGAATCGTCCCGTGCCGAACATGATGGCATTGGGGGCCGTGGCGACGGGCATCATGAAGGCGCAGCTGGCGCTCATAGCGGCGGGCACCATGAGCGTCTCCGGAGCAAGGCCCGCGCCGATGGCCGCCGCCGCCAAGATGGGCATCATCAAGGTGGTGGTGGCCGTGTTGCTGGTCATCTCCGTTAAGAAGGTAATCACCAGGCAGATCACGGCGATGGTCACGAGGGCCGGGAAGGCGGCGAGGGCCGATAGCTGCGCGCCGAGGGCTTCGCTAATGCCTGTGGCTTCAAAGGCCCTCGCAATGGTGATGCCTCCGGCGAAGAGCAGCAGCATGCCCCAGGGAATTTGTTCCGCAACCTGCCAGTCGAGGAGCTTCTTCCCCTCCCCGTTGGGGATAAGGAAGAGGCTAATAACCGCGACAAAGGCCACCCCGGCATCGCTCGCGCCGGGCATGCCAAAGAGGCTGCTCCAGCCGCCGAAGGGCTCGCTGCGGGTGATCCACGCCAAGGCCGTGAGGGCAAAAACCGTCAGCACCCGCGCTTCCGCAGGCCGCCAGGGCCCAGCACTGGGGACGCTGGCCGGAGGCATGTCCCCGAGCTTTCGCGTCAGCCACAGCCAGATCACGGGAATCATCACTAGCACGACTGGAACGCCCCAGCCCATCCAGTCGAGAAAGCTCAGCGGCGTGCCCGTGGTGTTCTCATAAACCTGCATGAAGATCAGGTTTGGAGGCGTGCCGATGGGCGTGCCCACCCCGCCGACGCTGGCGGAAAAGGCGATGCCCAAAAGCAGGGGCGTGGCCAGGGCCGGCGAGGGCGCTCGCTCGAGGACCGCCAGGGCCACGGGGAGCAGCATGAGGGTGGTGGCCGTGTTGGAGATCCACATGGATAGGGCCGCGGAGGCGGCCATGAAGCCCAGCACAAGCCGCTTGCTACTGTGCGCCCCGAAAGCCGCCACCATGGTGAGGGCCACGCGGCGATGGGCACCGGAATGGGCCATAGCCGTGGAGAGGATAAAGCCCCCCAGCAGAAGCAGAATAAGGGGGGAGCCGTAGGCCCGAGCCACCTCCGCCTGGGGCAGGATGCCGAGGGCCGGCATGAGCGCGAGGGGCAGGAGCGAGGTGGCGGGGATGGGGATCGGCTCAAACACCCACCACACCACGACCCAAAGGGTGATGAGCACGGCGTAGCAGGCCGTGGGTGGCCATCCCGCTCCGGCCATGGCGAAGGCGCCGAGCAGGCCCGCAAGGGGGCCAAGAATGAGCGTTAGGCGCGACCAAAAGGTCGGGCCCCGATCGCTGTCGCTCGGGGGCAGGGCGGCATGGGACACGAGGGTAAGGCTCCAGGGTGAGGCTCTGAAGGTTGCCAACGCGGTTTGGCGATTGCAAGGTGAGGCCAAAGGGGGCGCCGGAGCGCCCGCAGAGGGAGTACAGCGGCCTGTGGACAGTTTCTTTTTTTACGATCTGGAAACCACCGGTCGGAATCCCCGCTGGCATCGGATCACCCAGGCCGCGGCGGTGCGAACCGATAGCGAATTGCGTCCCCTCGGCGATCCAGAAGCGTGGACCGTTGCCCTGGGCGACGACGTGGTGCCCGAGCCCGATGCCGTGGCGATCACGGGCCTTTCGCCTCAGCGCGTGGCGTCGGGGATGGCAGAGCGAGACTTCTTTCGGGAATTTCTCGGTCGCTTGAGCGTGCCCCGAACCTGCGCCCTCGGCTTTAACAGCCTCCGCTTCGACGATGAATTTATCCGTTTCGGCGCCTGGCGTGGGCTTTATGATCCCTATGCTCGGGAGTGGCAGGGGGGTAATTCTCGCTGGGACCTCATGGATTTGGTGCGCCTGGCCTATGCCCTGCGCCCCGCGGGGCTTGAGTGGCCGGAGGAGAACGGCCGAGCCGTTTTTCGCCTTGACGCGCTGGCGGCGGCGAACGGCATCAGTCAGCCCCGGGCTCACGATGCCCGCGATGACGTCTGGGCCACCCTGGGCCTCGCCCGAGCCCTGCGCACCGCCCAACCTAAGCTCTTTGCCTACTACCTCGGCCTTCGCGATAAGCACCGGGTGCGGGCTGTACTGCCGAAGCCCTTGCAGGGCCTTTGCCTTTACGTTTCCGGACGCTATGACCTCTCGCGGCGGCGCCTCGCTGTGATTACCCCCGTGGCGCCCCATCCCACCAACGGCAACGGGGTGATCGTTGCGGACCTGTCCTTTGAGGATGACCAATGGTTGACCGCCTCGCCGGAGGCGCTCCGGGAGCAGCTCTTTACCCGCGGCCTCGAGGGTCCTCGCCCCCCACTGAAGTTGTTAGCCGTGAACAAAGTGCCCGCCGTGGCGCCCCTGTCCGTGCTCCAACCCGAGGATTGCCAGCGCCTTAGCCTGGATCTCGACCATTTAGACGGGGTGCGGCAGCGCCTCGCTGCCGTCGAAGGCCTCGGGACCCGGGTGCAGCAGGCCTTTGGGGGGGCGGAATTTGCGCCGCCGGAGGAGATCGACGCGGCGCTCTACGATGGGTTTATTCCTCGGGAGGACCGGGCCGTGCTCACGGCCCTGCGGGAGGGGCCCACGGCGGACCTTCGCGCGCCGCCCCCCCTTCGCGATCCCAAGAGCCGGGCCCTGCTTGAGGCCTTTCAGGCGCGCTGGGCGCCAGATACGCTGGACGACGACCAGCGCGCGCGCTGGCGTGTCCAGGTGCAGGATCGGCTTCGCGCGGGGCGGGACGGCGCTCCCGCACTCGCTGCGGCCGAGGCGCGGCTTGCGGAGCTTCTGCCCGAGGCGAAGGATCCGGCGCCCCTGCAGGAGCTGGCAGCTCACTACGCCTTTTTGCGGCAGCGGTGGGGGTTGTGAGGAAAGCCGCCCCCGGGCCCGCGGTCGTCTTTAAGGGCGTGCATAAAGCCTACGGCGCGACGGCGGTGCTTCACGATGTCCACTTGGCCCTCCCTCCGGGTCAAACCACGGCCTTGCTTGGCCCCAGCGGCAGCGGAAAGTCCACGATCCTCCAGCTGATCAACGGCGTATTGAAGCCCACGGCGGGACGCGTCGAAGTGTTTGGGGCGCCCCTTCCGGAAGACGACCTGCCGGCGTTTCGTCGTCGGCTTGGCTATGCGGTCCAGGGCTCAGCGCTCTTTCCTCACCTCACGGTGCGGGACAATATCGCCCTCCTGGCAAAGCTCGAGGGCTGGTCTCCCGCTCGTCAGGGGGCGCGGCTTCAGACCCTGTTTGAGCTTATGCAGCTGCCCCAGGAACTCCTGGATCGCTACCCCTATGCCCTGTCTGGCGGTCAGCAGCAGCGGGTCGGGCTTTGCCGAGCCATGATGCTGTCGCCGCCCCTGCTTTTGCTGGATGAGCCCTTCTCGGCGCTCGATCCGCTGACGCGCGACGACCTTCAGGCCCACTTCGAGCGCCTGGCAGCGGCGGAGCCGGTCACCGTGATCTTGGTCACGCACGACCGTCGTGAGGCCCTTCGCCTCGCCCAGCACCTGGTCATTCTCGAGGCGGGGCGCGTGGTGCAAGCGGGGGATCGGCAGGCCGTGCAGGCGGCGCCGGCCTCCCCCCTCGTGGCGGAGCTGGTCCGGGAGGATGGGGAATGAGGGCGCTCTGGGGAGCGCTGCTTCTGTGCCTGCTATTCGGGCTGCCCCCGGTTCGAGCCGAGGCGCGGCCCCTTGTGGTCGGCAGCAAGAACTTCACGGAAGGGCGCCTTCTGGGGGAGCTGCTCGCGC
Source organism: Pseudomonadales bacterium (assembly GCA_016779325.1). GTDB lineage: Bacteria > Pseudomonadota > Gammaproteobacteria > Pseudomonadales > Azotimanducaceae > Salivita. The sequence goes on from JADHNU010000020.1 coordinate 10,425, forward strand.
AGCGACTTGAGGCGGCGGGGCTGCCCGTGGCGCGACGGCTGGGCCTTGGGGGCACGCTGATTTGCTATCAAGCGCTTACCGCTGGAGAAATAGACCTCTACGTGGAATATACGGGCACGCTGCGGGAGGCGATTTTACCGCCGGACCAGCCTCCGGGCCTCGACGGCCTGCGGGGCCCGCTCGGCGAGCGCGGCCTTGCGCTGCTCGACCCGCTGGGTTTTAACAATACCTATGCCCTGGCTTTAGCGGGGCCCGTGGCACGCCGCGAAGGGGTCACGCGCATTTCCGAGCTTCGCGCCTACCCCCAGCTGCCTGCGGCTTTCAGCCACGAGTTTCTCGATCGCCGCGACGGCTGGCGTGCCCTTAAGGCCCGCTACGGGCTGCCCCAAGCCGCCGTGGGCATCGACAATGCCTTGGCCTATCAGAGCTTGGCGGATGGCCAGCTTGCCCTCACGGACGCCAACAGCACGGACGGAGAGCTGCTTCGCTACGACCTGGTGGTGCTCGACGATGACCTGGCTTTTTTTCCCGAGTATCAGGCCGTGCCCCTCGTCCGCGACGCCTTTCCCGCGGCGGCTCGGGCGGCCCTGGCGCCCCTGGCGGGCCGCCTGAATGCGGAAACCATGCGGCGCCTGAACGCGGCCGTGGCGGTGGAAGGGGCGGCCTTTGCGACGGTGGCAGCGCGCTATCTGGCCGAGGAGGGCTTGGGGCCGGCCCAGCCCGCCGAGGCGGCGCTAAGCGCCGGAGCCGGCCGGTGGGCGCGCATCGCCCTGCGGACCCGGGAGCATCTGCAGCTCACGGGGCTCGCGCTTCTGGGCGCGTGCCTCCTTGGCATTCCCCTGGCGGTCCTGGTGCACCGCCGGCGGCGCCTTGCGCAAGGCGTGCTCTACGTCGCCGGCCTCGCCCAAACCATTCCGTCCTTGGCGTTGCTGGCGCTCATGATTCCCCTGCTGGGCATCGGCGCTGCCCCGGCGATCCTGGCCCTGCTGATCTACGCCCTGCTGCCCATTTTGCGCAATACGCTGACGGCGCTCTTGGGGGTTGATCCCTCGCTTCGCCGAGTGGCGCTGGCCATGGGCCTCACCCCCTGGCAGCAGCTGCGCTTTTTGGTGCTGCCCCTGGCCTTGCCGACCATTCTGGCTGGGGTGCGCACGGCCACGGTCATTAGCCTTGGCGCCGCCACCCTTGCCGCTTTCGTTGGGGCCGGGGGCCTTGGCGAACCCATCGTCACGGGCATTTCCCTCAACAATACGGCGCTCATTCTTGAAGGAGCCGTGCCGGCTGCGGCCCTGGCCCTCCTGGCCGAATGGGGCTTCGAAGCACTGGAGGCCCGGCTCGTGGCCCCGCCCCTGCGCCGCGATCCCCTCGCGGGCTAGCCGAGGGCGCGGGTCAGCACGGTCACCATGGCGGCGACGTCCTCCCCTGCACAGAGCTCCCGGATAGAGTGCATGGCCAGCTGAGGAATGCCCACGTCCACCGTGGCAATGCCCAGTTCCGCGGCCGTGATGGGGCCGATGGTGCTTCCGCAGCCGAGGTCCGAGCGGGTGACGAAGCTCTGCACGGGCACCGCGACCTGTTCGCACAGGTCTCGGAATTTCGCTTGCGTAGCGCTGTTCGAGGCATAGCGCTGATTGGCGTTGATTTTAATCACGGGCCCGCCGCCAAGAAGGGGGCCGTGGGCGCGGTCGTGGCGATCGGGAAAGTTCGGGTGCACGGCGTGAGCGTTGTCCGCCGAAATGAGCCAGGCCCGGGCGCGAAGGCGCGCGCTGGCTTCTTCCTCCGGGGTAATGCGCCGCAGCACTTGATCGAGAAAGGGGCCTGCAGCCCCGGAGCTCGATGCGCTTCCCACCTCTTCGTGGTCGTTCAGCACGATAAGCGCCGGCGCGTCGCCGCTGGCGAGGAGCGCTTCCGTGGCGCAGAAGCAGCTCAAAAGGTTGTCGAGGCGTGCGCTGGCCAAGAAGGCGCCATCGACTCCCAGGCGGGCAGCCCCTTGGGTGTCGTAGAAGAGCAATTCATGGTCAAGGATTCGGTCCACGGCGTGCCCTGCCGCCTTCAGGGCCGTGGTGAGCAAGCGCTCAAGCCCCGCCTCACTGTTCTCAAAGGCAAAGAGGGCGGGCAAATCCGTTTGCGCGTTGATGCTGCGCTTTTGATTCGCTTCCTTATCAAGGTGAATGGCGAGGGACGGGATGATGGCGAGCTTTTCCGGCAGATTCACCCGCGCGCTGGCGACGAGCCCGCTTTCGTCGCGGAAGTGCACGCGCCCGGCGAGGGCCAGGTCCCGGTCAAACCAGGGGTTTTGGAGCACGCCGCCATAGGGCTCGACGGCCAAGCGAAGGAGGCCCTGGCCGTCGAGTTCGGGTTTGGGCTTGAGCTTCAGCGCGGGGCTATCGGTATGACCACCGATGAGCGTAGGTCCTTCTAGGAACCGGCCCGGGGCGCGAAAGGCGATGAGGGCGCTGTCGTTGCGGGTGACCAGGTAGCGCCCCTCGGGTTTCAGGGACCAGGCCTCGGCCTCCTCGAGGGGTTCGTAGCCCGCGGCCTCCAGACGCGTCCGCAGGTTCGCCACGGCATGAAAGGGCGTGGGCGAGCCGTCGAGAAAGGCGCACAGGCGGGAGAGGAGGGATGCGTCAGCGGACATGGTCGGCCCCTAGCCATGGAAAAAGACGCTATCGTACGCGGTGTGCTCAGGGGCCCCAAGGCCCCCTAAGGAGGCAGAGTGAAAAGCTATTTCCCCGGGCAAACGGGCTTTGTGCCGGCGGCGGAGGCGGAAAAGCGCTTCGCTGCCACGGTGATGTTGCTCCGTGATGGGCCGACGGGGCTCGAGGTGTTCATGATGGAGCGCGCCGCGACCGTCGATTTTGGCGGCCTCCATGTCTTCCCCGGAGGCAAGGTGGACTTCTCTGATCGCGCCGAGGACCTCGAAGCTCATGCCAGTGGCCTGACCGATGCGGAGGCCAGCCGGCGCCTGGGCCTAGAGACGGGAGGGCTTGCCTTTTGGGTGGCCGCGGTCCGGGAATGTTTTGAGGAAGCCGGCGTGCTGCTGGCCTATGGCCCCGATGGCGCGCTGCTGCGTACGGAGGATCCCCGCTGGGCGTCGGCCCTGGCTGAGCTGCGCGATGAGGTCAACGCCGGCCGCTTGCCGTTCTTGGATCTGTGTAAGCGGTTCAAGCTGCGCTTGGCTCTCGATCAGGTTCACTACTTCAGCCACTGGTTCACCCCGGAGGGGCCGCCCCGGCGCTACGACACGCGCTTTTTCGTTACCGCAGCGCCGCCCCAGGAGGGGGTGCATGATGACTGGGAACTGGTGGGGTCTCGCTGGGTTTCTCCGAAGGCGGCCCTGGCCGCCTGGGAGCGCGAAGAAATTCAGATGATCTACCCCACCCACAGCACGGTGCGTGCCCTGGCGACCTTCCCGGATCAGGCCTCTGCCCTGGCGGCGGTGCGCAGCGGCGCCCATCGCCCGCTGGTGACGCCGGATGAAACCCTTTCCCGGGAGGGGCTCCAGGCCCCGCCCCCCCTGCCCGAGGCGTAGGGCGCGCTCGTGGCGCGGCTTCAGGTCGACGACCTCACTCTGCGGGTGGGCGCCGGGGCTGACGCGCTTACCCTGTTTTCGGGCCTGAATCTGACCCTAGAGGGCGGAGAATCCCTGGCCCTGACGGGACGAAGCGGCAGCGGCAAGAGCTCCCTGCTCCACTGCCTCGGGGGGCTGTTGACGCCCCAGGCGGGGCGGGTGTGCTGGACCCCGGCAGGGCAGCCGACGGTGGCCCTCAGCGCCGTGGGGGAGGGCGCCCGTTCGGCCTTCCGGCGCCGTCATCTGGGGTTCGTATTCCAGTTCTTCCACCTCATTCCGACCCTGACGGCTTTGGAAAACGTGGCCTTTATGGCCGAACTGGCGGGCCAGGACGCACCCCTCGAGCGTGCGCGGGCCATGCTGGACGCCGTTGGCCTGGGGGCGCGAGGTTCGGCTTTCCCCGAGACCCTTTCGGGGGGTGAGCAGCAACGGGTAGCCCTCGCCCGCGCCCTCGTCCATGGCCCCGCGGCGGTGCTCGCCGATGAGCCCACGGGCAACTTAGACGGCCGCACCGCGGACGCTGTCGCTGCGGTCCTCTTCGAGCAGGTCCGTCGCGTTGGGGCGGCGCTGATCCTTGTGACCCACGATCCCGCTCTGGCCGCCCGGGCCGACGGGACTCTGGCGCTGGGGGCGGGATGACGTATCTGTGGCGGGCTCGGCGCCGCGCGCTCCGGCGGGAGCCCCTGCAGAGCGCGCTGCTGATTCTCAGCCTGGCCCTGGGGGTGGCCGTGGTGGTGGCCGTGGATTTGGTGAACGCTGCGTCCCGCACGGCCATGGCCTCGGCCTCGGCTCAGCTTGAGGGGTTCAGTACCCATCGCCTCGAGGGGCCTGGGGGCAGTTTGGACCTGGCCACCTACGCGGAGCTCCGTCGAGCCTGGCGCCAAGGCACCTTGCTGGCGAGCGAGGACCGGGTCCGGGGCTTTGCTCCGGTGCTGGAAGGGCGGCTCCGCCTTGGGGACGGACGGGGGCTCGTGCTCCTGGGTATCGATCCCTTTGCAAGCCTACAAAACGTGGCCTTTTCTGACGCCGGGCAGGCGACGAGCGCCCTGGCCTGGGAGTCGTTCCTGCTTCAGCCGGGAGCAGCGTTTCTGCCCGATGGATTCCTCTCGGCCGAGGGCTTAGCCCTGGGCGATGCGATTCCCGTGCAGGGACGGCCGCCCCTCACGGTGCTGGGCACCCTACCCGGAGACGACGGCGCCTCGGCCCAGCCCCTCGCGGTGGTGGATTTGGCCACGGCCCAGGAGTGGCTCGGGGTGACCGATCGCCTTTCCCGCATTGATCTTGCGCTCACCCCGCCGGCGACCCAAAGCCTGGGGCGACGCGCGCTGGAGCGCCTCTTCCCCGGCTTGCTGTTGCCTAACAAGGCGCCCCCGGTGGCGCTGCACCCCGCCTTACGGGCCCGCTATCCCGGCCTCATGGTGCGCAGCCAGGCGGAAACGCGCCTCGCCCTCGGCGGGCTTGCCAGCGCCTTTCAGCTCAATTTGGCGGCCATGGGCCTCCTCGCCATGGTGGTGGGGCTGTACCTTCTTTACGGGGCCCTTACCTTTAGCGTCCGCCGCCGCCTCGAGAGTTTTGGGCGCTTCCGCGCCCTCGGCGTACCCCAGGGGCAGCTGCGTAGCCTCGTGCTGCGGGAGGCGCTGGTCTTTGCGAGCCTCGGGGCCCTGCTGGGCTTGGGGCTGGGCCGGGTGCTCGCCGGGGGGCTCCTAGGGCTGGTCTCCGATACGCTGGCCGGGCTCTATGATCAGGTGGCGATTGCGGCCTTGCCCTTCGATCCCGTGCCCTATCTAAAGGGCCTCCTGCTTGCCCTGGGCGGCGCCTTTTTCGTGGCTTGGCCCCTTGCTGGCGAGGCCGCCCGGGCGCCGCTTTTGCCGCGGGCAGGACGCCCTCTGGCGCCGCCAATCCGCTTATCCGGTGCCGTCGGGCTTGGCCTTGGGGCCGCCTTGCTCCTTAGCTTTCCCACGGGCTATCTCGGGGCCCTGGCGGCCCTCGCGGCCCTGTTGCTCGCCGGTGCGCAGCTGGTCGCGCCGGTCACCGGCGGCCTGCTCCGGGTTCTGGGCCGCCTCGCCGAACCCTTGCCGCTCGGGCTGCGCCTGCCCCTTCGGGAGGCCAGCCGGGGGCTGGGCCGAGCCCAGCTCGCCCTGGCGGCGCTCGTCGTGGCGCTGGCGACCGCTGTGGGCATGACCATTATGGTGAGCAGTTTCCGCCTGACCGTTGCCGATTGGCTGACAGAGCGTCTGGATGCGCCGGTGCTGGTACGCGGCGCGGCCTTAGGGGCGGATCGGCCCGTTCTGGAAGCTGCGCTGCACGCGGCGCGGGAGGCGGGCGTGGTGTCCGGCTGGGTGTGGCGCCAGGGCGTGGAGGATTGGCTCGAGCCCCATCCCGTCAGCGTGGTGCTCCTGGAAGCGGAAGGGCGACCGGCCCCCCAGCTGCGCCTGAGCGAGCCCCTCGCCCGTCGGCTTGCGCGTCCCGATGCGCCCACCCTGAGCTGGCCCGGGCGGCTGGACGGGGCGCAGGCCCTGGCGCCCTTTTATCGCGCCTACGGGGGCGGACGGCCCGAGCTCGAAATGCCGCGGGCGCTTTGGCAGGGGCCCGCGCCGGAGGGGCCCTGGGGCTTGGCGATTTATGGCGATGCGGAGGTTCTTGAGCGGCGCCTCGCGCCGATCCTGCCGGACGGGGCAGAGATGCTGGCCCAGGGGCCCGTGAAGGCCCGGGCTCTGGCCATCTTTGACCGCACGTTCCGGGTGACCGCCGTGCTGCAAACCTTGGCGGGCCTCGTCGCCGGCGTCGGCTTGCTGAGCGCCTTTGCGGGCCTCGCGCTGGATCGTCAGCGCCAGCTCAGCGCCCTTCGGGTACTGGGGGCGCCCCGGCGCTTTGCCGCCCGCCAACTTCTGCTGGAGGCGGGCCTGCTGGCGAGCCTGGCGGGGCTCTGCGCGCTACCCCTGGGTCTGCTGGCGGCGTGGGTGTTGTGCGATGCGGTGAATTTGCGCGCTTTCCTTTGGACCCTGGACTTTCACGTTCCCGCCGGCGCCTTTCTGCAAGCGCTGGCGCTGGCGCTCGGTGCGGGGCTCCTGGCAGCGCTCGGTCCGGCGCTCCGGGCGGCCCTAGCGCCTCCCGCTCACGTTCTGGAGGTGCTTCGTGCGGAGGGCTAGGGGCGGCCTCGCGCTTTTGCTGCTCTCCCTCCTTGCTGGCGGGGCGGGGGCGGCGGAGCTCCGCGCCGGCGCAGTCCTTGGCGCCGACGCCGACGGCTTCCTGCGCGCAGAGGCGCCGCGCCCCTTTCGCTTTCCCGAGGATCACGGCGTGAAGCCCGCCTACCGAACTCAGTGGTGGTATCTCACCGCGCATTTTCGCGATGAAGCGGGCCAGCCCTACGGGGTGCAATTCACCCTTTTTCGCCAGGGCCTGCGGGCCCCGGGTCGGGAAGCGCCCCGCGCTTCGCCCCTGGCCACGGAGGCCCTGTGGATGGCTCACCTCGCGCTGACCACACCAGAGGGGCACGCTGCGGAGGAGCGCTTTGCCCGCGATGCCCTGGCGCTGGCGGGGGTTCACGCCGCGCCCTTTCGTCTTTGGCTCGATGACTGGATCTTGGAGGGGGATGGCTCCGCAGCCGATCACCCCTTCCCCGGCAGGCTCCAGGCTACGCTGCGGGCGGGGGGAAAGCGCTATCGCCTGACCCTGGCCCTGGGCGCAGCGCGGGGGCCCGTGCTGCAAGGGGAGGAAGGGCTTTCCCTAAAGAGCCGGGAGACGGGCAGCGCCTCCTACTACTACTCCTACACGCGCCTGCCCGCGACGCTAACCCTTCAGGCGGAGGGGCGCACGGTTGCGGCGGAGGGCCTCGGCTGGTTCGATCGCGAGTGGAGCTCCGGTGCTCTGGCGCCGGATCAGGTCGGGTGGGACTGGCTGGCGCTGCATCTGGCCTCGGGCCATGACCTTATGCTTTTTCGCTTGCGTGGGGCCGACGGCGAGGTCGCAGGCGTTCAGGAGGGAACGCTGGTTGCACCGGACGGTTCGCAGCGGCGCCTCGCGCCCGATGCCTACCGCTTCACCCCCGTGCCCGGCGCCCGTTGGACGGGGCCTCACGGCGGCGCTTGGCCCGTGCGCTGGCGCTTGAACGTGCCAGCCCTGGGGGTGGATGACGTGCTCAGCGCCGTGCGGCCCGATCAGCACAACGATCTCACCGTGCCCTACTGGGAGGGCATGGTGTGCTTCGAAGGCGATCGGGACAGCTGCGGCTACCTCGAAATGACCGGCTACGAGCCGCCTACCGATGGGGCGCGAGCCAGCGTAGAGTAGCGCCTCGAAAAATATGAGGAGGGCGTAGGCCATGGCCCAGGACCGGCCCCGGGGCTTTACCACGGACATCTTGCACAGCGATCGCCTGCGCGGCGCCATTGAACACGGGGCGCTCCACAAGCCCGTGCACAGCTCGGTGGCCTATGGTTTTGAGGACGCCCAGATGCTGGCAGCGGTGTTTCAGGGGACGGAAAAAGGGTTCTCCTATAGCCGCAGTGGTAATCCCACGGTGGAGGCGCTAGAGGCCAAGATCACGGCCATGGAAGAGGGGGTGGGCACGGTCGCCTTCGCCACGGGCATGGCGGCCATCGGCTCGATTCTCTTTTCCCTCCTGCGAGCGGGCGATCACTTCCTTTCGTCCGCCTTTCTCTTTGGCAATACCAATAGCCTATTTCAGAGTTTCGCGGCCCAGGGCATTGACGTGAGCTTCGCCGATGCCACCTCCCTTGACGCCATGAAGGCGGCCCTGCGGCCGGAAACCCGCATGGTTTTCGTGGAAACCATCGCCAACCCCCGCACGCAAATCGCCGACCTCGAAGCCCTCGGGGCCCTCTGCGCTGAGCGCGGCATCGTCTTTGTGGTGGATAACACCATGACCTCGCCCTGGCTCTTTCAGCCTAAGGCGGTGGGGGCGCACTTGGTGGTTAATGCGCTAACGAAATACATCGGTGGGCACGGTGCGGCCCTCGGCGGCGCTGTCACGGATACGGGCCTATTCCCCTGGGATCGCTACCCGCACATTTTTGATGCTTATCGCAGTGCCCCGCCGGCGCGGCAAGCGCTCACCCAGCTGCGAAAAAAGGGGCTGCGGGACTTCGGCGCAAGCCTCGCCCCGGAAGCGGCTCATACCTTGGCCCTAGGCGCGGAAACGCTGGCGCTGCGCCTGGATCGGGCTTGCGCCAACGCGGCTGCGCTGGCGAGCTTTCTTGAGGCCCATCCCAAGGTGCAGCGGGTCTACCACCCAAGCTTGAAAAGTCATGCTCAGCACGATCGGGCCACGCGGCTCTTTCGCCATCCCGGGGCGCTGCTCAGCTTCGAGCTTGATCCTCGGGAAGACCTGTTCGCCTTCTGCGACCGCCTGCAGCTCGCCGTGAACTCGACGAACTTGGGGGATAATCGCACGCTAATCATTCCCGTGGCGCACACCATCTACTTTGAGATGGGGGCAGCCCGGCGCGCCGAAATGGGCCTTGCCGAGGGCTTGCTCCGGGTGAGCGTTGGCATTGAAGATTCCGGCGACTTGCTGGCAGATTTCGAAGCCAGTCTTGGGGCGCTTAAGTTTTAAGGAACATGGCCGAAGGAGGGGGTATGGAAAAGCTTCAGGATAAGGTGGCGATCATCACCGGCGGTTCCGGGGGGATTGGCGAAGCGGTGGCGGCGCGGTTCCTCGCCGAAGGGGCCAAGGTGGTGCTCGTGGACTTGGACCAAGATGCGCTGGATCGCGTCGCGGCGCGCCTCGGTAACGGCGTGGCCGTTTACGCGGGGGATATCACCGAGCCGGAGGCCAACGCGACCATGGTGGCGCTGGCGACGGAACGGTTCGGCGGCGTCGATATTTTTCTTGCGAATGCGGGCATCGAGGGCACCGTGGCGCCCCTCACCACGCAAAGCGTGGACGTGTTCGACCGGGTGATGGCCGTGAACGTGCGTGGCGTATGGCTCGGCATGCAGGCCGTTTTCCCCGCCATGGCTAAACGTGGCGGCGGTTCGGTCATTATTACTTCGTCGGTGGCGGGCATTGGCGGCACGGCAGGCCTATCCCCCTATGTCACCAGTAAACACGCAGTCATTGGCATGATGCGTTGCGCGGCCCTGGAGGGGGCGGGGGACCGCATCCGCGTGAATACGGTGAACCCCTCCCCGGTGGAGACGCGCATGATGCGCGCCCTCGAGGACGGCATGATGCCCGGTGACGGCCAGGCCGCGCACGCCAGCATCGCGGCAGGTATTCCTCTGGGGCATTATGCGGAGCCTTCCGATATCGCCGCCATGATGTGTTTTTTGGCCAGTGATGAAGCGCGTTTCATGACCGGCGGGGTGTACATGGTAGACGGAGGCATCAGCGCCAAGTGATCGAAACCCACGACTTCCCCCGCCCCGCGGCCCCGCTTCTGGAGAGTAAGCTACCCCTGACCCTCCGGGGGCGGGGGAAGGTGCGCGATCTCTACGACGTGGTGTTGGATACGGGGCAAAAGGCCCTGCTTTTGGTGGCCACGGATCGCCTCTCGGCCTTTGATGTGGTGCTGGGCAACGGCATTGCCGGGAAGGGCATTGTCCTCACCCAGCTGGCCCGCTTCTGGTTCGATTTCTTTGCGCCCCGCGTACCCCATCACGTGATTTCCACGGATCCCGCGCGCATTCCCGGGCTCTCGTCGGCGGAGCGCCAAACCCTAGTGGGGCGCATCATGATCTGCCGGCCCCTCCCCGTGGTGCCCGTGGAGTGCGTGGCCCGGGGCTATCTGGCGGGGTCCGGTTGGGCTGAATATCAGCACGACGGCGCGGTGTGCGGCCAGGCCCTGCCGGAAGGGCTCCGCAATGGTGATCGGCTGCCGCATACGCTTTTTACGCCGGCTCACAAGGTGGCGGCGGGCCACGACGAGAACATCGATTTTGCGACCCTGGAAGCCACCCTGGGCCACCCTCTCGCCGAGGCCCTCGCCCAGACCACGCTGCTGCTCTACGAGGAAGCGAGCCGCTATGCCGCGTCCCGAGGGTTGATTCTGGCCGATACGAAATTTGAGTTTGGCCTCGATGCCAAGGAAGACCTCGTGCTTATCGACGAGGTGCTCACCCCCGATTCGTCGCGCTTTTGGCCCGCTGACGGCTGGACCCCGGGGCAGGATCAAGCGAGTTTTGATAAGCAGTTTATTCGCGATTACCTTGAGGGGATGGTTGCCGCGGGCACCTGGAATCGGCAGGCGCCGGGGCCAGCGCTGCCCGAGGAAGTGCTCGCCCAAACCTTGGATCGCTACCTCGATGCCTACGCCCGGCTCACCGGACATCGCCTACGCTTCCTTTAAACCCCCGCTAGCTTAGGAAAGGCCTCCGTTAGCGTGTGTAGGGGCGCCATGATTCGGGGGACTTCGCCATTGGGACTCTTGCCAAGCCGGAGCGCAAGCACGTCGCGGGCCGGATCTAACACAATGCGCTGGCCTTCATAGCCGCTGGCATAGAACCGGTTTGGCTCCTTGGGGTCGATCCACCAATGCAGGCCGTAGCCTTCTTCCGGGGTGAGCGTGGTGGGCTCGCGGGCACCGTCGACCCAGCTTTCCTCAAGCAGCGCTTGTCCGTCCCAGTGGCCGCCCCGCAAATAAAGGAAACCGAAGCGGGCGAACTCTTCCGCCGTACAAAAGCAGAAGCTTGAGGCTTTCCAAAGGCCTCGCCCATCGACTTTGGGAATCGCCTGGCTAATGCCAAGGGGGGCAAGGAGGTCCGTTTGGAGCGCCTCTAGGAGGGCGCCTTCCCCGCCGAGGCGATCGGCCAGCACCCGGGCCAGAATATTGGTGGTGCCGCTGGAATAGCTGAAGGTGCTCCCCGGCGCATGAAGGAGCGGTTTCCCTGCGGCGTAGGCGGCGACATCGTCCTTTCCCGCGCCCCACAGCATTTCGATGACATCCGAGTTGGCGCCGTCCTCATACTCTTCCTGGAAGGCCAGGCCGCTGCGCATGGCGAAAAGCTGGCGCAAGGTGATGGCGCGGCGCGCGTCCCCGGCCCAGGCGGGAAGGCCCGCGGGGGCGTCGAGGTCGAGGGTTCCGGCCTTGGCCATGAGCCCGGCGACGGCGTGGAGCTGGCTCTTGGCCATGGACCAGGAAGCGAGGGTGCTTTGGGGCGTTGCGCCATCGCCGTAGTGCTCCGCGACGATCCGTCCGCGATGGATGACGAGGACGGCGTAGCAGGCGCCGTCTTCCGGTCCCGGCGTGGTGAGGGCATGGAATGCCGGGTCGAAAAGCGCGCGATCGAGTGCATCGGGCAGCGGGCCCCGGGGCCACTGCTGGGTGGGCCAGGGGCAGCCCTCGGGCTGGGCGGGAAAGGGCGGTCGGGTCATGGTCATTCCTCGAAGTTCGCGGCGAAGTGCTCGCGCAGACCTTCGGCAAGCGTATCGCTTACGGTACGCAAGAGCAGGCGCTGACGCACGCTTGGCCGCGCCACCACCCAGATGGGCAGGGTGAGCTGTTCGCCCTCGGGTCCGAGCTCGAGGCGCTGAAGGCGTCGGTCCGTGTCGCCTAGGTGGCGGGGAAGGGCGACGATCCCCCAGCCGGCGGCGGCCGCCGCCGACCTCGCCTCAAGCGCATCGGAGCGAAAGGCGATACGACTTGGGGGGATAAGCCCGCCGAGGGACTTGAGGGCTGCGGTGAAGCGTTGCTCCGTCACGCCGTCGATGTACCAGTGTTGGTCGTGCGTGGCTCGGGTGGGGGTGCCCATGCGGGCCACGTAGGCGGGGCTGGCATAGGCGGCGAGCGGTAGGTCCCCAACTTTGCGACACAGAAGTTCCTGCTGTGCCGGGCGCATGTGTCGGATAGCGATATCCGCATCGCCTTCGAGCAGGTTTAGGGCTTCGGCGCTGACGATGAGCTCAAAAACCCGTTGCCGGTCGCCGCTAAAATCCTGAAGTCCCGCGAGGAGCGTGGGGGCAAGCTCCGCAAGCAGTTCGGCCACCGTAATGCGCACCACACCGTCGGGGGTTTTTCGGGCGGTTTCTGCCAAGGCGACGAATTGAGCGGCGTCCTCCCCCATGGCTTGACTGACCTGGGCGAGTCTTCGTCCAAGGTCATTAAGAACGAGGCCATTGCTGGTGCGATCAAACAGAGCCAAGCCGAGCTGCTCCTCGAGCAGCTGAATATGGCGCGCCACCGTCGGATGGGCTAAGCCAAGGTGCTTGGCCGCCCGCCCGAGGGCGCCCTCCCGGGCCACGGCTTCGAAGCTGCGCAGCAGGTTCCAATCGAGGTGAGCGAGTCCAGGCATGAGCTTCTCCGCCCCAAAGGGGGGCAAGTGGGTTTTAGGCGCGCCGTTTGTGGTACATTTATGAACATTATGCAGGGTTACCTAAACAATTTTAAGAACCCATTTCTACGTTACGTTACTTCCCAGTGTTACTCCGTATTGTTACCTTAGGTAACGAGTTCAGGGCCCCTCCCCCCACACCCCTGAACCAATTAGGAGTCACATCATGAAAGCAATTGCTTACGTCGCTTCTGCTGCTCTGCTCGCCGGTGCCATGGCGGCCGAAGCCCGCCTGAGCTCCCCCGCTGAGTCCCGCGGTTATTCCGCCTGCTTCGAAGCCGCTGAGGCCAGCCTGCCCGGCTTGGTCGCGAAGCGCGACTACTTCATCTCCAAGTCCGAGGAAGGCAACAGCTACTTCATCAACGGTACGGCTTGGCAGGGCGATGAGCGGACCGACGTCCGCGTGTACTGCGAAACCGCCCCCAACGGTCGCAAGCTGAGCGCCGTGCGCACCTCCGAAGGCCGTTTTGCCCTCGGCAACGGCATGAGCACGGATACGCTCGCCGCGAAGTAAGACCTCCCCCACAGGTCCTCCCCCCTGCGGGGCGCTCGCGACAGCGGCGCCCCGCTTTTTTTCGTGCGCCCCTTTCCCGGGGTCGTTAGGCTAGAGCCCTCAGCCATGGGAGCTCGATCCTGTTTACCCCCGCTCAGCCTGTCCAAACTCAGCAAGATCGACCCCATGAAGGGCTCGGCGACCGCCTCCAGCGCCATCTGCTGCGCCTTGAAAGCCGGGCCCCGGCGGCCCATACGGCGGCGGCCTTTGAGGCGCTTCGGGCGGCCTGGGCTGAGGCGCCGGGCCCCCTCGTGTTTGACTCCGGGTGCGGAACGGGCCAGAGCACGGCCCGCCTCGCGGAGCGTCATCCGGAGGCTTGGGTGATTGGTATCGACAAATCTCTCGACCGCCTAGGCCGCGAGGGGCGCACCTTGCCGCCGAATGCGCGGCTGGTCCGGGCCGAGCTCGGAGATTTCTGGCGCTGCGCCCAGGCGGCGGGGTGGCGCCTCGCCGCTCATTATCTGCCCTATCCGAACCCCTGGCCGAAGGCGCGCCATTACAAGCGTCGCTGGCCGGCCCATCCTGCTTTTCCTGCGCTCCTGGGGCTGGGGGGCGCCCTCGAGGTCCGGAGTAACTGGCGCGTCTACCTTGAGGAATGGCAGCTGGCGCTCGGCAGCTTAGGGATTCACGCGGAGCTCGAGCCCATCGCGCCGGAGACCCCCGCGCCCTTAAGTCCCTTTGAGGCGAAGTACCTTGCGAGTGGCCATGCCTGCTATCGCCTCGCCGCTGATCTCGGTTTGGGGACGGTGCCCCGGCCCTCCTGGCTGGCCTACCAGGCGCGCTGTGAAGCCGCCGATGCCTGGAGCCGGCCGGTGCTCGAAACCTTCCTGGCCGTTACTCCGGCCGCCAGTCCCCTTCGGCCTGCCCTTGAGCAGGCCCTAGCTGCGCCCCCCCTGCGCAAGCCCGCGGGCCACAAGGGGGACGCCGCGAGTGATTTTTTCCTCTGGGCGGCGGATACGCCTGCTCGCGAGCAGCTGCACCGCGCCCTTGAGCAGGCTCGGGAAGCAGGCGATGATCCTCGCCTTGTCTTCGCCCGAAGGGCGCTCGAAACCGCATAGAAGGAACGGCCCGTGACCGACGACTTACCACCGCTTTTGGAAGGGGTTCGGATCCTCGATTTATCCGCCGTGATCTCGGGTCCCCTCGCGACGGGGCTCATGGCCGACCAGGGCGCGGAGGTGTGGAAGGTGGAAAGCCTCGCCGGGGGCGACATGACCCGAGCCCTCGGCGCCCAGCACCGGGGCGTGACGGCCATGTTCGCGACGGTGAATCGCAATAAGAAGAGCATTGCCCTGGACTTGAAGGATCCCCGGGGTCGGGACGCGCTGCTGGCCTTGGCGGCCCAGTGTGACGTGTTCGTGGAGAACTTTCGCCCCGGCGCCGCGGAGCGCTTAGGCCTCGGCTATGACGCCATCAAGGCCGTGCGTCCCGAAGTGATCTATCTGTCTATTTCCGGCTTTGGCCCCGAGGGCCCCTACGTGAAGCGGCGGGTTTACGACCCCGTGATTCAAGCGGTATCGGGCTTGGCCGATGCCCAGGGGGGCACGGAGCCGGCCCTCATGCGCACCCTGATCTGCGACAAGGTGACGGCCCTCACCGCAGCGCAAGCCCTGAGTGCGGCCCTTTTCGCCCGGGCCCAGGGGCGGGGGGGGCGTCGCCTGTCTCTGTCCATGCTCGACGCGGCGCTGTACTTCAACTGGTCCGACTTGTTCTGGAACCACACCTTCCTGAGCCCCGAGGCCCAGCCCCACCCGGAGCTAGCGGATACCTTCGGCATCTCGCGGACGGCGGATGGCCACCTGTGTGCGATTGTGGGGGCTGGCGTGGATTTCTCTGCTTTCACCACAGAGGGGGCCATGGTTGCCCTCGATGAGTACGATATTCCTTGCGCGCCATCCTTACCGCGCCATGCCGTGCCGCTGGATCCCCAGGTGCAGGCCTCCGAATCTCTTGTGCCCCATCAGCACCCGCAGGCGGGCCCCATGCGCCAGCCCCGACCCCCGGTCCGCGATGGGACGCCGGTACAGCTGACGCCGGCCCCGGCCCTCGGGGCGGATACGGAGGCCGTGCTGCTTGCGGCGGGGCTCAGCCCAGCGCAGGTGGCGGCCCTGCGCGAAGCGGGCGTGGCGGCGTGAGCCTTCAGGCCGTGGCCGTCTATTGCGGCTTTCGCGAGGGCGCTCGAGCAGCCTACGGCCAGGCCGCTGACGCCCTGGGGCGCGCCCTGGCCCAGAGGGGCATCACCCTGGTTTACGGCGGGGGCGGCCAGGGCATGATGCGCCGGGTCGCCGATGCGGCCCTCGAGGCCGGCGGCGCCGTGGTCGGCGTGATCCCCGAGGATCTGGTCGAACGGGAGCAGGCCCATAGTGGTCTTTCCGTCGGCAGCGGGGCGTCGCGCCTCGAAGTGGTGGCGGATATGCACGAACGCAAAGCGCGCATGCTGGCCCTCGCGGACGCCACGGCGGTGCTGCCCGGCGGCTTTGGCACCCTCGATGAACTCTTTGAGGTGCTCACCTGGGCTCAGCTTGGGATCCACGGGAAGCCCTGTGGCATGATTAACGCTGAGGGGTACTTCAATCATCTCCTCGCCTTTCTCGACCACGCGGAAGGTGAGGGTTACGTTCGCCCTGGCGATCGACAGCGACTCACGGTGGCGCCCAGTCCCGAAGCGTTGCTTGCCGCCTGGGCCTAGGGGAGCCTTGATGACCCAAGCAGAACAGGTTGTGGCCGACTTCATGGCGGCCTTTAACGCCATGGATATCGACGCCATCGTGGCCGCCTTCACCGAGGATGCGGTCTACCACAACATGCCTGGGCCACCCGTGGAGGGACGCAGCGCCATCAAAGCCGTCATTCGTGGCTATCTGGGCCTGGCTTCGGCTATGGATTGGCGCATTGCTTATCAAGCAGAAGTCGCCCCCGGGGTGGTGCTGAACGAGCGGCTGGACCGTTTTAAGCTGGCTAAGGGCTGGCTGGAACTGCCGGTGATGGGCGCTTTTGAGGTGGTCGACGGCAAGATCGCCAAGTGGCGCGATTATTTTGACATGGCGGATTTTCAGCGGCAGCTGGCGGCCCGGCAGGGCGAAGGTTAGGCAGGCTGATTTTTTGCAAACCTTGAAGGGAGGAGCGCTCATGACGGAATTAGTGACCCTTGATTTGAATGACGGCGTGGCCCACGTGCGCCTGAATCGGGCGGATAAGTACAACGCCCTGTCGCCGGAGATGTTCGCGGCGATCACCGCCGCTGGCGAAAAAGTGTCGTCCCTGCCCGGGGTGCGGGTCGTGGTGCTCTCCGGCGAAGGCCGGGGGTTCTGTGCGGGCCTCGATTTTTCCAGCTTTAAAGGGATGGGCGACCGGGAGCGCAAGCCCGGGGCCGAGGCCACGGTGGGCGCGGCCATGAGCGCGGAGCTGCCGGAAAATCACGCGCAGCGTCCCGGCATGGTGTGGAAGCGCTGCCCCGTACCCGTGATCTGCGCCCTTCACGGAGTGGCCTTCGGCGGCGGCCTCCAGGTCGCCCTCGGGGCGGATATCCGCATTGCCGCGCCCGATGCGAAGCTGTCCGTGATGGAAATTAAATGGGGCCTGGTGCCGGATATGGGCCTTACGCAGACCGTGCGCGATATCATCCGCCTCGATGTGCTGAAGGAACTCACCTTCACGGGCCGGGTGCTATCGGGCGCCGAGGCTGCCGAACTCGGCCTGGTCACGCGCGTGGCTGAGGATCCCCTCGCTGAAGCGCTGGAGTTGGCAAGAACCATCGCGGGGAAGAGCCCCGATGCCATTCGCGCAGGCAAGCGCTTGCTCGAGGAAAGCTGGCACGCGGATCCGGCTCATGGGCTCGGCCTAGAGGCTAGCCTCCAGGGTGGCCTTATCGGCAGCCCCAATCAGTTGGAAGCGGTGAAATCCGTGTTTGAAGAGCGCCCCGCCCAGTATACGGACGTGGCCTAACACCCTTGAAACGCAGCCCCCGCTGCCCGTTAGGAGTCAACGAACTATGAGCATTTCCTTCGAAGGCCGTGTGGCCATTGTGACCGGTGCCGGCGGTGGCCTGGGCCGCTGCCATGCCCTGGATTTGGCCGCCCGGGGCGCCAAGGTCGTGGTGAACGATCTCGGCGGCGCCATGGATGGCACGGGCGGTTCCTCCGCCGCCGCCCAGGCCGTGGTGGAAGAGATCAAAGCGGCGGGCGGGGAAGCCATCGCCAACGGCGGCAGCGTGTCCGATCCCGCAGGGGCTCAGTCTATGGTCGACGACGCTATGGCCGCCTGGGGCCGGGTGGATATTCTGATCAACAACGCCGGCATTCTTCGCGACAAGACCTTCAGCAAGGTCACCATCGAAGATTTTCAAGCCGTGGTGGACGTGCATCTCATGGGCGCCATGATGGTCACCAAGGCCGTTTGGCCGATCATGCGCGAGCAGAACTTCGGCCGCATTGTCATGACCACGTCTCCCTCGGGCCTGTTCGGGAACTTCGGGCAAACCAATTACGGGGCGGCGAAGCTGGGCCTCGTGGGCTTTATGAATACGCTGAAGATCGAAGGGGCCAAGAACAACATTCACACCAATGCCATTGCCCCCGTGGCCCTCACGCGGATGACGGAAAACCTCATCCCCGAGGAAGCGGGCAAGAATCTCGGCCCGGAGCTCATCACCCCTGCCGTGACCTTTCTCTGCAGCGACGACGCCCCCAATGGGGTGGTGGTGCAGGCCGCTGGCGGCAACTTCTCCATTGCGGCCATTGTGGAAAACACCGGGGCGAATCTGGGTCCCGAGGCGAAAGCGGAGGACGTCGCCGCCGCCTGGTCTCAGATCGTCGATCTCACCGGCGCGAAGCAGCGCAACATGCTGCAGCTCGGTTAGGGCACGCTAGGGTGATGGCCCTCTGGCTAGGGCTATTACTGGCCGTGGTGCTGGGGGGGAGCTTTTGGCTCCTGCTTGGCACCCGGGTACGCCCCTCGGGGGATCCTCGGCAAGACGAGATCCTCTCCGTCCTGGCCTACGTGGCGCTCGCCTTTCCCTTCACCTTTGCCCTCGTCTTTTTTGGCCTCGCCCGCTAAGGGGACTGCCATGCTCGATCTCCCGCTCGACCCGGAAGGGGTCAAAGGATTCATGCCGCCGGAGGAGGGCATGGAGCTCTATCGCGCCGTCGAGCTTGCGCCGCCGGGGCTACCCTGCCTCGAGATCGGCAGCTACTGTGGCAAATCGACGATTTACCTGGGCACGGCCTGCCAGCGCAGCGGGCGCGTGCTTTTCGCTGTGGATCACCACGCGGGCTCCGAGGAGCACCAACCCGGCGAGGGCTATCACGATCCGGAGCTGGCTACGGCCGATGGCCAGGGCGTTGATACCTTCGGGGCCTTTCGCGCCACCGTAAAGGCGGCAGGCCTAGAAGATACGGTGGTGCCCGTGGTGGCGCCGTCTGCGCTCGCGGCCCGGGCCTGGGCAACGCCTTTAGGGGTGCTCTTCATTGATGGGGGGCATAGTCGGGAAGCGGCGCAGGCAGACTACGCGGGCTGGGTGCCGAAGCTGGCGTCGGGGGGGCTGCTCCTCATCCACGATATCTTTCCCAACCCTGCCGACGGCGGACGCCCCCCCTATGAGCTGTGGTGTCAGGCTCAGGACTCCCGGAAATTTGAGGTGCTCGGGCTCTTTCATACCCTCGGCATGCTAAGGAAGCGCTAGCGGGAACGTTGCGCCTGGGCGGTCCTGAAGGCCGGCAGGGCGCGCGCCCCGGTCAGAAGGCGCGCCGCGCCGGTGGTCTCCGTGAGGGCGTCGGCGGCCAGCAGCACGGCGCCTGCGGTCCAGGTGGGCTGTTCCTCGGGCCAGAGCACCTTTTCCGCAAATTGATAGCCGGTCCAGTAAGCGCCGTCGGCGGTGCGCCAATCGTGGAGCCAACTGAACAGCTCGGCGGCGCGCTGTCGCTGTCCCGTGGCCAGGAGCGCGAGGGTCAGTTCACAGGATTCCGCAATGGTGACCCAGGGCTGATCGGCCACGCAGCGGCACCCGAGCCCCGGTTCGACGAATTCGTCCCAGCGAGCAGCGAGGCGCGCCTTCCCCTCGTCCGGCGTGAGCACCCCCGTAAGCACGGGATAAAACCAATCCATGGAAAACCGGGCTTTGCTTTCCCAGGTGCGATCGAAGCGCTCGGGGCGATGGCGAAGCGCCTCCCCGAGACGGCTTCGCGCCGCAAGATAGGCCGTGGGGTCATCGCCTACGCGCTGCGCCAGATCGATGGCGCATTCCAAGCTTTTATAGATGGATGCGCAGCCCGTAACGAGCGCGTCATCGCAGGGGGCGCCGTCCTCGTCTCGGGCCCAGGCGATGTCTCCGGCGGGGCCTTGGAGGGTGAGTACCCAAGCCAGGGCGCGGCGCACCATGGGCCAGTAGCGTTCGGCGAACGCGTCATCGCCGGTGCACAGCACGTAGTGGCACACCCCCGTGGCGACGTAGGCGACAAAATTGCTTTCCGCCCGTGGGGTGGTGGGCTGGCCCTGGGCATCGAAATTAGCAGGCCAGCTGCCGTCCTCGCGCTGCGTCGCTTCTAGCCAGGCGAAGGCCGCCCGGGCCGCCTCCAGCGCGCCCCCGACGGCCAATCCCATAGCGCTTTCAAGATGGTCCCAGGGGTCGAGCGGGCCCTCGGGGAACCAGGGGATCGCCCCATCGCTTTTCTGGCAGCGAGCAATGTAGGCCACGGTGGGCCGAAGCAGGCGCTCCGGGTATTGGCCCTTCGCCAACAGCACCCGGCTCATGGCGCCTCCGGCACAAAGTGATAAACCACGCTTTTACCCAGCACCGGGTTCAAGATGCGCTCGAGGGTGCGGGTCAGCGGCGGCGCTTTGAGGAGATCCCAGAGGAGCAGCTTATGCCAGAGGCGCACGGGCCAGGCGTCGCTGGCGGCCTCATCACCGCCGAAGAGGCAGCGCAGCCACCAGTAGGGCACGTGAAGCGCGTGGGCGCCGTAGCGAGTCGTCAGGCGAAGCCCGGCCTGCTCCGCCGTGCGCACCAGGGTCGGTTCCTCAAAGATGCGGATATGGCCCCCCTCCGCTTCGTGATAGGCGTCCGAGAGGGCCCAGCAAATTTTCTCGGGCCAGGCCCGGGGCACGCTCAGGGCGACCCAGCCGCCGGGTTTGACTACCCGAACGATTTCTTTCAAAACGGCCTGGTAGGGAAAAATGTGCTCGAGTACCTCCGAGCAGATGACGCCGTCGAAGCTGTGGTCTTCGAAAGGGAGATCCAGGGCGCTGCCTTTCAGGAAGGTGAGGGGCGCAAGCGGCCCCTGGCCTTCGCTGAACTCCTGGGCCCGCTGACGCGCCGTGGCCAGATCCCGCGCGGAGAGATCGAGCCCTACCACAGCCCCGGCCCCCAAGAAGGCCGCGGAAAGGCTGTGCCGTCCTTCCCCGCAGCCGACATCGAGGACGCGGGCCCCGGCCAGGGGGATGCGGCTGAAATCGATGGTGTCCATGCTCATGGGCGAGGCGCCTCCGTGAAGCGCTCGCGGCGCGCGGTTTCGTAAAGGGCCGCCATGGCTTCCCCAACGCCGTGCCAGCTGAAGGTTTCCCGCACCCGCCGGCGGCCCCGAGCGCCCAGGCCTTGTCGGAGTTCGGGCGCGCGAAGGAGGCGATCGATGGCCTCGGCGAGGGCGGTGCTGTCCCCCGGGGGCACTGTCAGCCCTGCATCGCCCACCACTTCGCCCAGGGCCCCCCCGGTGGTGGAAACGAGCGGCGTGCCGCAGGCCATGGCCTCCACCGCAGGAAAGCCAAAGCCCTCGTAAAGCGAGGGCACCACGGCCACGGTGGCTTCCGCGTAGCGCGCTCGCAGCACCGCTTCGCTAAGGCCATGCTCGAACCGGACGCAGTTCTCCAAGCCGAGGGCCGTGAGCCGCGCCGCCGTGGGGCCGTCGGGGTTCAGTTTGCCGATGACCCGGAGCGTGAGTGCCGGGTGCTGCGTCCGGAGCTTCGCGACGGCGTCAAGGAGCACGGGTAAGCCCTTCAGCGGCTGGTCCGCGCTGGCCACGGTGAGCAGGGTATGCGGCGCTCGGGAAACATCGGGCAGGGGCGCCCAGCGGTCACCATCGACCCCATTGGGCACCACGGCAATGCGCGAGGCGGGAATGCGGAAGGCGTCGGCAATCGCGCCTCGAGAGGCCTTGGAAACGGTAACAAGATGCTTTAAGCGCGGCACAACGCGCTCCTGCATGCGCAGAAAATGGTGCCAGCGGCGCACCAGGGCCCGGCCCTGCCAGGTTGTCTGCTGGCCCAGCGCCAGTTCGAGGTCGCGCTGGATCGGGTGGTGGATGGTGGTTACGAGGGGCACGCCCCAGTTCTGGAGGGCAAGCACCCCCGGCGCCAGGGTCTGGTTGTCATGGACCACATCATAGGGGTTCCCGGCCCGAAGGAAGTGGGCCTTCAGCCGACGCCCAAAGGTGTAGGGTTCGGGAAACCCGCCCGTGAGCATGCTGAAGTACTCAAAAAGGTTCGTCGCCGAGCGGAAGTGGGATGGGCGCAGCGCCGTCACGTGATTGGGCGCGGCGTACAGGTCGAGGCTCGGAATTTTGATGAGCCCGATGCCCTCATCAAGCTCGGGATAGGGCGGGCCGGAAAGCACTTCGACCCGATGGCCAAGGTTGCGCAAGGCCCGAGAGAGGGACGCTAAGTAAATGCCTTGCCCGCCGCTGTGGGGGGCGCTCCGGTATCCCAAAAGGGCAATCCGGAGAGGGCGCTTTGGCTGTGGGGGCGCAGGGGCCAAGCGCGCACGATCCATGGATTCGGTCATGGCCGACTCATCAAGCGGGTTTTGGGTCCGGGGAGCCGTGGGGGCTCGGTCCGGCTAGGGTCGCCAAGGGGCGTGCCAACGTCTTGAAGTATATGGGGAAAAGCGGAGGGGTACAGCCGTTCTCGCGGGCCCTGGGGCAACTTTCTGTCGCCCCTGTGCTTTGCTATTAAAAATCGTATAGTGAATGCCCGCCTCCCATGAGAGGGCTTCATCATGAGCCGGCTCGAACTTCGACACCTTGCGACCCTGCTTGCCCTGCGCGATGCGGGTAGCCTGGTCGACGCCGCGGAGCGGGTGAACCTGACCCAGTCTGCGCTCTCTCATCAGCTTAAAGCGCTAGAAGAGCGGCTTGGGACCGCCCTCTTCGAACGTAAGAGTCGCCCCGTCCGTTTCACCCCAGCAGGAGCTCGGCTCCTCCAGGCCGCTGATCGCATTCTGCCCGAGCTGGCCGCTGCAGAGCGTGACTTGGCACGCCTGGCCGGGGGGGCGACGGGCCGTTTGTTTATGGCGCTTGATTGCCATAGCTGTTTTGACTGGCTGTTACCCGCGATTGAGGCCTTTCGGGATCGTTGGCCCGATATCGAACTCGATCTTTCCACGGCCTTTGGTTTCAACCCGCTCCCGGCGCTCCTGCGCGGGGATTTAGACTTGGTTATCACCTCTGATCCCGTGGCCCAGGAAGGGATCGAGTACGTTCCCCTCTTTCGCTACGAAGCCGTGCTGGCGGTCAAGCCCGGTCACCTTTTGACTCGGCAGCAGCCCCTCACCCCCGAGGCCGTCGCCGCCTACGCCCTGATTACCTACCCCGTGGACCTCGACCGCCTCGATATCTACACCCGCTTCTTCAATCCCGCCGGGGTCGCGCCGGAGCGCCGGCGCACGGCAGAGCTCACGCCCATGATCGTTCAGCTGGTGGCCAGTGGCCGGGGCGTGGCCTGCCTGCCGAACTGGGCGCTGGCGGAGTACGTCGATCGGGGGCTGGTGACGGCCCTGTCCCTGGGGCAGGAGGGAGTGTGGCCCGTGCTCTACGCGGCCCTCCGCACGGAGCAGGCGGAAACCCCCTTTATGACGGCCTTCTGTGAAACGGCGGTGCGCACCTGTTTCGAGCGTTTGGTCGGCATTCGTCCGGCGCCCAAGGCCAGCGCTTAGGGAACGAGGGGCGTTTCCTTCCAGCCCGCTTCCAGCCGATCGAAACGCCGGCGTGCGTGCGGGGCATCGCGATGCAGCGTGAGGCATTCCATACGAAAGAGGGAGAGGCGAACGCCGCTTGCGTGGTCTGGACGAGGCAGCGCAGCATCGTCAACGGAGGCAAAGCGCGCGCTGACCGCGTCCTGGGTGGCCTTGAGCTCGGCCTCGGCCACGGGCTGGCTCTGTCCGAGTTGGCTTTGCACGTGATCTGAGAGCTTTGCGGCCCGGGGTTTGCGGGGCCAATGCGTCTCGATCAACCCCTCCGGCAGGGGGCGCGCTTCGCCCCAGAGGCGCCACTGGCGCTGCAAGCTTGGAAACCAGAGGGCGAGGGCCAGCCGGGGATCGCGCCGGAGGGCCAGGCCCTTGGGGGAGCGATCACTGAAGAAGAGGGCCCAGCCCGGGTTGAGGTCGCGCAGTACGAGGGTGCGAACGGCAACGGGCGTGCCGTCCTCCTCCGGATCGCCGAGGGTGGCAAACCAGCACAGCTCCGCGTTGGGGTCGCCGGCCGCCCGGGCGGCGGCGCGGTCTTCCCGTAGCCCGTCTTCAGGGACGATGGGGTTCAGTCGTCTTGCTCTTGACGGCGAAGTTCGGCTACGTCGCGCTGGATTTCGCTAAGGCGGAAGATCAGATCCGGGAGCTGGTCCGTAATTCGCCAGAGCAGGTAGGCGATGGCCAGCAGCACGAGGAACGATAGAAAGGACATGGGGGCTCCTTAAGGCAGGGATGCGCAACGCGCAGACCCGCATTTAACGGCAAAAGGCGGGTCATCGGCAATTTTTGCATAATGGGGATGAGTCATTGAGGGGACAGGGCATGGTGGGAAAACGGCATGGGGCCATTGTGGGCTACGCTGAATGGGCCACGGAGCGTCGCTACGACGGTCCGCGCGCGTTCATGTTGGAGCAATGGATGGATCTGGCGGCGGAGGCCCTCGCCGATGCGGGGCTCGAGCTGGGCGACGTCGATGGTTTGGTCTGCGGTACGCTTCGAGAAGCGAGCATGTTTGTGCCGGCGACCGTGGTGGAGTACCTGGGCCAGCCCGTGAAGTTCGCGGAGTTTGTGGACCTCGGGGGCGCCACGGGGACGGGCATGCTCTGGCGTGCCGCGGCCGCCATCGAACTCGGGCTATGCGACGTGGTGCTCTGTGCCTTGCCCGGCCGCCCCATCCCGTCGAACCCGGATCCCCGGGATCGGCCCAGCCCCGAGGCCCGCTGGCTGGGTTCGACCTCCAATGCTTGGGGTTCACCGCAGGCCGAATTCGAAGTGCCCTTCGGCCATGTGGCGCAGAATGCGGGCTACGCCATGATTGCGACGCACTATGAGGCGCGCTTTGGATCCTGCGAAACCGCTCGGGCGCAGATTACGGCCCAGCAGCGGCGCAGCGCAGCCCTGAACCCCCTGGCGTCGTTCTATCAGAAGCCGGTCACCGTCGAGGACGTGCTGGCGTCTCCCATGATTGCCGAGCCCCTGCGTCTGCTTGAGATCGTGATGCCCTGCGCCGGCGGCGCAGCGGTGGTGGTGGCGTCTGCGGAAAAAGCGCGGAAAACCCCCCATCGCCCCGTGCATATCACGGGTTTTGGGGAATGCCTCACCATCAAGACGCCCACCTTCGCGAAGGACTTGGCCGTTACCCCCGTGGCTGAGGCCGCCGCAACGGCCTTTGCCCGGGCCGGCACCACCCCAGGGGCCATGGACCTGCTCGCCCTGTACGACTGCTACACCATAACGGTCTTGCTGACCTTGGAAGATGCGGGGTTCTGCCCCAAGGGCACGGGGGCGGCCTTCCTTGCCGAGCGGAACCTCGCCTTTGATGGGGATTTCCCTGTGAATACCCACGGCGGCCAGCTGGGAGTGGGGCAGCCTGGACTTGCCGGAGGGCTGCTCCAGCCCATCGAGGCCGCGCGGCAGATCATGGGCCGGGGAGAGGCTCGGCAGGTTGCCAAGGCCGATCGGGCCCTGGTGACGGGCACGGGCGGGGTCATGAGTGAGCAGGTGGCCTTGATTCTGGAGGGCGCGTAATGAGTGACGTGCTTAAGGCGCCCCTGGCGCCGAAGAAAACGCCGACGAGTGCGCCCTTCTGGGACGGCCTTGCCGAGGGGCGGGTGCTTCTGCAGCAGTGCGAGGCCTGTAACCAGTGGGTGTTCTACCCGCGGCCCCGGTGCAGCCATTGCTTGGCGCCAGCGCTCCTCTGGAAGCCCGTTTCTGGGGCCGCCACCCTGACCAGCTGGACCCACTGCCCGCGCCCCACGGCGCCGCCCTTCGAAGCCCTCGCGCCGCAAACCTTGGCCGTAGTCACGCTCCAGGAAGGGGTGCGCATGAGCACCTTTCTCCTGGAAACGGCCGATCGACCCCTGACCTTAGGCATGGCCCTGGCGCCGCGCTTCGTGCCTACGGAGGACGACAGCGCCGTCCTCCTGGCCTTTGCCCCCGCCTAGGCCTGGGTCGAGGCCGCGGCCTGGGCCAGCTTCCGCGCTTCCTTGCGGGCAAGGCGTTCACGTAGCCGTGCATGGCGCGCGGGGGTGAGGGGGTAGTTCCAAATCAGCCCGAGGGCTGAACCAAAGAACACCACGGGGCCCATGGTGTAGACGATCCGCAGGGCGAGGACCCCCACCTCCGTGGAGCCCTCTATGCCGCCGGCGGCGTCGAACCCAAGGAGTCCGACCACGTTCAGCGATACCCCCGTGCCTAGGGCGATGGCGATCTTGGTGGTCATGCCCATGAGCGCGAAATAGGTGCCGGCGCGCTTGCCCCCCGAGCGCATGCTGTCCACGTCGACCACATCCGCGAGCATGGCGGCGGGGAGAAACTGGAGCCCGCCAAAGCAAAAGCCCTTGAGGATGAAGAGGGCGAAGAAGGCGTTGTAATCCCCGTAGTCCAAGAAGAAGTTGGCGAAGGAGACGCAGCCCACGGTGATGAGGGTGCCCATAAAGGCGCGGTGCTTACCAATGCGCTTGCCTAGCCCAAGCCAGAAGGGAATGGCGGCAATGCCGGCGACGAAGTAAAAAAAGTAGGCGCTTCCGATGGAGCCGAGGCCGACGATATCGCGCATGAAGAAAAGGGAGACGGCGTTCCGGAAGGCTTCACCGAAGTAGACCAGCAGGCCGATGAGTAACACGCGCTTCATGGGGCCATTGCGCATAACGAGGGCCAGGCCTTCGCGGAGGGAGATGCGCGGCGTGGCGGCAAAGCGGGGTTCCCCCACCGTGAGCAGTACGGCGGTGGCGCAGACCGGCAAGAGCGCGAGGACGGTGATGGCGAGCCCTTCCAGCACCGGGCCCGTGAGGGCCGCTCGGGTCATGGTGGGCGCCGCTTCCGGCACGGGGCCACCAAACCAGGAGGCCAGGGTGGCGAGCGTATGCTGAAATACCCCGCCGAGGCCCGTGCCCCGATCCGCCATCACCTCCACCACCATGGGCACGGCGGCGGCGGTCATGAGCCCTGCGAGTACGTACACCTCGCGGGCTGCGGTAACCCGCGATCGCTGGTGATAGTCCGGGGACAGCTCCGCCCCCCAGGCGGCATGCGGCAGGGAAATGAGCGTGGCGCCCAGGAAAAAGAGGGTGAGCCAGAGTAGAAAATAGGCAAGACCGACGTTGGGTTCGGGTACGAAAAGCTGCCAAGCGCCCAGCATCATGAGGGGGACGCCTAGGATCAGAAAGGGCCGTCGCCGTCCAAGGGGTGAGCGAAAACGGTCAGACAGCTCGCCGATCAGCGGATCCGTAATCACGTCGGTGAAGCGGGCGAGCATAAGCATGGTGCCAACCGTGGCCAGCGGTAAGCCTAGGGCGCCGGCGTAGTGGGCCGGAATCCAGATGGATAAGGGATAGCCGATAACGGCCAGCGGAAGGCCCAGCGTGCCGTGGCCCCAAACGGTGCGAAGCGGCAGCGCCTGTGCGCTACCGGAGTGATCTTGCGACATAGGTCCCCTCCCCAGGTGACGTCCTTCAGCTTAGGGCCCTGGGGCGCGGAGTACAACGCGCGAAGGGGCCGGCGGTCAGTTTGCCGGGTCGGGGGAAAAGAGTCGGCGACCGCGCAGCAGAAGCCAGAGGACGGCCACGGGATTGCCCAGGAGCGCAAGGGCTAGGGTCCAGAGCGCCGCTTGGGCGCGGGCGGTCTCGAAGTGAAAAATCACCAGGCCAAAGACAAGCACCCCAAGATAGAAATCGGCCAGGGTCACCAGGCCCCAGGGTTCGCGCAGTACCGTGCTCATGCCGTCCGTGCCCACGGACAGTAGGGTTTGCGCAAGCAGGGCCAAAAAGGCGAGGGCGCCGAGGGTCGCCAGGCGTTGACCAAGGGTCATAGTTGGGGCTCCGTGAAGCGCTCCGCGAAGCGGTAGCGGCGGCGGTAGGGATAGACGTCCATGACAAAGCCGTCCGTGATGGCCTTTTGTAAGCTGCGCCAGTAGGCCGCGTCAAAAATCTCCCCATGGAGGCTCGTAAAGAGCCGCTTGATGCGCGGGTTGGCAAACAAAAAGCGGGGAAATTCCTCGGGGAAAACGTCCTGGGGGCCCACGGAATACCAGGGCTCGGCGGCCATCTCCTCCTCTGGAGTCCGGGGTTCGGGAATCTCTCGGAAGTTCACTTTCGTCAAATAGCTGATCTCATCGTAGTCGTAAAAAACCACCCGGCCGTGGCGGGTGACGCCGAAGTTCTTGAGCAGCATATCGCCGGGAAAGATGTTGGCCGCGGCGAGCTGGCGGATGGCGTTGCCGTATTCATCGAGGGCGCTTTTGATGTCGTCCTCGCCCGCTTCCTCAAGATAGAGGTTAAGGGGCGTCATCTGCCGCTCCGTGTAGCAGTGATGAATCACGACCGCGTCGTCCTCGATCGTGACCGATTGGGCGGCCACGCTTAGGAGCTCCTCAAGCAGCGTTTCGTCAAAGCGATGGCGGGGCAGGCGAAGATTGGTGAATTCCTGCGTATCCGCCATCCGCCCCACCCGATCGTGCAGTTTTACCAGCTCATAGGAGGCCATGACCTGGCTTCGACTCGTGTGCTTCTGCGGCGGGAAGTGGTCCTTGATGATTTTAAAAACCGTCTGGTAGCTGGGCAGCATGAACACGGCCATGACCATGCCCTTGATCCCCGGGGCGAGGATGAAGGGGTCGTCGGAGTGCTCAAGATGGGCGAGGAAGTCGCGATAGAACTCCGTTTTTCCATGGCGATAGAAGCCAATGGCGGTGTAGAGCTCGTGGAGGGGCTTGCTCGGGAGTAGGGTCCGAAGGTACGCCACCAGGGCCGCGGGGTTGGGCGTGTCGACGAGGAAATAGGAGCGGGTGAAGCTGAACACCATGGAGAGATCGTTTTCCGTGGTGAGCATGGCATCGATGAGGAGGCCTCCGGCCTCGTTATTCATCATCGCAATGGCCACGGGGTGCTGCTGGCCGGCCCCTCGGAGCTCCCCCACAAGATAGGCGCCCTTATTTCGATAGAACACGGGGGTGAGCAGGGTGAGGGTGCAATCGGGGCCCGTGGGCGCCTCGCCGCCAAAGGCCTCTTCCATCGCGCGCAGCAGGTAGGCGCTGTCCCGCGCTGCATTTTCCCAGGGAATGGCGAAGCCGTAGTCCTGAAGCACCTCGCCGCAGATGCGTGCCCAGCTCCCCGGCGCGTCGGCGGCGTAGCTTCGCTTAGGGCAGTCTGCTTCGTCGGGCTCCAGGGCGGGGGAAACGGTATGGACGAAGAGGTTTTCGTCGAGCACCGCTTCGTGATCCCACAGCCGGCAGTAAATGGAGTTGAAGAACGTCTCAGCGAGCTCCCGGTCCCCCCGCCCCTCGCAGAGGGTAGGGTAAGCCTCCAGGGCCGCGCGCCAGACCGTTAGGCTAGGCTGGCCCGCCAGGCGGAGGTCGGAGACCACCCGGCCCACGGCCTTGGCGTAGCTTTCGATGCGGGCCATGGAGGCGGCCTGACCGTCGGCCCAGGCCGCCGCCTCAAAGCGGGCTTCGGCCCCGCGGGTGATCTCCCGAAAACGCTTCCGGTAGGCCTTGAAGCCCTCGAGTACGTGTTCCGCTATCGCGTAGCCGCGGAGGCGTTCGTCATCGGTCGGCGTGGTCATGGAGGGCTCCGAGGTGGTCCCAGTGGGGGAGAAGATGATCCGTCAGGTCGGGCCAGCGTTCGCGACAGTCTGCCGTGAAATGCACGGTGGCCACCCCGGCTGCGCGCCCGGCGGCCAGGTCGAGGCTATGGTCGCCGACCATCACGCAGGCGCCGGGGGGTAAGGCCCAAAGCGCTTGGAGGCGCAGGAGCGCGGCAGGGCTAGGCTTGGGGGTTGCGCACTCCCGCCCGAGCACGGCGCCCGGCGCGAAGTAGGCCTCAAGGCCGAGCTGGGCCAGGGTCCGCTGTGCATTGCGCCGGCTGTTGCGCGTCACGATGCCAAGATAGCACCCCCTTGCGCGCAGGGCAGCGAGGGCCTCCGTCACCCCAGGCTGGGCGAGGGTTTTGGAGATGAGATCCGCTTCAAGGGCTTCGAGCTGCGCTTCCAGCTTCAATCGCTCCGGCGGCGGTTGGGCTTGGAGGTGCTCAAGAATGAGCACCCCTGGGGGCATACCCAGGGCGTCGCGCAGGCCATCGAAATCGTGAACGGGCTGGGTCAGGGTCCCATCGAGATCAAAAATCCAGCCGCGCCGATCCTTCAGGGGCATGCGGCGCGATCGATGGCGGCGAGCAGGGCGGCGTTTTCCTCCGCCGTGCCGACGGTGATGCGGAGACGCTCGCCAAGCGCTCCGGGGAAATGGCGAACGAGAATATTTTCAGCCCTCAGCGCCTCCTTCAGGGCGCCGGCTTCGAAGGGCGCGGGGACTATGGGAAAGAGGAAATTGGTTTGCGAGGGCGGCACGGTGAAGCCCCGCTGCGCAAGAGCCGCAGCCAGCAGGGCCCGTTCCCGGCGCACCTTCGCCCAGTTGTCGTGCGCCCAGGCCTGATCTTCAAGCGCTGCCGTCGCCAGTGCTTGGGCGATGGCGTCAACGTTGTAGGAATCTCGGGTTTTCGTGAGCATGGGTTCGATGAGGCTGGGTTGGGCGAGGCCGTAGCCAAAGCGTAGCCCTGCCAGTGCGTAGCCTTTCGAGAGGGTGCGCAGCAGCAGGACGCGGTCGTGGCGTTTCAGCATGGCCAGCGCCGCGGCTTTTTCGCCTTCATCGATGAAGTCGACATAGGCCTGGTCGATCAGCACGACGCCGGAAAACTGGGCCAGCACCCCTTCGATGGCCTCGCTGGAAAAAAGGCGTCCTGTTGGCGCGTGGGGGTTCACGAGGCAAAAAATGCCCGCCCCGGCCGCTTCCGCTTGCGCGCCGAGGTCCTCCGGCAGGCCAAAGGCGTCATCTAAGGGGAAGCTTACCGTGGGGCAATCCTGGACCGCCGCCAGCACGGGGTAGAGGGAATAGCTCGGGTCCGTCGTGGCGAGGGGTTGCCCCGGCTCGAGGTAGGTGGTGATCAAGAGGCGCAGCAGCTCATCGCCCCCGTTGGTGGCTATGATCCAGTCCGGTTCTAGACCGTGGAGCGCTGCGGCGGCGGCGCGAAACCCTTCCGCGAAGGGGCTGGGATAGCGGCGGAGGGTGGCCACGTCGAAGGCGCCCAAGGCTTCTGCTACGGCAGGGCTCGGCGCATAGGGATTCTCGTTGGTATTGAGTTTAATGACGGACTGGGCTTTCGGCTGTTCGCCAAAGCTGTAGCCCGTCATGGCCCGCAGGGTGGGGCGCTCATAGCGGTTCACGGCGTCGCGGCTCCGGACAACGGGAAAGGGCGCAGTGTACGCGTCCCCCTTAGGCCGCGGGAGGGGCGAGGATCTAAAAAAAAGCCCCGCCGAGGCGGGGCTTTGGGTCTTGCGAGGCTTCGACCTTAGAAGTTGAAGCCGAGGGTGGCGCCGTAGAGGCGCGGCTCGATGAGGAACGCGTTCGTGAACAGGCCAGAGGACGGGTCCGTCTGGTAGGCGCCCACGATGTTGTCATCGTTCATGAGATTCTGGGCGAAGAGCCGCAGATTCCAGCGCTCATCAGCGCTCATCAGGGTCATTTGGGCATTTACCACGTCCCAGGAATCGATGAGATCCTGCGGGCGGTTGAAGG
>JADHNU010000064.1 GCA_016779325.1 Pseudomonadales bacterium
TGGCAGGCGCCCTCGCCCATCATGGCCAGCCAGGCGGCCATGCAGGGGTGCGAACAGGACCGGGCCGCCAAGGGCCTGCAAACGCTCTGTGAAATTCTCGTCAGCGACGATGCCATCATGCCCCTGGGCCGGGCCCAGCGGGCCGCGGCGGACCTCAAGCAGGGCAGCCAGGTGTGGCGCGTGGAGGGGCCCAAGGGCACCCTGTATCTGGTGGGCTCGGTTCACGTGCTGAAGCCGTCCCTCTTTCCCTTG
The DNA here is from genome assembly GCA_016779325.1 of Pseudomonadales bacterium. GTDB lineage: Bacteria > Pseudomonadota > Gammaproteobacteria > Pseudomonadales > Azotimanducaceae > Salivita. The sequence continues at coordinate 253 of JADHNU010000064.1, forward strand.
CCGCCGGTGTATGAGCAAGCCTATGCGGCGGCCGAGCAGCTGGCCGGCGAGGCGAACCCGGTGCTGATGAACGACCCCGCTCGGGTGAGCGCCCTCCAGCGCCTACCCCGGCCACCGGAGAGCACCCTTCGCGCAGAAATGCCCCAGGAACTGAAGGACCAGCTTGAAGCGTTCCTTGCGAGCCTGGGGGCGCCGCGAGAGCTGGCCTATGCCAGCCCCCCCATGGCCGCGGCCATGGAGCTGGAGAGCCTGACGATCATGGCGCTTGGCTACACGCCGCAGGCGGGCTTTGAGTCCTACTTTGCACGCCGGGCCAGCCAGGATGGGAAACCCTTTACGGAGCTGGAAGATCCCATCGCGGTGTTGCGTTCGATCATGACCCTCCCCCTGCCCGTGCAATTCAACGCCCTGGCTCAAACCTTTGAGGATCTGCCCAAGGCGCCGGAAATCATGCAAGAGCTGCTCACGCTCTGGTACGCAGGCGATGCAGAGGGCCTCTTCGACGCCACCATGGACAACATGGGCACCCTTGAGGATGCGGCGCTGTTGAAAGAGACGCTCTTCGACAAACGTAATGTCACCATGACAAAAGCGCTCCTTCCGCTGCTGGAGAGCGGCAAGACCACCTTCGCCATGGTCGGAGCCGGACACCTCGGTGGCCGGGAGGGCATGCTCGCAGAGCTGCGCCGGGCGGGCTTCAGCCCCGTACAGCTAAGCAATGGCGGGGAGCCGCTAGAGGCCGTCGTCACTTTCCCCTAGGGTCTGAAACTTCGCCTGCATGGTGGGGTTGTTGCGGGTGAGCTTTTTGATGGACACATCCTGGGCCTTGTCGTTGGCCAGGCGCAGGTTGCGGTCGGCGCCGAGGAGCGCGTCCTTGGTTTTCTGAAGGTGGTCGATGGACTTATCAATCTCATCGATGGCCGTCTGAAAGCGCCGGGACGCCAAATCGTAGTTCTTGCCAAAGGCGCTCTTAAACGCTTCGAGGTTCTCCTCGAAGTGGGTGATATCCACGCTTTGGGCCTTTACCAGGGCGAGCTCCTGCTTGTAGGCCAGGGCGCCGAGGGCCGCATTGCGCAACAGGGCAATGAGGGGCAGGAAGAACTGGGGGCGAATCACGTACATCTTGGGGTAGCGGTGGGAGACGTCGACAATCCCCGTGTTGTAGAGCTCGCTGTCCGCTTCCAGGAGCGACACCAGCACGGCGTACTCGCAGCCCTTCTCCCGCCGGTCCTTGTCCAGTTCCTTCAGGAAATCCTCATTGCGCTTTTTCGTGGCTGTGGTGTCGGCCTCGTTTTTCATCTCAAACATGATGGAGACGATTTCCGTCCCTGCCTCGTCCTGATCCCGAAAAATGTAGTCGCCCTTACTCCCCGTGCGGGCGTCGTTGTCCTTTTCGAAGTAGGCGCGGGGAAAGGCCGTGGCGCGGATCTGGTTGAAGGCGTTCTCGCAGTGCTGCTCCAGGGTCTCCCCGAGCATCTTGGTCGAAAGGCGCGCCTTCATATCCTTTAAGCGCTCGATGGCCTCGTCCCGGTCCTTCAGCTGCACCTCGTAGCGTTCCTTCAGGGCCTGGGCCGCCAGGGTTTTCTCAAGCTCGGCGCGCTCGAGCTTTGCGGCCAGCTGATCGCGCTCCTGCTGGGCCTGGGAGCGGGCGTTGGCCACGGCGAGCGCCTGGGCCAGGGCCTGCTCCTTCAGCGCTTGCCGGGCCTCGTCCCGCTCCCGCAGTGCCTCCCCCAGGGCCTCCTTCACGGCGAGGGTCTTCTCGAGCTCCGCGGCGTCGAGCTTGGCCTGTAGCTGGCTTCGAGCGAGCTCGACGGCGTCCCGCTTCTCCCGCTCGGCTATGGCCTGGCGCTCCTTCAGCGCTTCGGTGAACTCATGATCTCGAACCTGCTTCAAGATATCCGCATAGCCCGCCTCATCGACCTGAAAGGCGGTGCCGCATTTGGGGCAGCTAATGGCTTGCATGGGGACTCCTTCCCAGGGGGGCGTAAGCGGTGGCTGATGGGCAATCAGTATAGGGAGAATTCTGGGAGGCTGGGGACCGACGGTGCGGCGACGGCGGGCAATTGACGCACAGGAAGCAGACAACCAATATGAAACCATTAAGAAACCACCTTGAGGCCCGCATGGCGAGCATCACCTTTAAAAACATCCCGGATGATCTTTACGAGCAGCTCAAGAAGGCCGCGAGCGCAAACCACAGAAGCGTGAACAGCGAGCCGCTTTATTGCCTAGAGCGAACCTACAAGCCCACCCCGATCTCGGCTGCTGCCCTTGCACAAAAAGCCAGCGACCTGCGCCGCCGGGTAGCGGGAAAGCGCCTGAGTGCTGCCGAAATCACGGCGGCCAAAAACGAAGGTCGAGCATGATCGTCGTGGACACCAACACCCTTGCGTACTTGTATCTACCCACCACGCAAACCGACGACGTCGTCGCCCTACTCCACAAGGACCCCGCCTGGGCGGCTCCGCTGCTATGGCGCAGCGAATTTTCCCTTTGAATTAAATACATGGCTCGCTTGACCGGCGTCGACGGTTTCGCGAGCAGATTCATAGCTTCAAGCCAGCCGAAACTAACTCCTGACAAAACGAAAGAGCTGATCGTAGCCATGGCCGTCAGCAGCGCGCAGTGCTGCGATGTACTCGGCGCGGGTATCGCTGGGTTTGATGAGGTTTTCACTGCCCCAGGTGAAGGGCTCTTGGCCCATTGATCTCAGCAGCAGATCAGCTGCCATGCGGGCATGACGACCGTTACCATTAGGATAGGGGTGAATGAAGACCAGCCTGTGATGAAACCGCGCCGCAATCTCGTCCGGCGGGTAGATTTCATGCTCGATCCAATACGCGGTGTTGTTGATCAGTTCCTGTAGCTCGGTTGGGATTTTGTAGGCATCCACGCCAATATTTTTGCCGCTGATTCGGAATTTTCCGGCCCACTTCCAAACATTGCCAAACATCCGCTTGTGCAGGGCATTGAGAAAATCAATGCTTAGGACCTTGCTGCTGCGTTTATAGGCCCAACTTTGCCCCTCAATGATATTGGCCTGCTCTGCCTCATTGAGTTCACCGCGCAAGGTGATGTGCGAGGGGATTAATCCCTCCAAGTCTTCATGGGTCAAAGGGGTTTGACCATCCTCCTGCGGGAGCAGCGGGTCGCTCATTTTTCGCCCCACAATATTGAGCCCTTTTGACTGAGGAGCTCTTTGGCCAGCGCGTCGACCTGTTGCCGCAACTCGGGCTCTTCCACAGCCTGATCCTCCAGAATCATCGTGTGCGCGGCGGCCCGCATCCGTTTTTTGGCCTCTAGCAGCGCCCGTTGCTCCACCGTACTTTGGAGAGGCTGGCGCGGGATGAGCGCGTAGACCAGTTGGCAGTCCATGGCCTGGGCGGCCCGCTCCAGCGAGTCCAAGGTGATTGAGCCGTTGAGTTCCGCGCGCTCAATTTCATATACGCGGGGCTTGGTCACCCCAATGCGCCGGGCAAGCTGCTCGGCGGTCATGCCCAGGGCATCGCGCAGCGCCTTCACCCATCCTTTTGGCGGACGCAACAAGGCCTTAGAGTCCCGCAAGGGGCTCAGCTTCTTGTCCAGGTGTTTACGGGCCAAGGCCCGCTCTTGAGCACGCATCGATCTGTTCTCCGGTCGCGCTTCTACCTTTAAAGATAATCTATATCTATCTTTTTTCAACACTAAAGATTGATATATCTTATCTTATATACCTTTTGGGATAGATATATCTACTTTTTAAAGCGCCAAGCAATTAGAAGTCTCAGTCTTGTCAACCGCCCCTCAACTTTCGCAATACCCGGTTCGCTTTCCCCAGGGCTTCGGCGAAAAGTGAATCGCCTTCGGGGTCACCTAGCCTGGCGCAGCGGGGCCACCCTTGTAATCACCCCATTTTTAATGGGGGTTTCGCGTAGAGCCTAAGCTGCCTGCAGCAACCATCGGGGTGGAATCCCGCCGATCGCCGTGTTCGGTCTTTCGTTGTTATAGCTCCAAAGCCACTGGGTGGCGAGAAGCTGGGCATGGGCCACGGAATGGAACAGATGCATATCCAACCACTCGTGCCGGGCGGTCCGATTGACGCGCTCAATGTAGGCGTTCTGCGTCGGCTTGCCCGGCTGGATATACAGCATCGTGATCCGGTTCTTGTTGGCCCAGGCAATCAGGGGTCCGCCCTTCTCCCCTACTACCGCACAGAGCCGGCAACGGAGCGGGTCCAGGCCATGCTGCAGGACCTGCGGGAGCCGGCCTTAATCAGCGTTTTAACTGAGGTTGAGGTCGCCAGCGCCTTGGCTCGCTGGGTTCGCTGTGGGGAAATCACCGGGAATGAATCGCAAAGGATTTCAGCCGCTTTCAAAGAAGATATAAACGAGGGGGCGTTTTGAACGTTGCCGCCTATCGGTCCTCCCTGCTGGCGCCCCCGGCGCCCGGCCGGGGCTGGCCCGTGGCGCAATCGATGCGATCGAGGGAGGGGCCGTCGTAGGTGCCAAGCAGCAGGGCCGCCGCCGCGTCCCCGTAGCGCTCGAACCAGAAGTCCCCCAAGGCCTTTAGGCGCCGGATGTTTCCCTCGCTGACGTCGTCCATGGCATCGTCCGGTGGGGCGGGCAGGCCGGGCTGGCGGGAAAGCTCCGCATTCACGCGGATATAGGCCCCATCGGGCAGAAGACTCATGGCCTGATAGGCCACCACGCGCTCATCCATCACCAGGTCCAACAGCTGCCCCTGGGCTATCCACCCCAGGGCGCCCCAGCGCTGAGAGGCGGGCCCATTGATCTTCCGGGTTCGATAGCCCGTGCCCACGGACAGCACGCGCACCTCATTCGGATTAAGATCGGGCCAGGCCCGGCGCACTTCCGCCAGGGCGCAGAGCGTGGGGTTATTGGCGGTGACGCCCCCATCCACCAGCCAGCGCTCATCGCCGGCCAGGGCCAGGGGGCGCGTGGGGAAATAGGTGGGCGCGGCGCTGGACGCATCGGCCACCTGCCAGGACAGCAAATCGCGATGGGCCGGCTCCGTGGACTTCAGCACCGCGGGCTTGCGCTGCTCCACGGCGTAGGCCACGGCCAGCACGTGCTTATCCGGGGGCACATGACCAAGCCGCGCCTCCCCCAGGCGATCGGCCAGCACCGCGGTTTTTCCCGTGCTTTCGTAGCGCGGCGCATTCACCCCGTCGATCTCAAACCAGCCCCGGTTCTCCGCAAAGATCTGCTGAGCGTGAGTAAGCCCATAAAGTTCGTTGAGCTCAGGAAGGGGTAGATCGGTGGTGCCAAGGGCCAGCGCGATGATGGCCCCGGTGCTGGTGCCGGCATAAAGATCAACGCAATCGCGCAGACCCACGCCCCCAAGGCCCTGGAGCCGTTCCTCAAGACGCATCAAGAACTGGGTGGTGGCAGCGCCGCGAATGCCGCCGCCATCTAACGACAGAATGACCTTAGCCAGTGCCCTACCCTCCCTGGTGTCAGCACTTGGATAAAACTCTAGGGTATGGGGGTGGGCGGGCTCAAGGGCGCGGCTTGAATCGCCCCATGGGCAGCCCGCAGCCTTGGCTTACAAAAGCAGACTTCATTAGAGTGGCTGAGTCAGGCCAAACCGCCGGGGCAACGCCATGCCGCAGCACCCAGCTTACGATCGCGATGCAAAAGCCCTGGGGGCCCAGTACGAAGCCCTCAAGGCCGCGGACGTCCACAGAACCTGGGCGAAGGACTATCTGCCCGAGGAGGCTGGCCTCGTCTGCGATATCGGTGCGGGTACGGGGCGGGATGCGCGCTGGCTGGCAGAGCTCGGCTGGGAAGTGGTTGCCGTAGAGCCGAGCGTGGCCCTTCGGCGGCAAGGCACCGAAAACGACGTGCCGGGCGTGACCTGGCTGAACGACAGCCTGCCCGAACTCCAGCGCCTGAGGGCCAGCGGGCACCGCTTCGACCTCATGCTGCTGAGCGCCGTCTGGCAGCATATCCCGGAGGCGCAGCGGCGCCGAGCCTTGCGCATCCTTGCGGACCGTTTAGAGCCCGGTGGCACGCTGGTCATCACGCTGCGGCACGGCAGCGACGCCCAGGAGAACGCCGAACGCGGCTTCCATCCCGTGAGCGCAGCAGAACTCCAAGCCCTCGCCCGGGAGCGCGCTCTGGTGGTGAAGGCCGTCATCCCTGGGGAAGATCTGAGCCGCCCCCACGTGCGTTGGGAAACGGTGATACTCACCCTCCCCGACGACGGAACGGGGAGCCTGCCCCTTCTCCGCCACATCATCGTCAACGACAATAAGTCGGCCAGCTACAAGCTGGCCCTCCTGCGCACGCTCACGCGCATTGCGGAGGGCGCCCCGGGGGCCGCGCGCTTGACTGGTGACGATCAGGTAGCGATTCCCTTGGGCCTCGTTGGGCTCTTTTGGCTTCGCCAGTACCTGCCCTTGCTGCTCCGCTACGGAACCCGGGAGCAGGCCAACGCCAAAACCGGCTATGGATTCAAAAAAGCCGCCTTCGACGCGCTGGGGAACCTGTCCCCCTTCGATCTGCGCGTCGGAAGCACGCTCTCGTCCGAGTACGGGCGCCTCCTCACCCGCGCCCTGAACGACGCCTGCACGACCATTGCGAAGATGCCTGCCCACTACATCACCTGGCCGGGCACGAACCAGCAGATCTTTGAAGCTGAGCGCATGAGCGTACGGGCAAGCAGGGGCGCACTACGCCTATCCCTGCCCTTCCTTGAAGGCTTTGGCACCCTGCGCATCCCTGGTGCCCTTTGGCAGACGCTCGGGCAATACGCCTGCTGGCTCGAGCCCACCATCCTTAACGAGTGGGCCGCGCTGCAGCGTCAGTGGAACCCAGGGCACCCCAGCGCTGGCCAACCGGCGGTTTTCGCCTGGGAGGACAGCATTCGCGATACGAGCTTGCCGACCCAGCGCGCACGAGCACTCCTCGCCGAGGCCTACCCCCTTCGCTGCGCCTGGAGCCATAAGCTCCTGCGGGAAGGCCGACCCTTCGAAATCGACCACGCCTTCCCTTGGTCCCGGTGGGCGAACAATGATCTTTGGAACCTGCTTCCGGCGGACCCGCTGGTCAATCAGAAGAAGAGTGACAAGCTCCCCTCGGCGGCGGCGCTAAAGGGTTCTGCCGATGTGATTAAGGACTGGTGGGCCAGCGCCTGGCTAAGCACCGAGCAGCGGGAGCGCTTCCTGATGGAGGCCACCACCGCCCTGCCCGCGCTGCCGGAACAACCTTCCGCCGGTGAAATCTTTGAGGCCATGCGATTGCAGCGAAGTCGCCTAAAGGCGGATCAGAGCTTGGCGGAGTGGGCGGTCAGCAGCAGACCTATGCCCCGTAACTGAGGACAGTCACAAACTCTCCGACAACCCTAAGATCAACGGCACTTTCGTCCTCGAGCACAATATTTTGGTAGCCAAGCGCATTAGTTACCGGCTTCAGAACAATCCGTGAATGCCGCCAAGTGCCGTCGTCAGCCGTAATCTTCTCGCTTCGGTATTCCTTTACCGTGAAATGACCACCCTGCTCCAGATCCTGAATGTCACGGTGCTGAACCAGCACGAGCTTGCCATCACGGGAGCCCCCGGGGGGAGGCCTGAACAGGCACCATGCGCCATTAGGAATCCGTTTGTTCATCGATTCCCCGAGAACTTGCACGATGAATGAGCCTTGGGAAGCGCGAATATGCTCTGGTAGAGCAACCCAATCGAACTCTCCAGCGGCCTGATAGGCGCTAAAGTCCCCCGCTGCGGCCTTCAGGTCGAACACCGGCACGGCGTTCTCATAGGGAAGAACTTGCGCCTCCGGAAGGATCTCGAGGTCGAGCCCCGGGTACCTCTCCTCCGGCCGACTGGAAAAGCCGGTCTCGCTTCGCGCGAGCAGCGCGGTGAAATACTCCCGCGTTTCCTTATCCGTACAGAACAAATAACACCCTTTCTGGCCGCGGGTCATGAGGGTCCGATAGGTGTTCTTGATAATCCGATCGGCGTGGTCTTGCGCGGCCTCCGGGTCTTCTGCGTAGCGCTTTTTAAACCCTTTAATCGTTTTGTCTTGCCCATCCCGCTTAGTCGCGTCCGTGATGACTTTGCCATCTCGCACAATAAAATCTCGCCCGATAATCACGCCGATGTAATCGACCTCGAGGCCCTGGCAAGTGTGAATGCAACCCACTTCGCGCACGGAATCGGGTGAGATAATCCAGAGGCTCCCATCCTTAGAAAGATTCCACTGCGCTTCAAACCCGAACTCCTCGATGCGGATATCGGTTGCCTCCGGCGCCTTCTTACTCACCCACTTCCAGCAATAGCCCGCCACCATGCGAGCCTTATTGGCCTTCAAATTCTCCTGAAAGATCTTCTCCCGAAGGGCTATCGGTGAATCAAACACCCGAATGTCGTAGTCGACGCCTTCAAGGGTTGGGTTCGCAGTCTCTCGAAGCTGAAGGGCGGAATCGAGCCACGCCAGATACCCGTCGGAGCCGTTACAGCGAAACTGGGAGCTGAGACTGGCACGGTGAACCTGGGCTTCAAACTTTTGCGCCCACGAGGCGATCTCTCCAAAGGCCCCGATGTCGTTGAAGGCGATCCGCTGATCTTCATCCAGAAAAAAGATAGAGAACTTCGAGGCCCGAATGATCTCCATAACTTGGTTTTCCCCAAGGTTGGAGAAAAGCCCTGATTTCTGATTAAGCCGGTGCGCTTCATCGACAATCAGCACATCGAACAGGTCTGGTTCGGTGTCAAGGAAAACCCCGGAGCCCCTGAACAGGTTGTTGATTCGCTTTTTGGTGATTGATCCGCTGAGCTTCGCTGCGAAAACGGACCGTGGCGCTGCGTTCTTCGAAACGTACTGGGCGAGAAGCCCTCGCTTAGTGAGCTCCACCAAAAGGTTGATCGCGACGACAGACTTTCCTGTGCCCGGACCGCCCTCCACCACCAGCACCTGCTTCGTGCGCGCCTGCGCTCTGTGGGCGAGATCGAGCGCGGTTTCGTAAACGAGCTTTTGATCGTCAATCATGACGAACTCTTGATTGCCCCTCAGCATGGAGACAAGGCTATCCGCCAGAGCCTTAGAGGGACGGATTTTCCCGTTCTCACAGCGATACATGCTGTCGTTGTGGTCGCCATACCG
>JADHNU010000021.1 GCA_016779325.1 Pseudomonadales bacterium
CCAGCCGGACGACCTCCCCCGGAGTGAGAAAGGTCTCTTGTTCATAGCCTTCGCGGAAGCGGGTGCGCATCACGCCATCGACAAGATTGAAAGCGCGGCCGTCTTCCTTTACGACAATCAGCTTGGCCATGAAATCCGTATCCACAGCGCTGCTGGACACATAGAGCACGGCCGTTATGGGTCCCGTAATCTCCATGCGAGTCTCGAGGGGCGCGGTCTGGAAGCGGAGGATATCTTCGCGGTCATCTAGCGGAGCCTGATCATAGGGCCCTCGTAGCTCCGAACGCATGATATTTCCCCCGAGCGTGGGTACGGGGTTAAGGGGATCGTACCGATACGCCTCGCTCGCGCTCTGGGCGGTGGGGGCATCAAAGGTGAGCCGTCCCCCTTCCCGCAGGTAAAGGGGCGTTGTCTGGGCGCGGGCCAGGGGCCAGGCGTCCTCATCGCGCCAGAGGTTGTCGCCCATCACAAAGATTCGCACCTTCGCTTCGGCAGGAGCAGGCGCGTCCTTTAGCCAGTGGTCGAACCAGGCGATCTGAAGGGCCTCCGCATCAATGATGGCGGCGGCGCCAAAATCGACCTCTCCCGCTTTGTCCGTGTTCCACCCATGCACCCAGGGACCGAGCACCAGCCGTTGATTCGCACGGGCGCTTGGAGTCGCCGCCTCCCGCTGCATGGTGGTGAAGCTGCCGAGGGTGCTGCGGAGAAACACGTCGTACCAGCCCCCGATGTTCAAGGCCGGAACCCCCATCTCCGGGGCTCGGTTTTCGAGGTTTAGGGGTTTCCAATATTCGTCATAGGTAGGGTGAGCCAGCCAGTCATCGAAGTGCTTGGCGCGGAGCCCAAGGGCCTGGTCGAGGTCCTTTAGGGGAAGATGCTTAACCGCCGAGATCCAGTCGATGGGATAGGTCTGGTTGGTTCGACTGCCCACGAGCCCCAAGCCCCAGCTGGCGCGGGAAAGCAGGGAGAACGCGCCGCCCGGATAGGCAACGTCGCGATAATAATTACCGGGGCTCATGGCCGGAGCAATGGCTTTCAGGGCGGGGTGCTGCCCCAGCGCCGCAAGCCACTGCACGGAGGCCAGGTAGGACGCGCCAAACATACCCACCTTGCCGTTCGACCAGGGCTGGTTTTCGATCCAAGTTAGCGTGTCATGACCATCGTCCACTTCTTGGAAGTAGGGAGTCCAATCTCCCTCCGAGTCGTAACGCCCGCGGGTGGATTGAAAGACAAAGGCGTAGCCGTTTTCTAGGGCCCAGCGCGCGTAGCGCTGGCGCAGGGCATTGGATCCGTTGCTATAGATATCGCGCACCAGAAGGGTCGGGAAGGTGCCCGTCGTGCCAGGGCGATAGCTATCCGTGGCAAGGCCGACCCCATCACGCATGGGCACCATCAGGTGATAATCGGCGACAGCCCCGGGGGGCAGGCCGCGATAATCAGACAGACTGACCAGCGGGGCCAGGCTGCAGCACAGGGTAAGAAGTAGCGCATATGCACGCATGGAGGTGACCTCGCGAAGCTTCGGGTTAAAAATCCGGGGAGGCGGCTGCCCAGCCAAGGGCCGCCTCCCCGGAGCGTTGCCTTACCAGCGGTAGGCGCCGCGCAGATACCAGCTTCCGCCGGTAAACCCGTAGGGAGAGGTCGTATCGTAGAAGCCGTTGCCAATGCCGTTCACGGGCCGGACTTCGTCGGGATAGTCATTGAATAGATTGTTTGCCCCGGCGTAGAGAGATAGGCCATTGGGGAGCTCGTAGCCGACCTCCAAGTCCACAATCCATGCTGGATCGTTCTTCGTATCATTACGCGCAGCGGCGGCCACGTTTTCCCACTCGCCGAACCGCACGGCCCGAAGATTGGCGACCAGGCTGCCAAGCGTGTAGACGCTGTTCAGCACCAGCTTGGACGGAGGGATTTCTCGCGAGTAGGTCGCAAGGCGAGCCCGATCGAATTGCTGGAGGCTCTCCCCCGAGGCAAACACAAGCCCCGCCAGCTCGCTCGGATTTGCCTTCACATCGCTGACCTCATCGTCGTTGTAGTTGAACGCAATGCTGTTATCGAAGGCACCGACGGGCGCATCGAGAGACCAGGTAAGGACCACGTCCACCCCTTGGGCGGTGGTATCGATGGCGTTCGTAAAATAGTTCAGCCCACCGAGCGATGCATCGAAGCCGGCTGCGTCAAGCAGGCTGGAAATCTCAGCACCGATGGTCGAGCCAGACGCCGTAGCGCGATTGTCACCGCGGTTGAACTGGGTCGACAGGGCGATGCGGTCATCTACCTCTATGCGGTAGAAATCCACCGTAAGGTCGAGATTGCTGAGCGGCTGATAGACGAAGCCAACGCTAAAGTTTCGTGAGGTTTCGGGCGTTAGCGGCGCTGCGCCCAGGGCCTGGGCCGCGGGATCGGTCCCCGGGAGCGTTTGCCGAAGGACAATGGTCTCGGCGACGCCGTCGTTGTCCAGGTCTTGGAATTGGCCGCGGCTGCCGCGAAAACCAAGCTGCTGGATGCTCGGCGCCCGGAAACCCGTGTTGAAAGACGCTCGTGCCGACAGGGTCTCCGTGAATTCGTAGCGTCCACTGAGCTTGTAGACAAATTCGCTGCCTGAGTCATCGGAGAAGTTTTCGTAGCGGCCCGCCAAGGACAGGAACAGGGCCTCGGAAGGCTCCCAACCGAACTCAAGGTAGGCTCCGGTGTTGTCGCGGTCGATGTCATTCGCCGCCTCCGGCGCGAACCCCGGAAAACCTTGGGCTGCCGGCGGGGCGCCATTGCCGCCGTCGGCGTAACTGAGCGGTTCGCCTTCCCGAATCTGGAAGCCCTCGTTGCGATACTGAAGGCCGAAGGAGGTTTGAAGGGTTCCGCCACCCGCGAGAAGCGTCTGTTTCGTGGCATCAAACTGAACGATCATCTCGTCGGCGTCGATGCCGCCGAGATCAAAGAAGGTGGGGCTGGCTGAGCCAAGGCTCGCGTTGATGCCTTGGGTGTTGACCCAGTCGGTCTCGTTGGTGCCATAGCTTGCCGAAAGATCGTAAGCAAAGCCGCTGATTTCGCCGCGTCCGCCGAAAACCAGTTCATAGTCCGCTTCGCGAATTTCCTCTCTCGGCCGGAAACCGAAGGGGTAAATGGCGTCGACGTTCCGCGCATTGCCCGGCGCACGGAAGGTGAAATCGAGCACCGAGTCCCGTTCCGTATAGGTTCCGAAGCTGTATAGCGCCACGTCGCCCGCCGTGATGCCGCTGTTAAACGCAGCGGCGATGGTGTTCTGGGGGAAGCTGCCGTAGTTACTGGTTACTAGGCGGTCGATAACCCCTTCTCGCGGGTCGAGGCTACCGTCTGCTAGGCGGGGGAAGATGTTTCGGCCGCCGGGCTCCCCGGGCAGGGGGACGGGGCGGGCCCGATTAGAAAATTCCGATTCCCGAAATTCTAGGCTGACGTTGGCGAAGCCGTCCTGGCCAAAGGCGAGGCCCTGGTTAAAGTTCGCGGTAAGGACTTCGCCATCCCCACGATCAAAGTTCTCCCTTGCGCTGCCCGTGAGGCTGCCGCCCTCCGGGGCGTCCTTTAAAATGACGTTAATCACCCCAGCGATGGCATCGGACCCGTATTGGGCGGCGGCGCCGTCTCTGAGCACCTCGATGCGCGCGATCGCTGACTGAGGAATCATGTTGAGATCAACACCGGCGGAGCCGCTGTAGAGTCCCGTGGAGGAATTAATCAGGGCGGTTTTATGGCGACGCTTGCCATTTATGAGGATCAGGGTTTGGTCTGGGTTGAGTCCCCGTAGGCCGGCGGAAGCGATGAAGGTTGCCGTCCCTCCGCCTGCGCGTTGGGGAAGATTGATGGACGGCACGAGGTAGCGCAGCGATTCAAAGAGCCCAACTTGAGGGACCCGCTCAAGATCTTCCTCGGAAAATACGTCAATCGGGGTGGCGCTCTCTAAAATTGAACGGGGTGAGCCTCGGACACCCGTCACGACGACTGTTTCTAGGACCTGGCTTGCGCCTTCGTCCGTCTGTGCTGTTTCTGCCATGGCCGTGCCTGCGGTGGCCGTGAGCAGTCCTGCAACCAAGCGCGTCAGAACGCTCTTCTTTTCCGTGCCCATATCCGTCTCCGTGCTGTCCAGGGTGTGGGGGCTTGCCTGCGTGACGACAAGCACCCCTTCTTCGGTCAGCTGGCCGGAAAGGCCCGTACCTGCAAGGAGAAGCTGGATGGCCTCGTGCTTTTCGAAGGTTCCCCGGAGTCGAAACACGCCTTGCTGCTTTCCCAGCTCAAAGGGATAGAGCAGATTGGCATCAACGGCCTCGGCGAACTGGGAAAGGGCAAGACCCAGCGTTTTCTCTTCAATGTCGAAGGTATGAGCTTTTGCGTCCTCTCCGCTCGCCTGCAGCGCGCTTAAAAAGAGGAGCGTGGCCGCACTGCGTGCGACCCATTTCGCCCAGCTCCCTATGGAGATGCAGCGCGCGCCGATTTCCTCACCCCAAAAGCTCAGCATTCTTGCTCCAGCGTCCGCCTAGGGACCTTTTTCCGATGCTCGGCTTAGCACATAGGCCTCGGGGCCCTGGGCGTTCGCCGAGATACCGAAGATCATTTCAAGGGACGCAAGGAGCGCATGAACCTCCCCTACACGAAAGTGGCCCCCGATCGGCAGGGAGGCAATTTCCGGATCGGAAATGGTGATGCGTATATCGGTATAGCGGCCAACATGTTGAACCACCTCGGCGAGGGGCTCACCGGAAAACATGACCAAGCCATCACGCCAAGCCAGGGCGGTTTTCACCTCTCCGAGGGAAAGGGCTTTGACATCGGCCGCGCCCTTTGACACGAGGGCCCGTCCTCCGGGGCGAAGCGCGAGGGGCTTTGCTAACGCTCTGGGGCTAGCCGCTGCGCGCTCGGGCAGGGAAGACGCCGGGCCGAGCGGCACGACCTCAACCTCTCCTTCCTCCACCACCACTTCAAGGCTGCTGGCGTTCCTCAGGTAGACGCTAAAGGCCGTGCCGGTGACACGGATTGTTCCTGCAGAGGTTTTCACGAGGAACGGCCGGTGGGGATCCTTTGCGACTTCAAGAAAAATCTCCCCCTTAGCCAGCTCCAGCGTTCGCTGGTCTGGCTCGGCAAAAAAGCGCGCTTCCGTCGCGGTATTGAGGGTAAGGGAAGAGCCGTCGGGAAGCTGGAGGCTTTGCTGTTCGCCGACGGCGGTTGCAAAAACCGCCGGAACGTTGGCCGGTTCCCGGTCTTGTCGCTCAAGCCCGAGCGTCACAACGAAGCCAAGAAGGAGTAACCAACCGGCCACCAGTGCGCCTAGGCTGGGCTTTCGAGCGTGATGGGGTCGGCCTTGGCCGGTGGGGTGATCGGTAAGGTCCGTTGCAGTTCCTGGGGAAAAGATCGATCCCAGCTCTGACGCAGCGTTCCAAGTTCCCACCATTTCCCGCCAGGCCCGTGCGTGCTCTGGGGAGGCCTTTAGCCACGCCTCAAAAGCCGCTTCCTGCGCCGGGCTCATGCCGTCCTCCAGCCTGCCGAGCCAAAGCGCGGCATCCAGGTCCGGGCCTTCCGATGCGGGGAAAGGTACGATTTTCCCTTGCTCATCCTGCGGAGTGCTCATTTCACAACGCCTTTATGTTCTTGAGGGGTGGCAGGGGGGGCTTTTTTTTCTGAACCGCCAAATTCTCCGGGTTCGTAACCCGCTTGGAGGAGCGCTCTGCGGCAACGGAGGAGCCCGGTGGCGACGTGCTTTTCTGCCGCGCTGACCGATATGTTCATGGCGGCGGCGATCTCCCGAAAGCTCAACCCATCAACCCGTCTCAGCAAGAAAGCCTCGCGGCAGCGCGGCGGCAGGGCCAGAAGGGCCTGCACAAGGATGAAAAGCTTCCGCCTACCTTCGAGGTTGGCGGGGACGTCGGGGGCGCCATCCCGTCCTAGGAGGACTTCCGAGCGCTGATCGAAGGATTGGTCGCGATCAATAGGGCTCGCCTTTTCCCTCCGATGTTCGCCGAGGGCGATGTTTTTTGCGACGGTGAAGAGGAACGCCTTAGGGTTGACGATGTTTTGGTTCTGCTCCGCCTTGAAGGCAAGGAGAAAGGCCTCTTGCAAGGCATCCTCAAGGTCGCCCGCAGCGCCGAGATGGCGGCGAACAAAGCGACGCAGCGCTGCTTCGTTTTCCGTGAATGCGTTAAGCACGCTGGACATGCAGATCGCCTCGGGTAGGGTTTTTGGGGTCCCGCTTTGCTGCCCTAGGAGGACCCTTCTAGCTGGCTTCTCCTTTGATTTTGCAGGAAAAGTGCGCGAACAAAAGGGGTTTCTGGGCTTTAGGGGGCAGGCCTTGGGAAAAAAAATGAAAAGGCGCCTGAGGATTTCCGTATGTCATCCATCTAACCATATTGGAGCAGTCTTTTTAATCCAGATTTTGCTTTTAGGGGTCCCCTATGCCACGCCCGCTTTTGCCTCCCGTCGCTGCCCTGGCGACCTTCCTCGTTCTTGCCGCAACAAGCGTAAAGGGCCAAGCCGAGCCTCCCCCAGCCTTTGAAGCCGTCGCCCCTGAGCGCTTTTCGAGTCCCGGGGCCTTGGCCAATGCCTGGGCAGATTTCGACGGCGATGGCGATCCCGACTTAGCCGTTTCCATGAAGTCGGGTGCGATATTGTTGTTTCGCAACGAGGGCGGAGGCTTCCAAGAGGTGGGGTCCGAAATCGGCCTGCCGGTGGCCGGCGACGAGTTGCGCGGGCTGTCTTGGGGCGATTTTGACGGCGATGGGGATCCGGACCTCTTCGCGGGATCCAATGTGTCGCCCATTCCGAGCCGAAGTTACCTATTCCGAAATGATGAAGGCCGCTTCGTAGAGGTGGCTGTGCCGCTGGGGGTAGCCCTGCCCGGACGGTCTAGTCGCCAGGCGAACTGGATTGATTTTGACGGCGATGGTGACCTTGATCTCTATGGTGCGAATCGCGCTGGCCCCAACCGACTGCTGCGTAATGGGTTGGGGCAGGGCGCTTTGCGCTTCGACGCCCTTCCCTACGGCTTCGGCACGGTAGATATCCGACGAACCGTTGGCGCCTGTTGGTTTGATGGCGACGGCGATGGCGATTTGGATCTCTTCCTTGCCAATCAGTCTGGCGATAGCGATGCCTTTTGGCGTAACGACGGAGACCGTTTCGAGGAGATCGCGGCCGCCCTGGGGATCGACCAAACCCTGCGGACAATTGCTGAAGGGGGGGTGGGCTGTGCGCCGGGGGACTATGACAACGACGGCGATCTCGATCTCTACGTGGGCACCTATGGCCACAATCACCTTTATCAGAACACGTCGTCCGAGGGCGCTTTTGGCTTTGTGGACAGGGCCGAAGCAGCAGGGCTTCTTGAGCCCCACAGCGTTGTGGGGGCGGCCTGGGGAGATGTGGATAACGACGGCGATCTTGATCTGTTTATTGCGTCCTATGCCCGGGACGCCCAGGGTGTTCAACAGCCCGCGAATCGCCTGATGATCAACGACGGTTTAGGCCGGTTCGTGAATGTGCTTGCCCCTGGGGATGCCGTGAACGCGGCCGATCATGGTGTCGTTTGGGTCGATTTTGACGGAGATGGGGATCTCGATCTGTCCCTGACCGATGGCTACGGGCCCACAGGGGGCGCGCCGGTTTTTCGAAATGAACTTAGGGCCGACGCGCGAGCTCGGGGCTTAGCCGTGCGAATCACCGATGGGGAGGGTAGAGCGAACCAGGCTGGGGCGAAAGTTTTCCTGATCGGCGCTGACGGTGGAGATCTTGGCGTTCGTATGGTCTCAACGGGTGGCGGCTATAACGCTCAGAGCGATCTTCCCCTTTTCCTCGTGAGGCCTGCGGACTGCGCCGGTTGCCAGCTCCGCCTGGAATTTGTGGGGCCCATGGCGCCCCTTACGATCCCCCTGCCCGATGCCGGCGTCTCTCGGATTGAGGTTCGGGGCGCCTCCGTTCAATTCTTACCCTGAGACAGGGTTGGCTTCCCTCGTTTTTCTGTTAGCGTCTTCCTCTCAGGAAAATTAAAACAAGCCTGAGCGCTTTAGGGGGAGCTAGGTGATGGAGAGGGAAGCCTTAAGCGACGCAGCGCAAGCGTCCTACAACGAAGCCGCGATTGATCTTGCCGCCCGCATGGCAGAGGCCCGAAGGACCTCGCGCATGGCCGGCGATTATCCGAAAACGGAAGACGAGCGCTTCCCGGACCACAACCGGGTGCCCCTTGGGGTGGCGCGGGAGTATGCCCGCATGGGGAATCGGCCCCTGAGCGAAGACGCGGAGGCGCTCGGGGCGGCGTTCGGGGCCCGCTTTGAGCATCTGGGTTTGACCATCGGCACGGTGATTCATGGCGTCGATTTGAAGGCGCGGGACGATGCCCCTTTCTATGCCTTCCTCCGCCGGATCTTGCTTGAACGCAAAGCGATTTTTTTCCGGGATCAGCACCTCGATGAACATCAGCAGGTGGTTTTTGCGAAGCGCTTCGGCAACCTCGATGCGTTTCCGTTTAGTGCGCCGGGGGAAAACCCTTTCATTGCGCAGATCATTCACGATCAGGATTTTCCGGGCACGGAGAACAGCTGGCATACGGACGTGACCTGGATGGAGCGGCCCTCCCTGGGCTCCGTGGCCCAGTGCATCCATCGCCCCCCTTACGGCGGTGATACGCTCTTTTCCGATAGCCATGCAGCCTATTTGGGGCTGCCAACGGCCCTCGCGCAGCAGTTGGAAGGCGTGGAGGGTGTTAACGACTACCGACTCTTCCTGCGGCGAGGAGAGCGGGCCTTCGGCGACGCTTTAGTTGCTGAGCTGAAGGAAAAGATCCCCTTCGGTGTCAGCCACCCGCTCCTGCGGACCCATCCGGAAACGGGGAAGACCGCCCTGTTTTTTAACAGCTCGTTCTTGCGCCATGAGTCCTTGCGCGATGCAAAAACCGGTGAGCCCCTCGGTGAAGAGCGCTCCCGGGCGATCGTCGCGGCGCTCTTGCAGCAGCACCATCGCCCCGAATACCTGTGTCGCTTTGCCTGGACCGAGGGCGCGCTGGCCTTTTGGGACAATCGTGCGGTGCAGCATTATGCCGCCAGTGATTACTACCCCCATCGTCGCGTGCTTCGCCGCGTTACCATTAGCGGGAGCCGCCCCTACTACGCCCCGGAAGAGGCGCCCCCCGTGCCGCCGGTGCTGTAGGGCTTAGGCGAGCAATGGCGGCGATGGATTACGAACCCGTTCCTCTCGAGGGTTATCCCGCGGTGGACGATGAGACCCTGCTTGCTCGTGCCGAGGCGGCTCGGGCGGCGCTCGCGACGCGGCGCACGGTGCGAGACTTTTCTGATCGACCCGTGCCCCGGGCGGTGATCGAAGCCTGCCTGCGGGCCGCCGGTTCGGCCCCGAGCGGTGCGAACCATCAACCTTGGCATTTCGCCTGCGTGAGTGATCCTGTGCTTAAGCGCCAAATTCGGGAGGCGGCGGAGGCGGAGGAGCGGGCGTTCTACGAGGGGCGCGGGGGGGCACGATGGCTTAAGGATCTAGAAAAGCTCGGCACCGATGCGTCGAAGCCGTTTCTGGAAACGGCGCCGTGGTTGATCGCGATCTTCGCCCAGCCCCAAAGCCCCGATGAGGCGGGGGACCCCCGCAAGAATTATTACGTAAAGGAATCGGTGGGCTTGGCGACGGGTTTCTTGCTTCAGACGCTTCACAGCGCCGGTTTGGCCACGCTCACTCACACGCCCAATCCCATGAAGTTTTTGAATGCCGTGCTCGGCCGTCCAGCGAGTGAACGCCCCTTTGTGCTGCTGGTGGTGGGCCATCCGGCCGACGAGGCTACGGTCCCCCGTTACGCCCTGCACAAGAAACCCCTCGAGGCCATCGCCAGCTTCTTCTCATGACCTCGGCTTCGCGCCGTCGCCGTCGCCGTCGCTGGGCCTTAGCCCTGGGAACCCTGGCCCTTGCCTGGCTGTTGGCGGGCACGGGCACCCCGGGGCGCCTTGAGGGGAATCCCTGGCTGCGGCAAGGGCTCGAGGCACGGCCTCTGGTGATTGCCCATGGCGGGGGGCTGGCCTGGGCGCCGGCCAATACCCTGGCCGCGCTTCGCTTGGCGGCCGCCACGGGGGTCGACGTTCTGGAGTTTGACGTGCAGTTGAGCGCCGATGGGGCGCTCGTGCTCATGCATGATTCGACGGTCGACCGCACCACCGACGGCACGGGGCCGGTTATCGCTCAAACCCTGTCCACCCTGCAGGGGCTGAATGCGGCGGCGCACTTTGTCGGCCCCCGGGGGCAGGCCCACCCCTTCGAACCCGTACCGTCGCTTGAAGCGGTGCTGCGTGCCTTCGCGGGTTCGCCGCTTCGCTTCGTCATCGAGCTCAAGAATGACGGTGAGGGCGGAGCGCAAGCGGCCCGGGTGCTTGCTGAGGCCCTAAGACGCCATCATCTAGAAGACCGAACCATCGTGGGATCCTTTCACCGAGAAACCCTTGAGGCGTTTCGGAACGCCGGGCAGGGGCGCGTAGCCACCTCCGGCGCCCCGTCGGAGGTCGCCCCGCTTGTGCTCCTGCCCCTGCTCGGCCTGGCTGGCGCCGCCTTTGAGCCCGGCCCCGTTTCCGTCCTGCAGGTGCCCGTCGCTGCGGGCCCCCTGCGCTTAGCCCACCCGCGGCGCATTGCCCAGGCGCAGGCCTTGGGGCTCGCCGTGCAGTTTTGGACCGTCAACGACGAAGCCGCGATGGAAGCACTGGCCAAAGATGGCGCGGATGGCATCATGACGGACGACGTACCGAAACTGCGTGCAGTGCTGCAGGAAGCGGGCTTTGGCTTGCCCGATCCCTGGCCGCCGCGCCCCTAATCGCCTGAGGAACGTGCCGTGTCCCGCCTTGAATCGCCTCGCCCTGAGCTGTTTGCCACCTTGCCTGAAGCCGACCTTGCCGCATTGCTTGCGAAGGGGCAGCGCAAAACCCTGTCGCCGGGGGCGCTGCTTTTCTCCGAGGGGGATCAGGCGCAGGCGCTCTACTTGCTGGAGTCCGGAAGCCTGCAGGTCTTTCGCAGTAGCGCGGACTTTGACGAACGGGTGCTGGCCCGCCTCGAAGCCGGGGCGCTGGTGGGGGAGCAGGCCCTGCGGGACGGGAAGTTAGGTCGGCGGAACGCCAGCGTAAGGGCCCTCACTGCGGCGGAGGTCCTCGAGATCCCCGCGGAAGCGCTTTTCTCCTTACCGACTTTTCACCGCGTGGCTGAGGCGTTTAGGTCCCTCGGGGCCGAGCAGGTTCGCGCCGTGCTCGGGGAGTTCAGTGCCCTTGGGCAGGCCCTCGGGGTGACGGAGCAGGCCCTTGGGACGCCGCGGCATTTCGAGGCGGGGGAGCTTATATTCGCTGCCGGGGCTGATGATGATGCGTTCTACCTGCTTGAGCGCGGGCGCGTGGGCCTTTATGAGGCCCTGGCCACCGGGCCCAGGCTCACCTTGACCCTCGCCGAGGGCACGGGCTTTGGCGCCCTCGCGGGGAATGGGTTGGGCCCGGCCCAGGTCAGCGCCCGGGCCGAGGGCTCCGTTACCGTACTGCGTATAGAGCGGGCTGCCCTCCTCGCGCGCTTCGGTGGGGCGGAGGCCCTTGCTTCCGTGTTGTCGGCCTTTGAGGGGGCCTATGCTCTGCCGCTCCGGGGCTTTGTGGTGCGTTATAGCGGCCAGCTTCAAGGGGCGCCGGCGCTGACCCACCTTTACCAGTTGCCTGATGGAGATGAGGTGCTCGTGACCCGGGGGCTTGGGGCCCCGGCTTTGGTGGCCCGGCGTCGCGGACGAGAAGGATCGGAAGTCCGGAGCTTTGATGCCGACGGGGTGCGTTCGACTCTGGAATTTGATGGCGAGGCCCTGGTGGCCTTGGCCTTTTTCCACGAAGGCCTCACGCCTACCGATGCCCTTGCGGCCCTCCTGGATGGGACGCCGGTGGCGCCCTGGCAGCGGGCCCTTTTCGAGCGTCGAGGCACGCTGCGGCTCCTGAAAAGCGATGCCCTGGGAGATGACGAGGAAGTTCTTTGCCCCTGCACGGGAACGACCCGCGGCATGTTGCGTGCCGCCCAGGCGTCCGGGGCCACGTCTCGCGAGGCGCTCGTGCAGCGTACTGGCGCCAGTGCCGTGTGCGGCGGCTGTGCGCCGCGCATTGCCGCCCTGGCGGGTTCGGACCAATGGCGCCCGGTCCGCTGTGAAGCGCTGGCCTATCCCGCGAAGAACGTCGTCGAAGTGACCCTGGCGCCTTTCGAGGGCGAGCGGGACCCCTTGCCTTCCTTCCAGCCCGGACAGCACGTGGTGGTGCAAGGGCTCCTTGGCGAGGATTGGGTGGAGCGACCCTACACCTTGGCGTCCAGCGCGCATCACCCGGAGCAGTACACCGTACTGATTAAGCAGGAGCCCCAGGGCGTTTTTTCCAGCTGGGCGCGCCGCCAGCTCGAGGTGGGGGACGTGCTGCGCATCAGTCCGCCGGCGGGGGAAGCCTGCCTTCCCGCCGAGGATCCGGAGCGTCCCGTGGCGGCCATCGTCGCCGGCATTGGCGTCACCCCAGCGCTAGCCCTGGCAGAAACCTTGGCGGCGCAGGCGCCGCAGCGCCCCCTCAGCATTTTCTACTGCGCCCGGGACCGGGCTCAGTTTCTCGCCTTGCCACGCTTGCAGGCGCTTAAAGCCGCTGGCCTGAACCTCTCCCTCACGCTTTGGGAGACGGGCGCCCAGGGCCGGCCTAAGGAGCAAGACCTTACGGCGTTCCTGGCCGCGGCGGCGTCGCCCTTTGTGTTTGTTTGCGGCCCTGAGGGCTTTGATGCGGTGGTGACGCCGGCCCTCGACGCAGCGGCCGTGCCGGAGGCGCGGCGCTTCCTAGAAGTGTTCACGCCCCAGGGGGCGCGCCCGGAGCGGGCCCTTGGGCCAGCGTGTCCCATTCCCGATGGCTTCAAGTTCCAGTGGCCCGGGAGCGAAGGCGCGCCGGATCAGGGCCCCTGCCCCGATGCCGCCCAGCCTCGAGCCGGGCTGGTGACGGTGCAGGACAGTTTGGCCGTGCAGGCGGAGGCTTTTCTGCGCCAGTGCTACGAAGAGCTGGGGGCGCCGGAAGCCTTCGCCGATCGGTGGGCCGTCGTGGCGAGCGCCATCGAGGCCACGGGCACCTATGTGCATACCTATGACGAACTGTTGTTCGGGGCTCGCCTTGCCTGGCGCAATTCGGCGCGCTGCGTGGGCCGGCTGTTCTGGAATGGCTTGCATCTTGAGGATGCGCGGGATGTCACCGATACCGATGGCATGTTCGACGCGCTCAAGCGGCATATGGCCCTCGCTACCCAGGGCGGCCAGCTGCGTGCCGTCATGACCGCCTTCCGGCCCCAGCAGCCTGGGGAAGTGCGAGGCCCCCGGGTGTGGAATAGCCAGCTGTGTCGTTATGCGGGCTATCGCCAGCCCGATGGCGCGCTCCTTGGCGATCCGGCGAACGAGCGCATGACCGAGGAGGCGCTGCGCCGGGGCTGGACACCGCCGTCCCCTCGAAGCGCCTTTGATATCCTGCCCCTCATTCTCGAGATGCCCGGGGCAGAGCCCGCGCTCTACGAGATTCCGCCGGAGCTGGTGCTGGAAGTGCCTCTTAGCCACCCTGAGCTGCCCTGGTTCCAAACCCTTGGGCTTAAGTGGTACGCGCTACCGGCGGTATCGGAGGTGAAGCTGTCCCTCGGCGGTTTGAGCTACACCGCCGCGCCCTTTAATGGGTGGTATATGGGCACGGAGATCGGCGCGCGAAATCTGTCCGACCCCTATCGCTACAACCTGCTGCCGGAGATCGCGCGACGCATGGGACTGCCCACTCACCGCCCCCGCAGCCTGTGGCAGGACCGGGCCCTCCTCGAGCTGAACGTGGCGGTGCTCCATTCCTTTGAGCAAGCGGGGGTGAAGTTGGTGGACCATCACGCGGCCACCGCAGATTTCATGCAGTTCGCGGAACAGGAGCAAGCCGCAGGACGCCTCGTGGCCGGGCGCTGGAGCTGGCTGGTGCCGCCCATGTCCGGATCGGCGACCCCAACCTTTCACTATGAGTGGGAAGAGCATACGGTGCTGCCCCAGTACTTTTACCAAGCAGAGCCTTGGCATCGCTGAGGCCCCTGTGTGTTGACCGAGTAAGGAGTAGGCGATGAAAACCCGTGCGGCGGTGGCCTTTCAGGCGGGAAAACCCCTGGAAGTGGTCGAGGTGGATCTGGAAGGACCGAAGGCTGGAGAGGTGTTAATCGAGCTGAAGGCCACGGGCGTTTGCCATACGGACGCTTTTACCCTGTCCGGTGACGACCCGGAAGGCGCTTTTCCGGCCATCCTCGGCCATGAAGGCGCGGGAGTGGTGGTAGAGGTGGGCCCCGGGGTCACCAGCGTGGCCCCCGGAGATCACGTGATTCCCCTTTACACGCCGGAATGCCGCAGCTGCGAGTTTTGCCTCCATCCGAAGACGAATCTTTGCCAGGCCATACGGGAAACCCAGGGGCAAGGGCTTATGCCCGATCATACGAGCCGCTTTAGCCTTGATGGCAAACCCATCCTCCATTACATGGGCTGCTCCACCTTCTCCAACTTCACCGTGCTGCCGGAGATTGCCGTGGCCAAGGTGCGTCCCGATGCGCCCTTCGACAAGATTTGCTACATCGGCTGCGGGGTAACCACGGGCGTAGGGGCCGTGGCCTTCACCATGAAGGTCGAGGCCGGGGCGACCGTGGCCGTCTTTGGCCTGGGCGGGATTGGCCTAAACGTCATCCAGGGGGCTCGGTTGGTCGGGGCCTCTCGCATCATCGGCATCGATACCAACCCGGGCAAGGTGCCCCTGGCGACGCAATTCGGTATGACCGATTTTCTAAATCCCGCGGAGGTCGACGACGTCGTCGGGGAAATCGTCGCCATGACCGGGGGCGGTGTCGATTACAGCTTTGAGTGCATCGGCAACGTACAGGTGATGCGGCAAGCCCTGGAGTGTTGCCACAAAGGCTGGGGCGAAAGCTGCATCATTGGCGTTGCGGGGGCGGGGCAGGAAATTTCCACCCGGCCCTTCCAATTGGTGACCGGTCGAAGCTGGCGCGGTACGGCCTTTGGCGGTGCTCGGGGCCGGACCGATGTGCCGAAGATTGTTGACTGGTACATGGAGGGACGCCTGAATATTGACGATCTCATTACCCACACCATGCCCCTCGAGCAGATCAATACGGCCTTTGATCTGATGCACGCGGGGGAAAGCATTCGCTCCGTGGTGTGCTACGAGTGAGTTTGGAAACCTTAAGCGACGTTGCCTGTTTCGGGGGGCGGCAGCAGCGGTTTCGTCATGCGTCAAAGGCCCTGAACTGCGACATGGTTTTCTCCGTTTTCCTGCCCCCGCAGGCTGCGGCGGGCCCTGTCCCCGTGGTCTATTGGCTTTCGGGCCTGACCTGCACGGACGAGAACTTCGTCACTAAGGCTGGGGCGCAGCGAGCGGCAGCGGCCCTCGGCCTCGCTTTGGTGGCGCCCGATACGAGCCCCCGGGGCGAAGGCGTTCCCGACGACCCCGCCGGTGCCTATGACTTTGGGCTGGGGGCGGGGTTTTACCTGAACGCGACGCAAGCGCCCTTCGCAACCCACTACCAGATGGCCACCTATGTTGCAGAGGAACTCCCGGCGCGGCTCCAAGCCCTGCCGGCCTTGGATCTGACGCGGGAGTCGCTGGCTGGCCATTCCATGGGAGGACACGGCGCGCTCACCCTAGGCCTACGGCAGCCGGACCGTTTTCGCTCCCTTTCCGCCTTCGCGCCGATTTGTGCGCCCTCGGAGTGCCCTTGGGGGCAGAAAGCCTTTGAGGGCTATCTTGGCGCTGACGAGGCGGCTTGGGCGGCCTACGACGCGTGTCGCTTGCTGGAGACGGCGCAGCGGGTACCGCCGATCCGCATTGATCAGGGGGCTGAGGACAGCTTCTTAACCGAGCAGCTGCGTCCGGAGCGTTTCCTAGAGGTCGCGGAGCGCCGCGGCGTTCCCGTGGACTATCGTCTGCATGCCGGCTACGACCACAGCTACTTCTTCATCGCGAGCTTCATCGACGCTCAGCTGGCCTTTCATGCCAAGCAGCTAGGGAACCCTCAGGCCTGATCCGGGGCCTCCGGGTCATAGCGGTAGAGCCAATCCATGGTGCGGGCCCGGGCTAGGGGAGCGGCCCGGTCTCGGAACCAGGCGATGGGCGCGCCAAGATGATAAACCCAGCCGTAGCGCCTTGAGGTGCGCTGAATGCGTGCCGTTCGGGGCCGGCGCCAGCCTTCATAGCGGCTGAGGGCCTCCTCAAGACTGGGGAAGCGGGTGAGGGCGAGGTTCAGGGTTGCTGCATCTTCGATAGCCATGGCTGCGCCCTGGGCCAGGAAGGGCAGGGTTGGGTGGCAGGCATCGCCGAGCAGGGTGACCGGGCCACGGTGCCAGCTTGGCAGTGGCCTCCGGTCGAAGAGGCCCCATTTGAACAGGGTTGCCTCTTCGGCATGGTGCGTAAGCGCTTGCACATCAGCATGCCAGCCTTCGAAAGCGCTTCGGAGGGCGCCGGGTTCTCCGGGTAGAGACCACGATTCCTCCGTCCACTCACGGGCCTCTTGCACGGCCACACAGTTTACCCAGCGTCCCTGGGCCACGGGGTAGTGAACGAAGTGGGCGCCAGGGCCCCACCACACTTGGCTTTCCGGTGCCTTAAGGGCGCTCGGCAGCGCTGCGCTATCCACCAGAAAGCGCCAGGCGACTTGCCCCGTGAAGCGCGACGGGGCCGCCCCGAAGCACCAGCGTCGCACTTGGGAATGGATGCCATCGGCGCCGATGACGCAATCGAAAGGGCCCGGTACGGGGGTGACGGAGAGCTGGTCGCCCTGGTGGATGATTTCGTCGTGGCGCACCGCTTGCCCGAGATGCACGGAGAGTCCCGGGGTGGCTTCGGCGGCCTCCTGGAGTGCACGGTGCAGGTCTGCGCGGTGGATCTGCCAATAGGGGGCGCCGTAGCGCATGGCGGCCCTTTCCCCGAGCACGGCCTCCGTGATCGTTCTTCCCGTTCGGAAGTGACGAAAGCGGGATCGGGTCGTGGCCGTGGCTCGGGCGGCGAGGGTGGGCCCTAGGCCGAGCCGTTCAAGTACCCGGCTCGCGTTGGGCGACAGCTGAATGCCCGCGCCTTCAGTCTGGAAGCTCATGGCCTGCTCAAGTAGCGTGACCTCGTGGCCGCTGCGGGAGAGGAGTAGAGCGGCCGTGAGTCCGCCAAGGCCGCCCCCAACGATGGCGATGCGATAGGCCATGGGCAAATCATCTTTGGCGTAGCGAGGGGGCCATGATCATAGCGAAGGCGCGACCTTCCGGGGAGGGCGCCCTTGCCCTGGGCGCCCTGTCCTGGGCTATGCTGAGGGAAATAGCAGGGGGGAAACCATGACCGCATCGCAAACGCCTTTGGAAACGGCTTGGGGCCTTCGGCCCCTCGCGCCAGCAGTCGGCGCCGAAGTGACGGGCCTCGACTTAGCCAACTTAAATGACGCTGAGCTCGAGCAACTTCGTCAGCTGATGGTGCGCTATGGGGTGATTTTTTGCCCCGATCAGCATCTTGCGGTCGAGGATCATGTCGCCCTCGGGGCGCGCTTTGGGCCCCTAGAAGGGCACCCCAACTTGAAGTTCGACACCCCCCATCCGGAGATTTTCGAGCTCCGCGCGTCCGGCGGCGGGGTGGCCGATGAATGGCATTCCGATCTCACCTTCCAGGTCGAGCCCGCGCTCATGTCGATTTTGCATATGAAGCGGTGCCCGGAGGTCGGGGGCGATACCATGTGGAGCAGTTTGCATGCTGCCTATGAAGCCCTGTCGGAGCCCATGAAGGCCTTCCTGCAGGGGCTGACGGCGCTGCATGACGCGCTGCCCCATAACCGGCCGGATAAGATGACCATCCATCCTGTTATTCGCCGCCATCCGGAAACGGGCTTGCCAGCGCTTTACGTGAATGAGCATTTCACGCGGCGGATTGTGGAGCTGGGGGCAGAGGAGTCGGAAGTGCTCCTGCGGCACCTCACGCGCTGGGTTCAGCAGCCTCGCTTCACCGTCCGCTATGCCTGGCGGGCTGGAACCATCGCTTTCTGGGATAACCGGGCGACGCAACACTTTGTGCTGAATGACTTTGAAGGGGAGCGGGTGATTCAGCGGGTGACGGTGCAGGGCGATCGGGTGGAGCCTTACGGGCAGCCGGCTTGGCCGCCTTACGTACGCGATGGCCGCCTCTCGGCGACCTCGCGACATGATCGCCAGTTAGCGATGTATTTGCGTGCTCAGGCCGGGCAGAGCGACAGCTAGTCCACGGCGCCAGGCTTTTCGAAGACGAGGACGAAGCGGTCCGTCTGCCCCCGTATCGCTTCATCGAAAACGTTTCCGGTGCGATCATCGTTGGCGTTTCGAAGCGCATCGCTGCGCGCCCGAAGCGTCAACCCCGCGGCCTGGGCCAGGGCTTCAATGGCGCCTTCGCTGATTCGGTGCAGGGTGCCTCCCACGGCCAGAGGCGCATCTGCCGCCGCCGCGTGATCCACAAGTAGCATACGGCCCCCAGGCTTCAACACGCGCGCTAATTCTTGGAAAACCTCTAGGGGCTCGCCGAAGGACACCTCCGGTGAAGGATGGAACCACAGCTCGTGGGGCCCCATGATCCAGGCGGCGCGATCTACGCTGCCCGTCGCCAGGCCGAGGTCATCGAAATTGCGCTCAAGCGCTCGGACATTCGGCAACCGATCTCCCTCAAGCCGTGCCTCCACGCGGGCCGCCATCCGATTGGCGAGCCAGGGAGGGTTTTGCATAAGCACCTCTCCGCTCGGGCCCACGGCCTCAGAGAGGAGCTCGGTGTTGTAGCCCCCTCCGGCTTCCAGATCGAGAACTCGCTGCCCAGGCGCCGGTGCCAAGAGTTCAAGGAGCACTTTGGGCTTACGTTGGGCGTCGAGGGCGAGATCGGCTTCGGGGCGTTCAGCCAGGGCAAAAGGGTTTGCCCCTAGAACGAGTAGGCAAAGCAGGCGTGCGTTAAGCAATTTCATGGCGTGTTGCCTCATAGGCTGCAATGGTGGTGCGATGAAGGAGGCGGTCGTGACCTTCGTAGCCTCCCGTTGCGCAGTGAAGCACGCTCCGGTTATCCCACATCACTAGGGTGCCAGCGGCCCAGCGATGCCGATACTGGAAGGCTTCCTGCCCTTGCCACTGAGCAAGCTCGCGCAGCAGGGGGATGGCCTCTTCCTGCGCCATGCCTTCGATGCCGACGATATAGCCGAGCGTGCTAAAGAACCCCAGGCGCCCGGTTTCGGGATGGGCGCGCACCAGTGGATGGGTGTGGGTGGCTCGGGCTTCGGCGGAGGGGCGGATCGTCATGCTTCGATCCGTCGCCTGGTCCGCTTCCCCGTAGGCGCCGTCGGGCGCGTAGGCTCCGGCGGCAGAGTGGATAGCCGTCAGCCTCTGGTATTTCGCTTGCTCTAGGGCCGGGAGGGCCTCAAAGGCGGCGTGCTGATTAGCGAAAAGCGTGTCGCCGCCCACGGGGGGAATGACCTTGCCGTAAAGGCAGGTGCCCGCGGGCGGCCGTGCCTGAAAACTCCAATCGGAATGCCAGTTTTCCGCAAAGAGGGGGGCCTTTTCGTCGGCACGACGAGAGATGGCAATGACATGCTCGCGCCCCGCAATGGGCGCAATGAACGGATCGTCTCCGAAACCGCCGAAATAGCCCGTGAAGCGTTCCAAATCGTCGTCGGACAGGTCCTGGTCCGGAAAGGCCAGCACGTGATGGGTGAGCCAGGCCTGGCGGAGGGCTCCGATGGTTTCGGCGCTCAGGGATTCTCGAAGATCAAGGCCCCACACGCTTGCGCCGCAACTCTGACCGCTTTGCTGAATCTCAAAGGTCACGGTGCTCACCTCCCCAGGTTCCCTTGGCAATAGCCCTTTTCTACTTGCTTAGGGAGGCTTCTACCAGCGTTTTCTCTTCTTGCGTGAGGGGCGGCAGCGCCTCTGCGGCGAGGGCCGCGCGAAGTTCTGTTCGGTTTTTGATCCCCAGCACTACGGTGGCCACGCCCTCGAGGCTTAAGGCATAGCGATGGGCGAGGTCCGCAGGCTCCATCTCCCACGCGTCGGCGAGGGCCCGAAAGCCCGCGGCCCGACGGAAGTCCGCGGCGTCCTGGCCGGTCTCGTCCATCGGGCGATCGAAGGCCCGGGTAAGGGCGCCCCCCTGGACGGCCCGAATGCCCAGCACGCTGACGCCGGCCTGCCCCGCCGCCCGGCGGATGTCGTCTGCCCGCGCTGGGCCCTGGAACCGGTTTAGATCGCCGGCGGAACCCAGCGCGTTGGTGATGACTTGAACGGCTTGGGGGCGCTCGGGCGCCGCGAGGGCCCGCAAAATGCTGGCCGGCTCGCCGATGCCCGTTATCCCCCAACCTCGGATCAGCCCTTCCCGCTGAAGCGTTTGGAAGGCCGGGATCACCACGTCGTAGTAGGTGCGCTCTCGAGTAGCAAAGCGGTCCTGGACCGCCGCCAAGGCGGGGTCGGGGAAGGTGTAGTCATCGGGGATGATATTGCTGTGAAGAAAATAGAAGTCGACGTGATCGCGCTGGAGGGCCTCCAGGCTGCGCGAAAGATTCTCCCGAAGCCGAGGCAGGATGGCCTCATCGGCCCGCTGCCCGAGCTGGCATTTCGTGGTGACCCGAAGGGCCTCCGGCCAGGCGCCACCGAAGGCCTCGCCCAGCACCCGTTCTGATTCGCCTCGTCCATATAGGGGCGCCAGGTCGAAGAGGGTGATACCGCCCTCCACCGCTGCGTGTACCGTTGCGACACATTCGGCGCGGGTAGTTGTGCCCCATATTTGACCAAGGCCCCCGCCCCCCAAGGTGAGGGCGCTGACCGTACCTAAGGTATTGATGGGTCTCTGATTCATTTGTCGCCCTAAATCTTCTGGAGTTGGCGTCGATTACACTTCCTGGAGCTTAGCCTGAATAACCGGGAGCCTTCCATGCGACTGACGTGCCGCCGCGCGGCCTATGCGGTTAGCCTGCTGATGGTGCTTGCTGCCCCTGCGGGGGCCGAGTTGTTGATCTATGGCCCGAAGGATACGTTCTGGGGGTGTATCGATTGCAGTTGGCGGGACGAGCGCTCCGTCTGCGCACCCTATGGCACCTATGGTGATGTGCGAAGCGAGGCGAGCATTTGGAACCGCTTTGGACCCAACGGTAACCCCAGCCGCTTCCAAAGCCCTTGGCATGATGCCAGCTTGGCCGGCCCTGAATTGGTGACGGAAGCGGGGCGCTACCTTGGGCGCTTTTCCATCCACGCCGGCGCCTTCCGGGACTGGGCCATGCTTCGGGGCATCTTTGAAACGGCCGATCGAAAGGCTGAGGATGCGCGTAAAATTTTTTGCGATTACGTGAAGCCAGAATTCTGGACCGAACGCTTGGCCAAATAGGGGCTTAGTGCTTTAGGCAGTACAGCAGGAGGGCGCCTTCTATTTCGCCAAACACCGTGGGGGCCTCGGCTTTTCGGTCGTTCGGTAACTTCCCTTCAAGCCAGCTTTCCCAGCGCGCAGCCAGCTGCAACGCCTGGGACTTAAGCGGTGCTCCGGGGCGAAGTGCGCGCCCCAACAGCTCGAACCAAAGCTTCAGCGTGCCCAGCGCCTCGGGGTCCTCCGCGAGGGTGAGGCTCATGCGCTTCAGTTTTTTGGGGCCGTAGTTCGCGAGGGGAAACTGGGCGTCAAGCTTCGCCACAAGCGCGTCGGAAAGGGCAGAAAAGGCTTCTCGGAGGAGGGCGTCTTTGCTGCCGAAATAGTAAATCAGCATGCGGTCGCTGGTGCCGGCGGCGTGCGCTAAGCGCCGGAGCCCCGTGTCCTCGAGCCCTTCCGTCAGCAGAAAGGCGATCACCTTTTCTAGGGCGGCGGCTCGTTGCCGCTTACCTTTTTCCGTTGCCAATGGGGCGACCCTCAGCCATGCCTACGGCAGCTTATGGTACGGCAATGGAACGGGCATTACTGCGCGTAGCGATCTTGGTGGCGGAGAATAAAGCGCTCGAGCTTGGGGAGCCCTCGCTTTCCGGCGCGTCTCAGCGCGAAGTGAAGCGCGGCCCGGGTCAGCGGATTGGCGTCGGCGCGGAAACGCCAGGCGAGCATGCTGCCGCCGGGCGCGGGTTCGACGTCATAGCACTCACCGAAGGCGCGTACGGGCAAAGGGCTTTCGAAAAAGTAGAAGGCCATGCGACGGCCTTCGATCCACTCGTGGAAGGTTTCGGAAATCATTCCCGAGGGGCCCTCCACAGTACGCGTGGTGCCGACGCCAAAGGGTGGGGGGCTGGTCCAGGTCACCCGCGTGACGGGCAGCCAAGCAGGCCAGCTTTCGGCATCAAGCAAAGCGGCCCAGAGCATTTCCGGTGAGCAGGCGAAGAGGTGGCGCACGCACGGCACTTTGCGGGACGGTCTTAAGAAATCGCGTTCTAGCTCGCGGTGCTGACGCATGGCGGGATCCTCAAGCGCGTAAAGCCTTCTGGCGGGCTTTTTTCACGGCGTTGAAATATCCCCTTGGAGGCCGCGACCCTAGGAGTCTCTCGGGCCGCGGGGGGCGGTTCAAGGGTGGAAACTGGAGGAATGCTTGAGATTTGCAACCAATCCGTTTCTCTTAGCCCACAAAGATGCCGCCGTTTGGATAGAGGGTATGACCCGTGGTGTAGGAAGATTCCTCCGAGGCAAGGTATAGCGCCGCGTTGGCGATCTCCACGGGCTTACCAAGCCGGCCCATGGGCGTCATGCCTTCCATGCGCGCCCGCCCCTCAGGGTCCTCCCGCATGGCGGCAGTCATGGGGGTTTCGATGAAGCCTGGCCCGAGTGCGTTGACCCGGATGCCGTGGGGGAGGAGCTCCATGGCCAGCACCTGCGTAAGCATGACAACGCCGGCCTTGGAGACGCAGTACTCCGCATTTCCTGGCAAAGAGACCCGCGCGGCTGATGACGCAAGGTTAATGAGCGTGCCACCACCGCCGCGCCGAACCACGTGGTTGGCCACGGCCTTGCAGGTCAGCATGACGCCCGTCAGGTTCACATCGAGCACTTTCTGCCAGCTGGCTAAGGGGGTGGTCAGCACGGACTTATCGACGGCGCTTTCGCTGATTCCCGCGCTGGCAATGCCGGCGGAGGCAATGCAGCTATCTAGGCGCCCGAGCGTCCGCAGGGCCGCCTCGACGGCGGCATTGATGCTGTCCTCTTGGGTAACGTCCACGGCGCTGAAGCCTACCTGGCAGTTAAAGCGGCTGGCGAGCTGCTGTGCGGCGGCGGCTGCGGCGGGCTCGTTCAGATCGGCAAGATAGAGGTCGGCCCCTTCTTCGGCGAAGCGTTCGGCACACGCAAGGCCTAGGCCGCTGGCGCCGCCGGTAATCAGGACCTTCTTGCCGCTGAGGCGGCCTGGACGTACGTCTGCATGCTGCTTGGTCATAGTTAGGATTCCAAAGCGGGTCGAGAAGAGGCTAGAGGACCACGGGCACTTCGAGGTGGTCCCGGTAAATTTTCTCCTGGTGGGCCCGGAGACGGGGCGTGAAGGCGGCTTGCAGGTCGGCGTCTCGGCACCGGTAAGCCCTGCGCGCCGTAGCGTCCATGGTGGGCATGAGCGCCGGCGCGAGGGGATCCACGAGATTTAAGAAGACCGCAAGGTAGACATCGGCTGCCGTCGCTCGCGTGCCGCAGAGATAGGGCCGGGCTTCAAGGCGGGCCGCAAAGGCCTTGAGCAGCGCGAGGCTTCGGGCCTTGCCCTCCGGGCCAGCGCCGGGGAAATACCCATAGCGGGGAGCAAGGTAGGCGCCCACGGGGGCGGGAAAGCCCGGGTCATCGGGCTGATTCAAGGATCGGTCGATCATGACCCAGCGCAGAGCCCAACCCAGTCCTTCCTGCCCGCAGATCTCGTGGCTTACCCCGAGCACGTCCGCCCGGGCCTCGGCGGCTTGGGGCAGGAGCGGCGGTGTTGGCACCTGCCGTTCTAGCGCAAGGAGAATCTCCGCCCAGCCCGTAAGGGGCGGGTGATCATCGCGGACCAGGGCCGGAATCCCTACGTCCCCCACCCACGCGGCCGCGGCCGCGAGGCCGTCCTCAGCGCTGGCCTGAACCAGCACAAAGGCCAGCCCCTTCCAGCGCAGAAAGCCCTTCACGGCCTCGGTCCAGGGGCTCGGGATGCCGGCAATGCTCAGCAGCCGAAGGCCGCTTCGGCGCTGGGCTTCGGCGATGGAGACAATTTCCGTGGGCACGGGTCAGTTCCACTCGCGGCGGTCGATGAAGACGAGTTCCTTACCGAACCACATGGCCGAGCGCTTAAAGTCGATGAACTGGCTTTCATCTTCAATGGCGCGCTGGCTCGAAGCGCTGGCTTCTGGGCTATGGGGCAGGTAGCCGCGGTCGAGCCACACCTCTGCATGGCCGTCGTAGGCCTCCACAACGGTTCCCCGGCTTTCCCGCAGCGCGGCTTCAAGGGGGTGGATGACGCGATGGACCTGCTGATAGCGGGCAATGCCCGCGGCGGTGGCGTGGCTTCGAATGATGGGGCCGTGCTGGGTCCGCCAGTAGCGCTGGCCGGCCTCAAAACCCAGGCTGTCCAGCAGGCGGAGGGGAAACATCAGTTTGATCCAGCTTGAGCGGGGCGTGGCCACGGGCTCGGGCCCCGGGGGATTCACCTGGGGTAAATCGATGGCGAGCCAGAGGGGGCTGCTTGCGAAATCGATAAAGTGGCTTTCGTCCTCCAGCAGCGCTGCGCCGGCGGCCTGGGCCGCGGGGTCCGTCAGGGCATGCTCCAGAGCAGCTTCCGAATCCCACCAGAGTTCGGCAACGCCGTCGTAGGGGGCTTCCATGCCGCCCCGGGCGTGGGCCATGGCGTCGTTGGCGGGGTCGTCGAGGCTATGCACCTGCACATAGCGCTGGATGCCCAAGGTGGTGGCGAAGCTGGCGACCAGGGGGCCGTGTTGATCGCGCCAGTACTGCTGAAAGGCTTCCCGCGTGAGTTCGGGTTTGCGGCGAAGTAGATAGATGAGTCGAAGCATAAGCGTCCCTCCCAAGACCGCCCTAGTGTGGCAAGGGTCTCTCCCTCGCGCTAGTTCGCGGAGGACGGGGTTTCGCGAAGGATTTTTGGATGGGTGAGTCGGCGAAAGTGGGGGCGCCAAATGCCCAGGGCCGTATTGCCTACGGCAACGGCAAGGATAAAAAGTAGGCCGGGTAGCCGGTTGCCGTCCCCAAGCTGGTTCAGCGCGTTGAGGTCCCCGGCCAGGGCGGCGGCGGCGCGGGTGGCGTCGGCGGTGAGGGGGCCGTGCACCACAGCGAGCGTGCTTTCGAAAACGAGTACGCTGAACATGAGTTTGATAAAGACCCAGGGCGCGCTGTGAAACGGGCGATTGATGCCCACGGAAAGAAAGCCTGAAAGCACCACGAGGCCGAGGGAGGGAAAGAGCACCGTTCCGCTGAGGTCGGCAAGGGCCTGGCTGTAGAAGGCAAAGCGCTCGAGATCACTCGGCGCAGGGCGCGCGAGCAGCAAAACAATCTGGCAGAGCACGGCGCCGGTTACGCCCATGGCGCCGAGCGTATGCAAAGCCTTGAGTAGTCGCTTCACTGGATTGGTTCCCTGTCCTAGGCCCGTCAAGGCTAAGGCTGGCACCTCGCGGCGAGAAGCTCAACGGTCGAAGGGTGCTTGTCTCCTTCCTGACTTTTGCGGTAAACCAAACGGGGGGAGGAGGCGTTATGACCACATTTCCAGCGTTAGCGCTTGTGGAACAGCAAACCATTGCCCTTTCGCCTAAGCGACAGGCGCAGTGGCCGCACAAGCCCTGGCCTGCGGGCACCCGCATCGTGTCCGCGGACAGCCATTTGATCGAAGGGGACTACTGGTTCGAGGGGTTTCCCGACGATCTGAAAGATCAGGCTCCGCGCATGGCCTTTCGCGATGGCCACTTCGATTTTCGCCTTGGCGATAAGCCCATGACCAAGCCGCATATCGCTCAGGCGTTGTGCGAGGCCATGGAGTGCACGCCAGGGCTGAGCGACATCCCCGCGCGGCTGAAGGATTTGGACGCGGAAGGGGTGGAGAAGGAACTGATTTTTCCCCAGCGCCTTTTCGGCCTGTTTATGTTCGGGGAAATGGCGAACCGGGAGCATGTCTTTGGCCTCTACAACGAAGCCCTCGCGCGACGCTGCGCGGAAGCGCCGGAGCGCCTGTACCCCGTGATGGTGCCCAATTACTGGGACATGAGCGCAGCGGAGGCGTCGGTGGCGCGCTGCGCCGAACTGGGCGCCCGCGCCCTCATGCTCCCCCTTTCGCCGGGCCGAAATGCCGCCGGGGATAAGATCCACTACAACGCGCCGGAAATGGACGCGCTTTACGGGGCAGCGGAGGCCGTGGGCTTGCCGCTTGCTTTCCATATCGGCGAGGCCATTCCGTCCGCGGCCCCGGGGGCGGCGGGAATTTCCCTGATTACGCAGATGCAGGGCTTCCGTGCCCAGTGGGGGGCGCTCACCTTTGGAGGGGCGTTTGATCGGTTTCCGCGCCTGAAAGCGGTGTTTGTCGAAGCAGGCCTGTCCTGGATTCCCAGCATGCTTCATGACGCGGATTTGGCCGCCACGCATTTTGCCAATGCCCTGCGCCCGGCGCTTGCCCATCCCCCAAGCTGGTATTGGCGAGCCCACTGCTACGCCACCTTTATGACCGATCCCACGGGGCTTCGCCTTCTTGAGGATATTGGCCCGGAAACGGCGCTGTGGTCCTCGGATTATCCGCATCAGGAATCCACCTGGGGGTACACGCAAAGCGCTCTCCAGGCTGTATTCGATGCGACGGATGTGGAAACGGCGCAGAAGATTGTGGGTAAAACGGCCCTGGAACTTTTTCGTATGGATGAACCCCTTTAGGAGCGAGCGTGATGAGTGAATTTGAAAATAAAGTCGTCGTGATCACCGGCGCGGGCGGAGGCCTTGGTAAGGCCCATGCGCTGGAGTTCGCCCGCCGCGGCGCGAAGGTGGTGGTCAATGACCTGGGGGGATCGGGAGACGGCGTAGGCGCAAGCGACATGGCGGATCTCGTTGTGGCGGAAATCACCGCCGCTGGCGGCGTCGCTATTGCCAACAAGGCCTCCGTCTCAAGCGAGGCGGGCGCCCAATCGATCATTGATGATGCCGTCAGTGCCTTTGGCACTGTCGATATTGTGATCAACAATGCGGGCATTCTCCGCGATAAGACCTTCCGGAAGATGCCCTTAGAAGACTGGCAGCTCCTGCTGGATGTGCACCTGACCGGCTCGGCCTATGTGACCCATGCGGCCTGGCCTATCCTGATGGATAAGCGCTGGGGCCGGGTGGTGCTCACCAGTTCTACCTCGGGGATTTACGGCAACTTCGGCCAGGCCAACTACGGGGCCGCGAAGATGGGCATGGTCGGGCTCATGAATGTGCTGGCCCTGGAAGGCGCCTCGAAGAACGTGCGCGTCAATACGCTCGCTCCGGCGGCGGCCACGCGTTTGATTAACACCATCCCGGGGCGCGACGAAGATCTCGACAACCCCGATCCCATGCGCCATCCCAAGCTGGTGACGCCGGCCGTATTGCTGATGTGCAGCGAGGACGCTCCCAACGGAAAAATCATCCAGGCGGGCAATGGGCGCTTTTCCACGGCGGCGGTCTTTAACAACGAGGACCTCGAGTTCGGCCCCGATGTCACCTACGAGGACCTCCTCGCCCAGAAGGATCGCTTGCTGGATATGAGCATGGCTCAGGAAGGGTGGACGCTTATGCGCAAGCGGCGCGAGGCGGGGGAGGGCTAAGCGCCACCGCTTAGGAACCCCTCATAGAAAAAGCCCGGGCCAGCGCGTCGCCAGACCGGGCTTCTGGGTGGGCCGTCGGGCCTCGGCGCTTAGTAGCCGAGCAGGGTCGCGTAGCGCTCCCGGTGGAAGGCTTGGTTCCCGTAGGTGGCTTCGAGGGCCCGAGCGCGCTTCAGGTAGAAGCCCGCGTCATACTCGTCCGTCATGCCGATGCCACCGTGCATCTGGATCAGCTCGCGAGAGACAAGATGGAGGTGATCCCCCACCCGGGCTTTGGCTAGGGAAGCCATCTCTGCCACGGTGCTCGCCGGCGCGTCGTTGTCGAGGCTGGCGAGGGCCGCCTCGGCGCAGGATTGGGCCAGCTGCTGGTCCGTAAACATTTGCGCGGCGCGATGTCCTAGGGCCTGGAAGGAGCCGATCACCCGACCGAACTGCTCCCGGGTTTTCAGGTAATCCACCAGCATGGTGAAGGCCTGGCGCGCCGTCCCCATCATTTCCGCAGCAAGCCCTGCGCGAGCCCGGTCGAGGAGTGCATCGAGCACGGGATAGGCATCGCCCACCGTGCCCAGCACGGCGTCCGCCCCAACGGTGACGCCGCTCAGCGTGAGGTCTGCATAGCCGCGGGAATCCACCAAGGACAGGGCCTTGCGGCCGAGGCCGGCGCTGTCCGCGCTCACGAGGAAGAGGGTGAGACCTGCTTCTTCCCCGGGGGCGCCGCTGGTGCGGGCCGGAACGATGAAGTGGGTGGCGCTCATCCCTTCGAGGACAAAGCGCTTCTCCCCCGTGAGGACGAAGCCCTCACCTTCCGCCTTGGCCGCGCAAGCGATTTGCGCTGGGTTGTGGCGAGCGCCCTCGTCCACGGCCAGGGTGAGGATGATGGAGCCATCGACCACCCCCGGCAGGACGGCCGCCTGCTGGGCTTCGCTGCCAGCAAGGCGCAAGGCGCTGGCGCCAACGAGGGCAGAGGCAAGGAGAGGGGAGGCCGTGAGGTTCTTGCCGAGGGCCTCGAGCACCAGGCCGAAGGTCAGATAGCCGAGGTCCGAGCCGCCATGGGCTTCGGGCACGAGAATGCCCGTCCAGCCCATCTCGACCATGCCCTGCCAGGCGTCGGCCATGATGGCCGCGTTGGCCTTGCTATCGCGCATAGCGCGGAACTTGGTGACCGGGTATTCGTCCCGCACCCAGGCTTCCGCCTGGTCGCGGATGAGCGTTTGTTCTTCCGTTAATGCAGCCATGCCCGTTTTAACCCTTCTGCGTCGTCTCGGGCAGGCCGAGAATGTTTTTAGAAATGATGTTGTTCTGCACTTCGGCGGAACCGCCATAGATGGAAATGGCCTTGCCCCACAGCCACTCGCGCACCGTATCAATTTCCTGGGGTCGGAAGCTGTCCCCTTCCCAGCCGAGGCCGCGATAGCCCATGAGCTCGATCATGAGTTCGGAGCGAGCTTGGGACACGTTCGTTGCGGAGTTCTTCATGATCGACGCCGCTGCGCTCACTTCCGCATTGCCTTTGGCTTCCGCGGTAATGCGCTCTGCCGTGAGGCGATGGGCTTCCGCATCCATGAGATGGCGCGTAAGGCGGGCGCGAAGATCGGCGTCCTCGAGCTTGCCGTCCGCCGTTTCGCCCGCGTAGCGCTTGGCAAGGGCCTGGAGCGATTCGCTTTTGCCGCCCGCACCGGGGCCGCGAGCGCTGGTTTGGCTGGCACGCTCGTGCTGGAGCAAGCGCTTGACCACGCTCCAGCCCTTGTTCAGCGGGCCGAGGAGATCGCTTTTCTCTGCCCGTGCATCATTGAAATAGGTCTCGCAGAACGGCGAGGCGCCGGAGATCAGCTTGATCGGCCGGGTTTCCACCCCGTCCTGATCCATGGGGAGCAGGACGAAGGAGAGGCCGTCCCGCTTGGGTGCCTGGGGTTCGGTTCGCACCAGCGCGCCGCACCACTGGGAAACATCGGCCCCGGAGGTCCAGATTTTCTGCCCGTTGAGGGCGAAGTGATCGCCTTTGTCCTCGGCCTTGGTTGCCAGGCCCGCAAGGTCCGAGCCGGCGTTCGGCTCGGAAAGACCCAAGCACCAGCGAATTTTTCCGCTCGCGATGCCGGGCAGGTGCTTTGCCTTTTGTTCATCGGTGCCGTATTCGAGGAGCGTTGGGCCAACCATGGTTACGCCCATGCCCGCCATAAGGGGGATGGGGTTGTAGCCCCCGGCGCGGCCGATCTCCTGTGAGATTACCCGGGCTTCGGCGGGGGAAAGGCCTGCGCCGCCATAGGCCTTGGGCCAAGTCGGAGCGCCCCAGCCTTGCCCCGCAAGCGCGTCGCGCCAGCGATCTAGGGCCTGGGCAAGGTCGCCGTCGCTGGCGCCCTCCATGGAAGCAGGTTGATCTTTCAGTTCCTGGGGGAAGTTGGCTTCTACCCAGCTTCGAACGGATTCACGAAAAGCGTCGTTGGCGGCGCCGGTAGCGGTACTCATGGACAAGGTCTCCCTCGTTTAGCCCGTAGACAAAATTAAGGCCCGTTAAGCCCCCTGTATTAATCGGAGAGCTTAACGGGTCTGGCGGTAGACGAAAACCGTAGCTAGGCGGAGTAAGCCGCCTGCTCGAAGGCCTCAAGGCCCGCGATGGCCGCTGGGTGGCAGAAGGGCAGGCGCTGGGTCGCCCAAACCCCCGCTAGGCCCTGGGTCGGATCGAGCC
Source organism: Pseudomonadales bacterium (assembly GCA_016779325.1). Lineage (GTDB taxonomy): Bacteria > Pseudomonadota > Gammaproteobacteria > Pseudomonadales > Azotimanducaceae > Salivita. Next base: position 30,438 of record JADHNU010000021.1, read on the forward strand.
AGAAATAGCTGTTAAAGAGCCCCGCCCAGCTTAGGCTGCCCGCCTGCCGCCCGTTGCTGCCGGGTCCCTCGTGGCGCAGGAAGCCGTAGCCCCAGCTGGCCTCGGACCCAAAGCCCATGTCCGAGTCCTGGCTCATGGCGGGAAGCACGCTAGTCATGGGCGTCACCGCCAGGGGGGCGATCTGGTTCTGCCCCAGGCGCGCCACCATGGCTTCGCTAAGGATGCGCTGGCCCTCGAGCTCGCCACCCCGTAGCAGTGCCCGGAGGAAACGCCCGTAGTCTTCCAGGGTGCTGAAGAGCCCCGCCCCTCCGCTGGGGTGCTGGGGGGCGGGCGGTAGGCCCTGGAGGGCATCGCCGGCTGTGACGTGCACCTTGGCCATGCCCTCCGCATCGGGGTTAAAGCTCGTGCGGGTCATGCGTAGGGGGGCGAAAATGTGCTCTGCCAAAATGGCATCCAGCTTCTTACCCAGCGCGGTTTCAAGGATTTGCCCAGCGATATCAATGCCAATCCCGTAGCCCCAGGCCTCACCGGGCTCGAAGACCAGGGGCGCCTGAAGGCCGCCGATGGGGTCGGCAAAAAGGCTGGGGACGTCTCCCGCCTGCACCGCCGCAAGCAGCGTTCCGTCAAAAAACTCGTAGCTGAAACCGGAGGTGTGGGTCAGCAGCTCGTGCAGGGTAGGCGCCCGCTTTGGTGCCTGGCGTCCGAGTGTGCCGGCCCCGTCTCGGGTCAGCACCTCGAGGGGGCGATCCGGGAGATAGGCGGTCATGGGTGCCTGTAAATCTAGAACCCCGGCTTCCACCTGTTGAAGAACCGCGACCGTGGCCAGGGGCTTGGTCATGGAGGCCAGGGCGAAGCGCGCCTCCACGGTTGCCGCCTCGCCGCTTTGGCGGTCGAGGAGGCCCCGGGCGCCTAGGTAGCGGGTGCTGTCCCGATCCCAGAGGCCGGCCAAGATCATGGGCAATTCGGGGTTTGCCGCGTGGGCGTCGAGGGCTGCGTCAAGGCTTTGGGTTGCGCGCATGGCTAACGAATTCCAATGGGGTTGATGATGGCCTGCACCGCGCCTTCGAAGCGCGGCTGACCGAGGACGAAAAGAAATTCATGGGCCCGGTCCCGGGCGAGCGCTTCGGTGACCATGCTTTCCAAAATGTAGATGCCGTTTTTCGCCAGCAGTTCAACGTGCACGGGGAACACCAAGCTGGGGTCTTCGAAGGGCAGGGCTTCCACGGCCCAGCTGTCCGAGCCCACAGCGATGACGCCGATCTCGGCCAAATAGCGGGCGCCCTCCAGCCCGAGCCCGGGCTCCCCGCTCATGAAGGCGTCCGGATCTTCCGTCGCCATGGCCGCCCAGCCGGTGTGAAAGAGCACCACGTCCCCTTCCCGGAGGGTAAGGCCCTGCGCTTTCGCCACGGCGTCGATTTCCTGGCGATTAAACGCCGTCCCCGGCGCGATGGGGTCTTGCTTGAAGTGCGTGGTCATGTCGAGCAGCACGCCCCGGGTGACCATGGGCGGCAGGGCATGGGTTCCAAACTTCGTCAGCCCCTTTGGCGTCACGAAGTCTTCCGCGTGCGTGTTGTTGAAGTAGACGTGCTCGCTACCCATGTGCCCAAGGCCGTCGATTTGGCTACCGATGCCCATCCAGGTGCGGAGGAGATCGTCGTTTCCCGTGGCCTTGTTGGCGCCCATGGTGGTGCCCGTGCCGTTGCCGGGCTGGAGAATGGTGATGTCGAAGCTTCGCGGCGCGTAGGCCGGCGTGCTGCGGCCAGTCACGCCGCCCAGGGCGTAGGTTTTGCCGGTGGTGATGAGCTTAGCGGCCTCAAGGACCTTCTCAGGGCTCAGGCGATTGAGGGCCCCCAGCGTATCGTCGGGTCCCCAGGGCGAAGGGGGCAGGGGCCCTTCAGCGGCCAGGCTTTGGCCGGCTAAGGTCAGCAACAAGGCGGTGAAGCCGCCGCGCAGCGCGTGGTGCATCGTTTTATTCTCCCCAGGATGGTTTCCTTGAGCATACCCCTGGGGAGGGAAGGGGCGTACCCCTAGGGGGTGAGGAACTCACTGGCGTAGACGGGCAGGGCCGGGGCGCCACCGGTGTGGATGAACACCACGTCGTCGGAAAGGCGGTCTGCTTCGAGGAGCGCCAAGAGCCCCGCCAGGGCCTTGCCGCTATAAACCGGGTCGAAAAGCAGCCCTTCCTGGGACGCGAGGCGCCGCAGGGCCGCCACCATGGCGGCCGTGGGCTGGCCGTAACCGTCCCCGAGAAAGCCGTCCACCACCTCGACGTCGTCGTCCGTGAGGCGAAGGCTGGGGTCCAAGCGGTCGAGGACGGCTTGCCCCAGGGTCTTGACGTCGGCCGCGATGGCAGCGCTATCGGCTTTGTAGACGTTAATGCCCAGCACCCGCGTCGCCAGGCCGGCGTAGCGGAAGCCCGCAACAAGGCCGCCCTGGGTGCCGCCCGTGGAGGTGGCATGGATCACCGTGCCTGGGTAGAGCCCGCGCGCTTTGAATTCCGCGGCAATTTCCAGCGCGCAGCGCGCGTAGCCCAGGGCGCCCACGGCGCTGCTTCCCCCCGTGGGCACTACATAGGGGCGATGGCCGGCTTGGGCCAGTTCGGCCAGGACGGTCTTCAGCACGGCCTCGGGCGTGCTGTCCGCTGCCACGCGATGGACGGTTGCGCCAAAGAGATCGTCGTAAAGCAAGTTGGCATTGCGCTCGTAATCGTCCACCCTGCGCCCGACCGCATCGCGCAAGATCAGCGCGCAAGCCAGGCCCCGCCGCGCGCAGCCCGCGGCCGTTTGCCGGGCATGATTCGACTGGAGCGCCCCAAAGGTGATGACCGCCGTGGCCCCTTGCTGCTCTGCATCGGCGAGCAGGTACTCCAGTTTCCGGCTCTTATTGCCACCAAAGGCCAGCCCCGTGCAATCGTCTCGCTTCACCCAAACCCGAGGCCCTGTGGGCGTGGTTTGCAGGCTCGCAAGGGGCTCGAGGGGCGTGGGTAAGTGGGCTAGGGTGACCCGGGGGAGGTCATCGAAGTGCATAGGGGGCTCGCTCTTAAGGTTGGGCCGCAGGCCGTTCGGCAATTAAGCGGAGGGTTAAGGGTTCCTCAAGGAGCGCATTGCGCACCGTGAACTGCGCTTCCAGCCAGGGCCCGGGGGGCGCCGCCGCCCCCTCCCGAGGCGCGGCGGGAGCGATGAGGCGCCACTGCTCCTCAATCCGAGTGCCGGAATTATTCGTGCGCTCCACATAGAGCACGTCGCCCTCCCAGGCGGCGTAGCGCAAGATGGGATTCTGGGCGTCGATTACCGAGGGGCGGCCATCGGTGTACAGCGTTGGGCGCGATTTGCCGTCGAAATGAAAGCGGACCTCGGGCCCCTCGATGGCGAGGTCGAGGGTGGTCTCAGGTAGCACGAGGGCCCGGAGCACGCTCTGGCCTTGGCCGCGGCGTAGGGATCGCTGGGCCTTCCGAAGGGCCTTTTCCGCTTGTTCCTGACTGGCCGTTTGGATACGCCAGGGGCCGGTGAAGTCGCCCTCCGAGGCCTGGGCCGGGAACAGCGCTAAGGCGATGAGAAAGAGCGCGGGGCTTAGGGCGAGGAAAAGACGGGCGTTCATGCTTCGGTTCCGGGGGCGAGAAGCGCCCGTAAAGCCGGGGCCACCAGGGGGACACGCCGGCTGGCCTGCTCGTCGGCGCTAAGGCGTTCGAGCACGGCCTTGAAAGCCGGTGCAGCGGCGGTGCCGGCGAGGTCCCTGAGGGGACGATGATGGACGCGGATGAAAAACATGGTCCAGCGGCTGCCTCGCGGTCGGAAAAGCCCTTGCCGCTCCCAGCGTAGCACTAGGCGCTGGGCTTGGTCCTCGGGGGGCAAGCGGAGAAAGGCCGGGCGCAGCGCCGGGCCTTCGGCGCGCCACCAATCCATCGCATCGTAGAAAAACCAGTTCCCTCGCATGAAGGCCTGCCCCGGTTCGAGCCGGTCGAGGACGCGGGTCATCGCGCTTCCCAGGGTTGGCCAGAGTCCGGGGACAGGCTCATGAAGGCGCGCCAAGCTCTGCCCAAGGCGGTCATCTAGGCGCCAGCCGCTGGGGGCCGTCAGCACGCCGCCGCGAAGCCGCTGGTCTTCGTCCAGGAAGCACAGATCGTCACACAGCCCTGTGCTTAAAGCCCTTAAATCGTCGGCCCGGTGTAAGGGCGTGGGCAGTGCCCGGCGCAGGGCGAGGAAAGGCGCGTCCAAGCTCGCGGGGGCGGCAAAGCATTGGTGCCTCCGGGTTTTAAGTTGAGCTTGGCGGTGGCGGAGCCGGGCGGCACTGGCCGGATCTGGGGCGAGCAGGGTGGTCAGGTCGACGCGCGTAAGCCCCAGGCGATAGGCCCCGTGCCGCGGCTGGCCGCGATGGAGAAAGGGCCAGGCTTCTCTCACGGGGGTTGGGCGGGGACGGGTAGGGCGCCGATGAGCACCTTCGCGAACAGAAGGGGCGCATAAAAAGGCGCGAGTGGGCCGAGGGTCTGCTGGCCGCCGGCGGCCAGCAGAAACCAAAGCACCAGCGCGAAGGGGCGTTGCAGAGTCGGCGGCAGGCGGGCAAGCCCCAAGGCCCCCAGGGTTGTCGCCAGGCCTAGCGCCCCTGCGGCAAGAGGCGCCTGCGCAAGCCACCCGAAGAGCACCAGTGGAGCGCTGTGGAGCAGGGCCCCGGGAAGCTGGGCGCAGGGCCCCTGCCTGTTGTTCCCTGCCAGCCCGGGGGCGCGTCCCAAGCGACCCCGGCCCCAGCTGCTCGTTAAGAGTAGACCGGGCAGGACTTCGGCGCAGAGGAGTGCAAGCAGCCCCCGGGCGGCCAGGTCGAGGCCCGCGGCGGCTTGGTAACCGAGCATCGCGCCCAGCAGTGCCAGGACGAGAAATACGCGCCCTCCCGAGCCCATGGTCCTAGCCTTCGGCCTTGAGCGCTCGCATCAGCGGGGCAGGGTCGAGGTATTCCTCGATGCGCGTAATGCGATCATTTGCCACCACGAAGCGAATGGCGGCGGGCATGGTGATCTCGGTGCCGCCCTTGGTTTTCCCCCGCATGGTATGGGTTTGCCAGAATCCATCCTCGGCGGCCTCGCGGCGGTGGACGTCGTAGTGCAATTCCCCCAGCACGCTGGTCATCCAGGCCAGGGAGGCGAGGTTGGTCTCGGCGTCTTGCTCAATGCCGTCGAAGTTGTGCCAAATCTTGATATCTGGCGCATAGAGGGTGCGCACCGTATCCGCGTCGCCTTTTTCAAGGGCAGCGCAGAGGGCGTCGGCAAGGGCGTGATGGGCTGGGTTCATGGGCCTGGGCTCCGGGCGAGTGGTCACGAAAACGTCGTGCCATACTAGCGTTTCTGGCAGTGGGTGGCAGGGGAGCAGATGCCATGGCCGAGGAGGCCTTTGGAGCACTGGGGGCGGAGCACGCCCTAAGCGTGGCCCTGGCGGCGGCGGAGGCCGCGGGACAGGCGGCCTTGCCCTATTTTCGTCGGGCCCCGGCCGTGGAGAACAAGGCAGGCCCTGGAGGGTTCGACCCCGTCACCCGGGGGGACAGGGAGGCGGAGCTCGCGCTTCGGGCGCGGCTGTTTGAGGCCTTTCCCAACCATGGGCTGCGGGGCGAAGAAGGGGAGGATGAGCGCCCGGAAAGCCCCTATCAATGGATCATGGATCCCATCGACGGTACCCGCGCCTTCATCACGGGGCTCGTGCACTGGGGCGTCCTGCTGGGCCTCGCCTACGAGGGGCAAACGGTACTCGGGGTGATGCACCAGCCTTTCACCGGGGAGTTCTGGTGGGGCTATGGCGCTCGGGCGGGCTATCGTCGCGGGGCCCACAGCCAGCCCCTGCGCACCCGGACGGGCCTTGCCCTTGCCGAGGCGCACCTGGCCACAACCGACCCTTATCTTTTTCCTCAAGAGGAGGCGCCGGTCTTTCAGGCGCTGCGGAGCGCCACGCGCCACTGCCGCTTCGGCACCGATTGCTACGGTTACGGCATGCTCGCTCAAGGGCAGCTCGATCTGGTCTTGGAATCGGGTCTATCGCCCTGGGATATCGAGCCCCTGCTGCCCATTATCCGCGGTGCCGGCGGCGTTGTGACCGGCTGGGACGGGGCTGCCTGCCTAGGCCCTCGAGGGGCGGTGTTGGCATCGGGGTGCCCGGCGCTCCATGAAGAGGCCCTCGTCCTCCTTTCCACGCTTTAAGGATCGCGCGCATGAAACTTGACGGCATTCGGGTGCTCGACTTGTCGCTCTTTCTTCCAGGCCCCACGGCCACGGTGATGCTGGCGGACCACGGCGCCGAGGTGATCAAGGTGGAAAGCCTGGGGGAGGGGGAGCCGAACCGCCATATTGGCCAGCGCCGCGGCGACCGGTCTGTTTACTTCGACAACACCCATCGCGGTAAGAAGAGCCTCGCGCTAAACCTCAAGGATCCTCGGGGCCGCGCTGTGTTTCTCGAGCTGGCCGCCACCGCCGACGTCATCGTTGAGGCCTTTCGCCCTGGGGTGGTGAAGCGCCTTGGCGTGGACTATGACGCCGTGGCCGCCGTGAATCCCGGCATCGTTTACGCGTCCATTTCCGCCTTTGGGCAGCACGGCCCGCTCGTCGGTCGCCCGGCGCACGACTTGGCCGTGGAGGCCCTGGTGGGGTTGCTATCAAATAACGTCGACGGATCGGGCCGCCCCGTGCTGCCGGCCATGCCCGCGGGGGACATGCTCGCCGCGGCCTATGCCGTTGCCGGTATTGCCATGGCCCTTTATCGCCGTAGCCAGACCGGGCGAGGGGATTATCTCGACCTGGCCATGATGGATTCCATCCTCTTCAGCATGCCCAATTCCCTCGGGGCGGCCTTCGCGGAGCAGCGGGCCCCGGTGCCCGCGGAGGAGCGCATTTGGGGCGGCAATGCCTTTTACCGTATCTACCGCTGCCAGGACGGCTTGGATTTGGTGCTGGGCGGCGTAGAGATGAAATTTGTCCAGGCGCTGCTGGGGGCGCTGGATCGGGAAGATCTGATTGACCTCTGCCGTCAGCCTGGGCCTGGGCAAGCCCCGGTGGTGGCCTTTCTCGAGGAAACCTTCGCCTCCGCCCCTCGGGCCCATTGGGAGGCCTTTCTTGCCCCCTTGGATGTGTGCTGGGCGCCCGTTAACGATTTGCGTACGGCGCTCAATGAGCCCCAGCTCGCTGCGCGGGAAATGATCCTAAAGGATGAGCAGGGCCGCGAGTTCCTGGGGGCGCCCCTCAAATTTCGCCAGGAACCCCCGGCTCCGGGGCTTAAAAGCCCGGATCACGGCGCCCACAGTCGCGCGCTCTTGGAAAGCCTAGGGCGTAGTCAGGACGACATTGCGGCCCTGCTCGCCGAGGGGGTGATCGGCGCCTAGGGTCCGTAGGCCTGGGCCGGCAGCCAGGTGGCCAGGGCGGGAAAGCGGTAGATCAGCGCAAGGCCAAGCAGCTGCAGGAACACGAAAGGCACCACGCCCCGGTAGATGGTCTGCACGGAGATCTCCGGCGGTGCGACCCCGCGCAGATAGAAAATCGCAAAGCCCACGGGAGGCGTCAGGAAGGACGTCTGCAGACAGACGGCAAACAGCACGGTAAACCAGACCAGATCGAACCCCAGGGTTTGCACCACCGGCGCCACCAGCGGCAGCACGATAAGGGTGATCTCGATCCAGTCGAGGAAGAACCCAAGTAGAAAGGTCGCGAGCAGAATGGTCAGAATAATGCCGTCGGGGCCGAAGGGGAGGCCCAGGAGCGTCCGGTCGATCAGCTGGTCCCCACCGAGGCCCCGAAGTACCAGCGAGTAGGCGGTGGCACCAAGAAAAATCGCGAAGATGAATCCCGTGGTGCGCGAGGTTTCCCACAGTACGTCGCGCAGCACGGCCAGGGAAAGGCGCCCGTAGCCGGCGGCCAAGAGCAGGGCGCCGGCAGCGCCAACCCCTGCCGCCTCCGTGGGGGTCGCGATGCCAAAAAAAATGCTGCCCAGCACGGCGAAGATGAGCCCGAGGGGCGGCAGAATGGCCTTGAGCACGGCCCCGGCCAGGCCCCAGCTGGGCGCTTCGGCCTCGGCGGGCGCCGGCGCCGCCTCGGGATCGAAATGGGCGCGCAGTAGCAGATAGAGCATGAACAGCCCGGCCAGCAGAAGGCCCGGCACCAGGGCGCCGAGGAAAAGGTCCCCGGCACTGATGGCTAAGCGGTCTGCCATGAGCACGAGCATGATGCTGGGTGGAATGAGGATGCCCAAGGTGCCGACGGCGGCAATGGTGCCCGCGGCAAAATCAGGGCGATAGCGCTGGGCGAGCATGGCGGGCAGGCCTAGGAGGGCAAGAAGCACAACGCTGGCTCCGATGATCCCCGTTGAGGCCGCCAGCAGCAGGCCGATAAGGGCCACCGTGAGCGCAAGCCCCCCCCGGCGGGCCCCAAACAGCTTCACCAAGTTGTCCATAAGGCGCTGGGCCATGCCCGAGCGGTCGAGCATGAGCCCCATGAAGATGAACATCGGCAGGGCGACCAGCACCCAGTTCGTCATGACGTCCCAGCTGCGCTCCACGGTCATGGACGCGTAGGCCCAATCGACGCCCGCCTCGAGCCAGCCGAAGCGCTCGAGCGTCATGGCCAGGGCGGTGAACAACACGGCCAGGCCGCCCAGGACCCAGGCCACGGGAAAGCCCGTGAAGAGCAAACTCATAAAGGCTAGGAACATCAGGACCGCGAGGCCCTCGGCGCCGCTCACGGCCTTTCCTTAGAGCTTGGAGTGGGTATGAGGGGGCGCGGCCAGGCAAAGAGCAGGGCACTGGCCCGGGACAGGCGAGCGCAAGCCGCCAGGGTCAGCAAGGCGAAGGCCAGGGGCAGGGCGAGCTTAATGGCCCAGCGATAGGGCAGGCCCCCGGGCGCCTGGGAGATTTCCCCAGCGGCCCAAGCGCTCATAACGAAGGGGATGGCGTAGCCCAGCACCAGCAGGAGAAAGGGCAAAAGTAGGCCGACAAGGCCATACAACTCGACCCAAGCCTGGTGCCGAAGGCTGAGGCGCGCATGGAGGAGGTCCACGCGTACGTGATCGTCGAGGCTGACGCCGAGAGCAAGGGCCGTGAGGAAACCCAGGGCGTAGAGGTGCCATTGGAGCTCCTCAAGCTCCACCCGCCCCTGACCAAAGGCGTAGCGCAGGGTCACGTTGAGCACGATAACCGCCAGCAGCGCGAGCCATAGCCAGGAAGCCAGGGCTCCGAGGCGCTTTAGCGCGCCATCGACGCGGCGCGAGAAGGCCGTTTCCGGAAGACGCGGGCGGCTCATGGCGCAGGGGATCGCGGGTAGGCCAGCCGGTCCCAGGTGGCGTAGCGCGTCGCAAAGGCCTTCTGGTTTTCGTAAACCTGGGCGAAGGTGGCATTGGCCTCGGCCTCTGCTTCAAGAACGCTTTCTGCGGCGGCTTCGAGGGTGGCCAAAAGCGCCGGGGCAAGCTGTCGCGTATCCACCCCCTCAGCTTCAAAGCGCGCCAGGATTGCACCTTGAAGGCCCTCGGAGCGCGCAAGATTCCGGGCCACGCCAGCGGTGCAGGCGGTGGTGAGGGCAGCCTGCGTGGGGGGCGTAAGGGTGCGCCAGCGGTCGAGATTAATTACCAGGTGAAAGGCCGTGAAAGGTTGGTGCCAGCCTGGGAAATAGTTGATGGGGGCGACCCGATGGAAGCCCAGCATCTCATCCACCACGGGCAGGGAGTATTCCGTGGCGTCGATGGCGCCTTTCTCGAGGGCTTGGAAAAGATCGCTGCCGGGAATCATGGTCACGGAGGCCCCGAGGGCCTGGAGGGTTTTGCCGCCGAGCCCTGCGAAGCGAATCTTCAGCCCGGCAAGATCCTCCGGGCGATCGATGGGTTTGCGGAACCAGCCCGCGGTCTCGGGCCCAATCAGCCCGCAGAGGATGGGGTGAAGGCCCTGGGCGTGATAAATCTCCTCCGCGAGTCTTTGGCCATCGCCTTCGAACCACCAGGCCATGAAAGCCCAGGGCGAGAGGCCAAAGGGCACGGCGCCGAAGAGGGGGGCTGCGGGCGTGCGGCCCTGATCGTAGCCAAGCCAGGTGTAGCCCGCGGGCACCTTGCCCTCTCGCACGGCCTCTGTGATGGCGAAGGCGGAGACGATCTCCCCGGGTTCGAAGACGTCTAGGGCGAGGGCGCCGTCGCTCGCGCCGGCCAGCGCATCCCGCACGTAGAGGATGTTGTCCCCGAGCGCTGGCAGCTGGGTGCCGAAAGCCACGGGGAGGCGCCAGCGTAGCCGCTCCTGGCTGGCTTGCCCGCCCTCGCCCCTTGGCCCCGATGCCGGCGCCGGAAGCAGGCTCGCCGTCCCCAGTCCTGCAAGGAGTGCGGAAAACAGCAGGCCGAAAAAAAAGGCGCGGCGGCTGATGCCGCTTGGTTGTTCGTGGGCCACGTGAGGCTCCCCCCGGCAGGTCGCGCTTGATTCTGGTGGGCCGCTGGTCTGCCCGCAAGGGCACCCTGGTGGCAGGCTGTACAGCGGTTGTATTCCCGAAGGCGATCTCATACCCTCACCAACCTTTGTTCAGGCTGAGGTTTCAGCCTGGGCAAGCCTGACGGCGGGGCATACCCGCCATACGCATACCAAACGCCGATCTCAAGCGGTGTGAGGCGGGTCGCATTCTTCAGATAAGTAGTAAGACGTCTAGGCGCTCTTGCGGGCGTCGTCTTCGTGGCTGTAGGGGTAAAAACTGATGCTGATTGGCGTTCCAAAGGAAACCCTCGCTGGGGAGCTGCGCGCGCCGCTGACTCCTGCCAGCGTTAAGAAGCTGGTCAAGCTGGGCCTGGAGGTTGTGGTAGAGGCGT
>JADHNU010000065.1 GCA_016779325.1 Pseudomonadales bacterium
TCTACCGCGTGAACGGCACCAAGCTCTGGACTACCCATGGTCATTTTGCGGACCACATCTTTTGCCTGGTGCGCACCGATCGGCAGGCGCGCCCGCAGAAAGGCATCAGCTTTCTCCTCATCCCCATGGCCACCCCGGGAATCTCCGTAAAGCCCGTCATCACCCTGGCCGGGGACCACGAAGTGAATCAGGTCTTCTTCGACGACGTGGTGGTGCCCGTGGCCAACCGCGTGGGCCCGGAGCATGAGGGCTGGACCGTCGCCAAGTACCTGCTGGAATTCGAGCGCGGCGGTGGGGGCGCTGCGCCGGGGTTGCGGGAAGCGCTGGAGCACGCCCGGATGCTTGCCAGCGTGACCTCCTGCGAAGGCGGGACCGTTCTTGATCGACCGGAAGTCGCCGCGCGTCTCGCCGCCCTGAGTGTCCGCCTTGATGCCTTCGAGCTCAGCGAATTGCGCACCCTTGCGGGGCTGGCGGAGGGAGGCAGCCCCGGGCCCGAATCGTCGCTGGCGAAGAACCTGGGCGTGCGCCTAGAGCAGGACATCAACACCCTGGCTCTCGAGGTGCTCGCCTATTACGGTTTGCCCCAGCAACCCCGGGGCTTCGCGGCGAACGAGGAGGCGCTTGGGCCCAGGGAGGGCGTCGCCGTCACGGGGCGCTACTTAAATAGCCGAGCCGCCTCCATCTTCGGCGGCTCGGAGGAAGTGCAGAAGAACATTATCGCCAAGGCGGTGCTGGGCCTTTAAGCCTCCGCGAGGGTCATGAGGGCGAAGCTTGCCCGAAGCTCGGCGACAAAGTGCTCCGGGCACTCCAATGCGGCAAAGTGCCCACCGTTCTCGGCGCGATTGAAGCGCCGCAGGTCGGTGAACCGCCGGCGCGCCCAGCGCTCCGAGGTGCGGAAGATCTCCTTCGGATAAAGGGAAATGGCCGAGGGCAGGGTGAGAGGCCCTTGGCTCACCTTGTTGAAGCTTTCCCAGTAGATGCGCGCCGAAGAGGCGCCGGCGTTGTTCAGCCAGTAGAGCATGACGTTGTCTAAAAGCTCATCCTTACTAAGCACGGATTCGGGGTCGTCGTCGCAATCCATCCAGGACCAAAACTTTTCGATGATCCAAGCCGCCTGTCCCGCCGGGGAGTCGGCCAGACCATAGGCGAGGGTTTGGGGGCGGGTCCCCTGAATGCGCGCGTAGGCCGAATCCCATTGCTGATAGTGGGCGAGGCCCGCGAGGGCATCCTGTTCTTCTTCGTTGGGCTGGGCCGCCGTTTCCGGATCGGGCGTGACGATGGGCATGGTCACGTGAATGCCCGCAAGCCCCGGGGGCGCCAGCTCCCCCAGGGCCGAGGTGATGATGGACCCCCAGTCCCCGCCCTGGGCGAAGTAGCGCTCGTAGCCGAGGCCGGTCATCAGCTGGTCAAAGGCCTTAGCCATGGCTTCGACGGTCCAGCCGGGCACCGTGGGCTTGCCGCTAAAGGCAAAGCCCGGCAGGGAGGGGGCCACCACGTGAAAAGCGTCTTCTGCCCGGCCGCCGTGGGCCACGGGGTCCGTAAGGGGGGCTAGGACATGGCGAAACTCGAGAATGGAACCGGGCCAGCCATGGCTTAGGAGCAGGGGGCGGGCGTTCGGCTCGGGAGATCGAAGGTGGATGAAGTGCACGGGCACCGTTCCCCCAGGGCCGTCGAGGGGCACGGTGAATTGGGGCCAGCTGTTCAGGAGCGCTTCGCAGCGGCGCCAGTCGTAATCCTCTGCCCAATAGCGCAGGAGCGCCTCCAAGTAGGTTCGGGGCAGGCCCTGACTCCAGTCCGGAACCAGCTCCGCATCGGGCAGACGCGTTAAGGCAAGGCGCTGTTTTAAATCGACGAGGGCGGTGTCCGGAATGGCCACGGTAAAGGGCGACGGCTGCTCCATGGGTCTTTCTCCTTTTGGGTTCAGCTTCGGGACATCTCGAGCGCCCTAAGCTGGTTGGTCCCCACTTTAACCCGAGGTGTTCCCCTGGGTCCCCAACGTGTGCCCTCTGTTGTTTTCCAAACTCGCGTCCGCGATGAAAGCGTCCCCGGTCCCAATCCCTTTCGCTGGCAGCCGGTTAGCAGTGACGAGATCTTCGGGGGAAAGCGGGTGGTGCTGTTCGCCCTGCCCGGCGCCTTCACGCCAACCTGCTCCTCTACCCACTTGCCTCGCTATGAGGAACTCTACGACGCGTTCCAGGCTGAGGGCGTGGATGAAATCATCTGCCTGTCGGTGAATGATGCGTTCGTGATGTTCCAGTGGGGAAAGGCTATGGGTGCGCAGCGGGTGCGTTTGCTCCCCGATGGCAACGGCACTTTTACGCGGCAAATGGGCATGCTCGTGCGCAAGGAGAATCTGGGCTTTGGCGATCGCTCCTGGCGCTATGCCATGGTCGTGAACGACGGTGAGATTGAGGCCCTCTTCAGCGAGCCCGGCTATGCCGATAACGCCGAGTCGGACCCCTTCGAAGTATCCGACGCCGATACGGTTCTCGCATGGCTTCGCGGTGCGCAGGCGCCGGCTTCGAAGCCAGCGCGCGCAGCCTTCGAGGGCTAGCCCCCGCCGCCCAGGCGGGCCCGTAGGTAAAGGGCCCGCCCCGGTGCTGCGTAGCCCCAAAGGGCCTCGTAGCGCTGATCCAGCAGGTTTTCCCCAAGTAAGCTAAGGGTCACGCCTGGCCTGGGGTGATAGCTGACTTGCCCCCGCAGAAGGGTGAGGGGGTCCAGATCCGCAGGGCCGGCTGGGAAGGTCGAGAAGTCCGCGTCGTCGAGGCCGCCGCGCCACAGCACGGACAGGCGTCCCGAGACCTTGGGGAGGGCGCCCGGTGCGAGGCTGGCCGTGAGCGCGCCCTGATGCTTAGGTCGACGGAGCTCGTCGCGGCGGGCGGCGCCCACCGGTTCGTCGGCGCGGAGCACGCTGTAGCGCCCCGTCAGGGCGATCCCCCGGGGGCCCGTCCAGGCCAGTAAGCCTTCGATCCCCCGGCGTCGGCTTTCCCCACCGCGATTTTGGGCCGTGAAGCCCCCCAGCGCCCCATCAAAAACAAAACCATCAATTTCATCTTCCAGGCGTGCTCGATGGACCACGAGGCTGCCGCTCAAGCCCAGCGCCGGCCAGCCCTGGCGTAGGCCGGCTTCAAAGGCGACGCTTTTTTCCGGCCGAAGCGCGGCGTTGCCAAAGAAGGTATTCGGCGTAAAGCCGAAGCGCTCCGTGAAGGTGGGGTTCTTCTGCGCGCTGGCGGCGCTGGCCCAGAGCACGGTGTTATCGGCGAGTTCCAGTTCCGCGCCTAGCCGCCCCGTGGTGACGCTATCGAAGGTTTCGTTATCGTCGTAGCGCACCGTGCCATGTACGCGCAGCGCGTCCGCCGGATGCCATAGGGTGGACAGCAGGACGCTGCGATGGGTGAGGGTTTGGCGCTGCGTTGGGTCGCCGAAGGCGCTGGCTTCCCCGAGCTGATCAAACCCTTCCTGCTCTTGCTCCAGAGCGAGGGTTGCCACCGCGGCGCCGAGGGGCGCATTCGGGAGGCGGAGCGTTCCCTGGGCCAGAAGGCGAAGGCGGTCGCCGCGGCGCTGGGCCGTGCGGGCGCCGTCTTGGCTGTCCCGGTAGCGGGAGGCCAGCTGTTCCATGGAAAACCGTGCCTCCCCGCGGTCGCCGGCGTAGTCCAGGCTGACGCCGAGGAGGCGCTGCTGGGCCCGACCTTGCACGTCCCCGTCCTGAGGGATAAAGGCGGGCGCCGGGGTGGGGTCGACATCGCTGCGCCGGGCGACCTGGCGGAGCAACCCCGTGAGGGTGAGCCGATCCGTTAGGGCTCGGTGGCCCTTCAGAATCAGGCTGTCTAGGCGATAGCCATCGTTCTCCGCGCCGTCTCGGGCCGTGTTGGTGCCGTCCGTTTCAAAGCGATCCAGAGTAAGGGCCGCCCCTTGCCGTTCCGTACCTCGGGCGAGGCGGAGGGCGATGCCCTGGCGCTGCCGTTCGCCGCCCTCAAGGAACAGCTCCGTGTGCCTTTGGGCGCTAGAGAGGGTCTGAAATTCCATGACCCCCGCGAGGGCATCGCTGCCCCAGAGCGCACCGGTGGCCCCGGAGAGCAAGGCCATGCCCGTAATCGTCGGCGTGCGAAGTTGGGAGAAGTCGAACTCAGAGCCCGTGGCGGGATCATTGGCTTCGAAGCCGTCCAAGCGAACCAGCACGTGGTTGGCCTCGCTGCCCCGGAGGCGCAGCTGGGTCAGGCCGCCGAGGGCCCCGGCCTGGGAGGGGGCTGCGCTGGGGAGTTCCCGGAGTAGATCCGTGATGAGGGCCGCGCCGGACCCGGTGAGGGCTTGGTCGTCAAGGGCCACCCCCTGGGCGGCCAGCCCCGCTACGTCGACGGCGCTGCGGTGGCCAAGAACCCGCAAGGTTTCCGCCACCTCCGTGGCCTGGGCTAGGGGTGCAGTAAGGGCAATGGAAAGGGTTGAAAGCAGGCACGCGCGCTTGCGCACGCTCCGCCAAGTGAGGTGAAGCATGGTGTTTCTCCCGGCCCCCGCCACCCGCAAGGACCCAAGGACGGTTGCCCGTCGTGGCTTGCGTAGGGGGCCGGTCTCCGGGCTTGCTGGGCTAGCTGAAGCTAGAGAGGGTGCGCCTTCCCAGCGCGAGCGCGCCAGTGGCGAGTGCATCCTCGGGTACGGCTTCGCGTCCGTACCCCCCAAAACTTACCGTTGCGGGGGCAGCGCCGGCGTTCCACCGGCTTCCCGATTATCCCCAGCCTCCGCGAAGAGGGCAGGGCACCAACCTACGATGGGCACCAGCCTAGCGCGCTCCCTGGGCCCGAGGGAAGGCCCTAGAAGCCCAGCATCTGGCGGCCACCCAGAAGATGCAGGTGCAGGTGATAGACGGTTTGGCCCCCTTCTTCTCGGCAATTCATGATCAGCCGATAGCCGCTTTCCGCAATGCCCAGCTCCCGCGCCAGCTTCTGCGCCGTCAGCAGCATGTGACCGAGCAGGGGGGCGTCGCTTTCCTGCGCATCGTCGAGGGTGGGGAGGTCCTCCCGCTTGGGGATGATCAGCACGTGCTGGGGCGCCTGGGGATTAATGTCCCGGAAGGCGAGGACGTCGTCGTCTTCGTAAACGATGTCGGCGGGAAGTTCCCGGCGAACGATTTTGCCGAAAAGCGTAGCCATGGTGCGGGCTCCTGGGCGGAAAAAAGAACAGCTTACCGTTTTCCGCTAAGGCGGCAGAGTCCCCGGCTCTGCGCTATGGTAGGCGCCTGTCTTGATCGACGGCCTTGCCCATGGCCCGCCCTGCCATACCTCGAGGGGAGGGGGAAACGCTCCTCGCCTCCCTCAAGCTGCCCGCCTTTCGTGCCCTCTGGAGCGCGAATTTAGCGGCGACTTTCGCCATGCAGATGGCGCAGGTGGCTCGCGGCTGGGTGATTTATGCCCTTACCGGTTCTCCCCTTCAGCTTGCTTGGGTCATGCTGTCCTTCCTGGCCCCGACCTTGGTGCTGTCCCTGCCGGCGGGGGTGCTGGCGGACCGGATGAACAAAAAGCGCATCTTAGTCCTGGCCCAAAGCATGAACGCCCTTTCCACCCTGGGCCTGGCGTCGATTCTGGCGACGGGACAGGCGTCCCTCGTTCACTTTCTGGTCTTTGGCGTGCTCAATGGCTCCGTGCTTGCCCTGTCCATGCCCGCGCGCCAGGCCATGATTCCCGAGCTCGTGGGAGAGGCGCGCATCTTCAACGCCATGTCCCTGTCCTCGGCGAGCATGAACCTTTCCCGCGTGCTCGGTCCGGCGTTAGCTGGTGCCCTCTTGGCCTACCTCGCGGGCGCGGAGGGGGCGGACGCGAGCCAGGCCAGCGCCAGTCAGGTTTTCCTGCTTATCGCGGGGCTTTATGCCCTGGCAGCCCTGGGCACCCAGCTTGTGCGCTACGAACCGCCTCCCGTCGCCAAGCCCGCTCGCGCAGTGGGCGAGGAAATCGCCCAGGGGCTGCGCTATGTGCGTGCCGTTCCGGCGCTCCGGGGGCTGATGCTGACCGCACTGCTCTTTTTAATGCTGGGTATGCCCATGCAGTTCCTCATGCCGGCTTTTAATAGTGATGTGCTGGGGGCGGGCCCGGAAGGGCTAGGGTTGTTGACCAGCGCCATGGGCGGTGGCGCTATCCTTGGCTCCCTTTGGGTTGCCCGGCTGAGGGCGCAGCACCGCACGGGCCGCGCCATGTTGGCGTCCGCCTTGCTATGGAGTGGCGCCCTGCTGCTGTTCGCCCTCACCCAAACCGTAGTGTGGGCGGCCCTGGCGGCAGCGCTGGTGGGCCTGGGAAGCGCCCTCTTCATGGCCTTAAACAACGGCCTTATTCAGACCGTGGTGGAGCCGGCCATGCGCGGTCGGGTCATGAGCATGGTCATGCTGATTTGGGGCGCCATGCCCCTGGGGGTATTGCCCCTCAGCCTGTTCGCCGAGGCCTTCGGCATTGCCGCGGCCCTGGGCCTCGCGGCGCTGGGGCTGGTGCTGGCGGTGCTGCTGGCCTGGCGCGGGTTGCCCGACCTCGTCCCCCTGGGCCGTGCGCCTGGCGTCTCGCCGGCGGACGCCGCAAACTAGCGCGGACCGGAAAGGGGGAGCAATGAGTATGGGTCGACGGTTAAGGGCCCTCGGGTTGGCCTTGGGTGTCCTGGCGCTGCTGGCTGGCTGCGCGGCCCCCGGTTTTCGCGGTGAAAGCGAATGCCTAGCCCCCAGCCGCGTAGGCGAGTGGAAAACCGTGGCCTGGCAGGGCCCCCCGGCGACCCAAAGCCAGATCCTAGATGAGCGCACGGAAAGCGTGCTGGAGGCGGCGCTCATCGAAGCGGTACAGCAGGTTGGCTTACAGTTGGCGAGCCCCAGCGCGGCGGATGTGCTCATGGCTTATCGGCTGCAGACGGCCCAATACGCCGATCCTCGGCTGGTGTCCGGGGAAGGCTGGGGCTGTTGGGGCCGTAAGGCGCCGGAAGAAACCCCTCGAACCTACACGGAAGCCACGCTGCTCGTGGAAATGACCGAGCGCGCCACGGGGGAGGTGGTGTGGCGGGCTCGGGTTCAGCGCACCCTCACGGAGGCGGATCGTATCGACCCGGCAGGCCTCGCCCAGCAGGCGGCGCAAGCCGTGCTGGCCCAGTGGCCGGTGGTGCCCTAGGCGATGGCCAAGCCCCGGAGGGTGTGGTGCGCTCTGGGGCTCCTGCTTGCCTGGCCCTACGTGACCCAGGCCGAAGAGGCCTGCGAGCCCTTTTCGGCGCTTAGTCCCATCCTTAGGGAAGACGTGCGCAGCATTCCCGGGGGGGCGGCGCCCGTTCTTCCCGGTACGCCGCGCATTGGCGAGATTACGCTGCGCCGCCTACCCATCTTCGACGAGAGCAAGCCGGAGGAGAACGCCCCCCTTTACCGCCTTGCTAATCGATTGCATGTGCTCAGTCGGCCCCAGGCGCTGCGCGAGCTGCTGACCTTTGAGGAAGAAGGCCCCTACGTGGCCGAGCGTCTGCGAGAGGCGGAGCGGCTGCTGCGGACCCGGTCCTGGGCCTACGACGCTCGGGTCGTGCCCACTCGGCGCTGCGCTGATCGGGTTGACGTGGCCGTGGTGACCCGCGATGTGTGGTCCCTCGTGCCGACGGGGGATGTGAATCGCACCGGTGGAAAAAGCAGTCTCTCCGTGGGCATCAAGGACGTGAATCTCCTTGGTCGGGGGGAAACCTTCGGGGTGTATTACGAAAATGGGGTCGATCGCAGCGGGGTCGCGGCCTTTTACAACGACCCCTTCTTTCGGGGTTCCCCTTGGACCCTGGCCCTGGCCGCCGCGGATAACGACGACGGCGATGCCCTAAGCCTGGGGCTCCTCCGCCCCTATCGGAGCTTTGACGATCGACGGAGCGAAGGGGTTCGGCTGGCGCGGAGCACGCGCATCCAGCCCCTGTTTGATTTTGGCGATCGCATCGCGACCCTCGGTTGGCGTCAGCAAACGGGGGAGCTTTTTCGCTCCCGCTCCGCGGGCGTGGTCGATGGCCAGGTCGCCCGCTGGACCACGGGGCTTGCCTTTGAAAGCCATGAGTTCTTTCCGGCGCCCCTCGGCGAGGCGCTGCGGGAGACGCCCGAGCCGCGGCGCTTCGCCTATCCCTTCCTTCGCTACGAACGACTTGAAGACCGGTGGGATGCATCGGTGAATTTAAACTTCGTGGCCTTAACGGAAGACGTCTACCTGGGACGTCGCTGGGGCGTGACCCTGGGGCTGGCACCGAGCGCCCTGGCTCGCGGGGGGGATCGCGCCCGCCTCGTTCTCGATCTGCAAGACGCTGCGCGTTTTGGTGAGCGCTGGTTGGTGCGCGGCGCCCTGGGGTTTCAGGGCTGGTGGCGGTTTAAGGACGAGGCGGAGGAAAACTGGGAAGCCTCAGGCAAGCTAGAGGCTTTCTACCGGCAAAGCGAAGCCTTTGCGTTCTATGCCAGCCTCGATGGCCTTTGGACCCGGGGCCTCACCGGAGAACGGCAAGTGTTGCTCGGCGGCAACACGGGCCTTCGGGCCTATCCCCAACGCTTCCAAGCAGGCGATCGCCGGTTTCGCCTGCGCGTGGAGGAGCGCTGGTTCTCCTCGGCCCATCCCTTTGAACTGTTTCGCTACGGCGCCGCGGTCTTTTTCGATGCGGGGCGGGCCTGGTTTCCTGACGATCCCAACTCCGCCACCGAGGGTACGCTCGCGAACGTGGGTGCGGGACTCCGGTTGACCTCCGATCGCGCGCCCACGGATTCGATCCTGCACCTTGATCTGGCCGTGCCCCTGCGCCGGGGTGGGGAGGGGGTTGATGATTGGCAGCTATCCGTGACCCTTCGGGAATCCTTTTGATAGCTGCGGGTTGTTTGGCGTTATCTTTTTATGGAATAACGTTATAGCTAAAAGCTTGAAAGTTTCCTGGCCTTCACGGATGCTTGAGCGTGGAAGCATGGCCTCAGCCGAGGCCTGCCGAGGGTGGCACAGGAGTGAACAATGGACGCCATGAAGCCCATGGAAAGCCAAGGCCACGCGCCCCGCGTGGTGTCCTTTTTTGATCCCGAAACCTTCACGGGCACGCACGTGGTCATCGATGAGGGCACGAAGCACTGCGCCCTTGTCGATTGCGTGCTCGATTACGATCCCAAGTCCGGTATGACCTCCACGGCCTCCGCCGATGCGCTCATCGC
>JADHNU010000066.1 GCA_016779325.1 Pseudomonadales bacterium
CCTTCCACGTAAATTTCGCCACGGAAACCGATGGGGCGGCCCTGCGCGAGGCGGGGTTTCTGGAACGCCACGATCAGCAGTTCCACTTCACCAATGCGGGCTTTGCAGACTTCGAGGCCTTCCTGGATACCCTCAGCAGCAAGCGCCGGAAAACGGTGCGGCGGGAGCGGCGGGATGCCCTTGCTAACGGCATTTCCGTGCGCTGGGTCACCGGCGATGCGCTGACGGAGGGCGACTTTGAGGCCTTCTACGCCTTCTACCAGGACACGGGATCGCGCAAATGGGGGCAGCCCTACCTTACCCGGGCGTTCTTTTCCGAACTGCTCGCGGAGCTGCGGGACGACACCCTGCTCATCATGGCGGATCGGGACGGCATGCCCATCGCCGGGGCCCTCAACTTCATCGGCGGCGACACGCTCTTCGGCCGCAACTGGGGCTGCCTGGAAGACCATCCATTCCTGCACTTTGAGGTGTGCTACTACCAGGCCATCGACTTCGCCCTCGCCCACGGCCTGAAACGGGTTGAGGCCGGCGCCCAGGGGGGGCACAAGCTGGCCCGGGGCTATCTGCCCCAGCGCACCCGAAGCTTTCACTGGATTGCCCATGAGGGGTTCCGGGACGCGGTGGACCGCTACCTTAAGGAAGAGCGACGCTACGTGGCCGACGAGCTCCGCCTGGGAGACGCCCACAGCCCCTTTAAGGCCACCCTCGATCTGGCGACCCTCCGGGGCGAGCAGACCCCTTAGCAGCTGATTTCGTTAGTAGCCCATATCACCAGCGGCGTCCACCGCCGCCCCCGCCGCCGGGGGCGGCGTCAGTTCGGCCTTCAGGCGCGTGAGGAAGCTTTCGATCTCACGGCGGTTATCGGGCCCAAGGCGCAGCATCAGCTTTTGCGCCGGGGCCAGCGCTTCGAGCACGGGATCGGCGAAGGTGTACATCACGGACGGCTGCTTCAGGCGGATGGGCTCCGCGGGCCGCGGCGTGGCCAGCAGCACATCGATGGCCTGGCCGACGCGCACCAGCACGTCCGGCGTCCCCACGCCGAGCTCACCGTAGGCCGCCTCCATGAGCGGGACGAAGCTTTTCAGGAGCGCTGCGGACGCCTCGGGGTCGAGGCTGGCGAAGAGCGCGCCCACGCTATTGAAGCGGGCATAGCCGGCGGGATCGAGGGTGAGGACAGCATTATCCCCAAGCCCCTCCTTCAACACCGGGAAGGCATCCCGCGGCGCGAGGCCCGCCACGGGGGCCCGCAGCACCTGACCCTGGGACAGGTTTTCCACCACCGCCGTGAGCTTGCGCAGGAGCTGATCGGTGCGCAGGAGCGTCGCCAACATCGCGCTGTTGCTCAGGGGCGCAGCGCCATCGCGGACAAAGTCGTCGGACACGTCGAGGGCCGGGAGGGGGTCGGGCTCGGGCTCCGGCGGCGGGGGCGGCGCCACGGGCTCCGGTTCCGGCTCGGGCTCGGGCGGGGGCGCCGGCTCGGGCTCGGGCATAACCACGGGCGCCGGGGCGGGCTCGGGCTCGGAGGGCAAGAGCAGGAAGGCCCCGGCCAGCACCGCCAGCGCGGCGGCGGCTAAAATCATCCACTGTTTTGCTGCCATGGTTCGCAGACTCCCCCGGTTGGGCGACAAATTCCGCGCTCAGCTTAGTGCAGCGGCTTCGCTGCGGCACCGCTTCTCTGCGCTTTCCATTATCATTCCACCTTTGCCCAAGCTTTGCCCAGGCAGGAGCCCAAGAATGTCCAGAGTTGCCGTTGCCGACCTTCTTAAAGGAACCGTCCCCGTAGACAGCGTTGTAGCCGTCGCCGGCTGGCTGCGCAGCCGCCGCAGCTCCAAGGGGGGCTTCTCCTTCCTCGCCTTACACGATGGCTCCGCCTTCGATGCGATTCAGGTGGTGGCCGACCAGGCCCTGCCCAATTACGAGGCGATCAGCGCCCTGGGCCCGGGCTGCGCCGTGGCCGTGGAAGGCACCCTCGTGGCCTCTCAGGGCAAGGGGCAAAGCGTGGAGATCGTCGCCCGCGCCATCACGATCCTCGGCGAGGTGGACGAACCGGCCACCTATCCCGTGGCGAAAAAGGGCCACACCTTCGAGTACCTGCGCACCGTCGCGCACCTGCGGCCGCGCACGAACACCTTTGGCGCCCTGGCCCGGGTGCGGGCCACCCTTGCCCAGGCCATTCATGGCTACTTCGCCGAGCAAGGGTTTCTCTGGGTGAACACGCCCCTCATTACCGCCAGCGACTGCGAGGGCGCCGGGGAACTCTTTCGGGTCAGCACCCTCGATGCCCTCAACCCGCCGCGCACGGCCGATGGCCAGGTCAACTTCAAGGAAGACTTCTTCGGTCAGGAAGCCTTCCTGACCGTGTCCGGCCAGCTGCAGGTGGAAAGCTACTGCCTTGCGCTCTCGAAGGTGTACACCTTCGGGCCCACCTTCCGAGCAGAAAACTCCAACACCAGCCGCCATCTTGCGGAGTTTTGGATGGTGGAGCCGGAGCTCGCCTTCGCCACCCTGGCGGAGAACGCCGAACTTGCCGAGGGGTTGCTGAAGCACGCCCTGAAGGCCGTCCTTGATCAGCGTCCCGATGACATGGCGTTCTTTGGCAGCCGCATCGATCCCGAGCTCCTGCCCCGCCTCGAGCACGTCATTGCCTCCCCCTTTGAGCGCCTCAGCTACACGGAAGCGGTGAAGATTCTCGAAGCCAGCGGCGAAGCCTTTGAGTTCCCCGTGGCCTGGGGCCAGGACCTGCAAAGCGAGCACGAACGGTTTTTGACGGAGAAGCACGTCGGGCGTCCGGTGGTGGTGACGGACTATCCGAAGGACATCAAAGCCTTCTACATGCGCTTGAACGACGACGAGCGCACGGTGGCGGCCATGGACGTCCTCGTGCCCGGGGTGGGGGAAATTATCGGCGGCTCCCAGCGGGAAGAGCGCCTGGCGGTCCTCGACGCCCGTATGAACAACGACGTCCTGAAGGAACACCTCTGGTGGTACCGGGACCTTCGACGCTATGGCACCGTGCCCCATGCGGGCTTTGGCCTGGGCTTCGAGCGCTTACTCATGTATGCCACGGGCCTGGAGAACATACGCGATGCCATCCCCTTCCCGCGGGTCCCCAATAACGCCCACTTTTAGCGTGGGCGCGCGGCGGGGTAGCCTCCGACGCCTCCTCCCCTGGGTGGCGCGGCACAAGGGTTGGGTGGGCTATAGCCTGCTGGCCTTCGCCGGGGCCCGGCTCCTGGAGGCCAGCGTACCCCTGTTCCTGGCCGAGGCCATCGATCTCCTGGCCGCGGGCAACTGGGATGTGCGGGGCCCCGTGCTCGGCATTGCCGGCGCCGTCCTCGCCCGCCTCTTCGTGGTGTCCAGCGCCCGGGTGGCCATCCGCCGGGCCGCGGTGAACGTGGCCTTCGATCTGCGCCGCGCCCTTTTCGATCGCCTTCAGCGCCAGGGCCTGGCCTTCTTCGGCCGCCACACCGTGGGCGATATGATGACGCGTGCCGTCTCCGATATCGGCGTGGTGCGGCGCCTGGTGAGCGTGGGGACGATCTTCCTCGTCATCCTCACCTATGCCACCACCATCGGCTTCGCCGCCATGTTCTATCTGGCCCCGGAGCTCGCCTGGATGGTCTTCCCCCCCCTGCCCGTCATTGCCGTCTACGCCCTGTTCGCGGCCCGCAGCATGCGCGCGGCCTCGGAGGCCACCCAGGCCACGCTGGGCCATGTCACGGAGCGAGCCCAGGAAACCTTCGGGGGGATCCGCACGCTCCAGGCCATGGCGCGCGAACCCTTCGTGGAGGCCCGCTTCCGGGAGGCCAACGACGCCTATCGCGCGGCCTTTCTCCACCAGGCCCGCATCAATTCCCTCATGACCGCGATCATGCCCAGCCTCGCCGCCGTGGGCACGCTCATCGTGCTCGGCTATGGCGGCGCCCTGGTGCAGGCTGGCGCGCTGACGCCGGGCAAGCTCGTGGCCTTCTTCGCCTACGTGGCCATGGTGATCCAGCCCATGCGCTCGGCGGGGACGCTGGTGAACATGGTGCAGCGGGGCCGGGTTAGCGCCGAGCGCCTCTTTGACATTCTCGATCTTCCCGATGAAATCGACGATCAGGGCGCGCGCGGGGGAGAAAGCGGGTCGGCGGCGCCGCCCGTGGCCGGAGCCCTTGCCTTCCAGAACGTGACCGCTCGCTATGGGGCCACCCGGGCTGCGGCCCTCAGCAACCTCACCCTGCACATCAAGCCTGGGGAGGTGATCGCCATCATGGGCCCCGTGGGCGCAGGAAAAAGCACGCTCCTCGCGCTGCTGCCGCGCCTCCTCGACCCCGACGCGGGGCAGCTCACCCTAGACAACACCCCGCTCCCGGCCTGGTCCCTTGGCGCCCTGCGCCGAGCCATTGCGCTTGTGCCCCAGGATGCCTTCCTCTTCGCCGATGACCTGGGGGCCAACCTGTCCTACGACGACCCGGAGCGGGAGGAAGCGCTGATTTTGGACGCGGCAGAGGCTGCGGCCTTCCGGCAAACGGTGGACCGGCTGCCGGACGGCCTGGATACGCGCGTGGGCGAGCGGGGCCTGACCCTCTCCGGCGGCCAGCGCCAGCGCGCTACCCTCACCCGGGGCCTTGTCCGTCAGGCGCCGGTCCTGCTCCTTGATGACTGCTTCGCCGCCGTGGACACGCATACGGAGGCGCAGATTCTCGATGGGCTCTTCAAAGCCCGGGCGGGGAAAACCACCCTCTTCGTGACCCACCGGAGTGCGACGGCGCAGCGGGCAGACCGCATCATCGTGCTCGAGGACGGCTTGCTGAGGGCCGCGGGCACCCACGAGAAGCTCCTGGCCCAGGGCGGCTGGTATGCCCGCCTCGCGAAGCGGCAGGGCACAGCATGAGCGGCCGCCCGGCTCCGCCCCCGGCCTTTGAGGACGCCCTGACGGGGCAGCGCGTCGATTTTGGCCTGCTCCGCCGGCTCCTCGGCTGGCTGAAGCCGGAGGGGCGGCCCCTGGCCCTGAGCGGCCTGCTGGTGCTGGTCACGGCCTTCTTCCAGGTCATCCTCCCGGTGATTTTGTCGGTCGTGGTGATCGATCACCTTTTACTGGGGGAGCGGAATCCGGCGGCGCCCGATCTGGGGCTCATTGCCCTGACGGAGCACCTCGCCGCGGTCACGGGGCTGAGCCCCCTGATCCTGGCCTGCGCCCTTTACGCCGTCTGCCAGCTCGCCATCGGCTTCGCCGGTCATGGCCATCGCATGCTGCTCATCGGCGCCGTCGTCGCCGCCCTGGCCCGCCTTCGGGAAGCGGTTTTTCAGAAGCTGCTGCGCCAGCCCGCGGCCTTCTGGGACAAGGTGTCCGTGGGCCGGGTGACCACCCGGGTCACCAACGACGTGGAGGCGCTCTACGAACTCCTCCGGAGCCTCGGCACCTTCCTCGGCGAGTTTGTGCCCTTCTTCGTGGCCCTGGGCATCATGCTCACCGCCGACGTACCCCTGACCCTGGCCCTCCTGGCCTTCGCCCCGCTCCTCGGCGGCCTTTCCCTGGCCTTCCGCCGGGCCATGCGCGCCGTCTATCGCCGGGCCCGGGAAAGTCTGTCCTGGCTGAATCAGCAAATGCAGGAGAATCTCGCCGGCCTTTCCGTGGTGCAGCTTTACGGCCGGGAGCGGGAAAATCTCGCCCGGTACCAGGAAACCAACGGGCAAAACCGCCGGGACGAAACCCGAGCCCTGGCGCTGGAAACGCTCTACGGCGCCCTGACCGATAGCCTCTCCAATCTCGCGCTCGCCCTCACCCTGTTTCTGGGGGCCCGGGCCCTGGGCGCCGAGCCCTCCACCGTCACCCTGGGCACGGTGGTGCTCTTCACCCGCTACATCGACCTGCTCTTCCAACCCCTGGCGGCCCTCGGGGAGCAGTACAACCTGCTGTTTCGCGCCATGGCGAGCGGCGAACGGATTTTCCAGGCCCTGGACTGGCCCCGCTTGCACGAGGAGCCCGCCAGCCCCGCCGCGCTCCCGCCACGCCTGGTGGGGGGGCTGACCTTCAAGGACCTCCGCTTCGCCTACGATCCCGCAACCCCCATCCTGAAGGGGCTCAGCTTCACCGTTGCTCCCCGCAGCACGCTGGCCATCGTCGGCCCCACGGGCTCGGGGAAGAGCACGCTGATTCGCCTGCTCTCGCGCCTCTATCCCGTCACGCCGGGGCAGCTATTCATCGATGGGGTGGACGTCACGGCCATTCACAGCCGGGAGCTGCGCAAGCGCATTGGCGTGGTGCTTCAGGACTTCCACGTTTTTGCCGGCACGGTGCTGGACAACATTACCCTGGGGGATCCGGCCATCACCCGGGAAGCCGCCGAGGCCGCCGCCGCCACCGTGGGGGCGGACGCCTTTATCGAAGCGCTCCCCGAGGGCTTCGATACGGTGCTGGCGGAACGGGGGCGGAATCTCTCCCAGGGGCAGCGCCAGCTCCTGGCCTTCGCCCGGGTGCTGGCGACGGATCCGGAAATTCTCGTGCTCGATGAGGCCACGGCCAGCATCGACTCGGAAACGGAGGCCGCCATTCAGACGGCCCTCAAGCGCCTTCGCACGGACCGCACCACGGTGATCATTGCCCACCGCCTGGCCACCATCGTCGATGCCGATCAGGTGCTCGTGCTCGTGAATGGGGAGCAGGAGGCCCTTGGCCCCCTGGACACGGTGCTCGCCGCCAGCCCCACCTATGCCCGCATGCACCGGCTCCAATTCGAGGAGCCGGCGCTGGAGGGCGGCGATTTAGAGGGCGAAGCGTAGGCCCAGCTCGAAGCCGCGCCCGGGCAGGGGCGCCAGGTCCTTCAGGAAGGAGGTAGCAAGGCGCGCCTCCTCGTTCAGCAAGTTGCGCCCCCGGAGGAACACCTCCCCGTGCTGCTCGCCCCGCTCAAAATGGCGAGCCAGGTAGGCATTGACCATCCAGAAGCCCTCCGCGGGCAGGGCGAAGGTGGGTGCGTCATCCTGGTCGAAGTAGCGCTGAGCGCTCAGCTCTCCGCCCCAGCGGACGGTCGCAAACTCCAGCGCGCCGCCGAGACGCGCCGCGGGGATCCGCGGTAGCTCCCGGTTGCCGTTGGCCTCGGCCTTATCAAGGCGAGCTCGCACCACATCCCCCGTGAGGCGCAAATCGACGCTAAGCCCCTCGTTTTCGAGGAGATGGAAGACCGCCTCCCCTTCCGCGCCGGTGAAGCGGGCATCGCCTTGCGACCACTGGCGCGCGGGTAAGCCATCTTCCACCGTGCCAAGGTCCTGCAGGTAGAGGAAGGCGTCGAAGTCCGTAACGTAAACGGACCCGCGCAGTTCCAGGGCCTCAAAGGTGCCATCAACGGTGACCGAAAGATTGTGGGCCCGCTCTTCCTTCAGCCCATCGTTGCCGAGTTCAAAGGTTTGCGTCGCCAGGTGGGCACCGTTGGAATACAGAGCTTCCAGCTCCGGCGCGCGCTCCGCAATATCCCCCTGCACGGCGAGGGACCAGCGCTCGCTTAAGGGCTGGGCATAGCCCGCGGACAGGGCAAAAAGATCGAAGTCCCGGCTTTGACCCACGCTGGGATCGTAGTCCACCTGCTCGAGCCGGGCTCCCAGTTCCAGATTCCCAGCGCCCAACGCCCGGGCCTGGTAGGCGAACAGCGCCGCGGCCTCCCGGTCCACGGGAATGACAAAGGCCTCGGCCCCCTCGGCGGAAAAGGCCTTATCCTCCAGGTGCACCCCGAAGGCGCCGGAGAAGCCCAGAAGCGGCGCGTTCAGCAGTTCAAGGCGCGCCTCCAGGCCATCGTTTTCAAAGCGCGTGCCCACTTCCCCCGTCGGTTCGATTTCAACATGGCGGTAATCGACATCGGCCACGCGCAGGCGCAGCTGCTCCACACCCGCAAAGGGTTGGCTTACGGCCAAATGGAAATCCACCCGGGTCTGATCGAGGTTGATGCGCACGCCGCCCTCTTCTTCCTCGCCGTGCTCCTCACCTTCCGCATGGGCTTCGCCCTCATCGTGGTGTGCTTCTTCGTGGTGATGGGCATGACCGCCGGGCAAGCCGTACTCGGTCTGAAAACGCTCCAGGGAGACCCCCACCTGCACCCGATCGCCAATCCAGTTCACGCTGCCAGAAAGGGCCTCCGTATCGAGGGAGGAGTTGGGTAGCGTGCCCCGCTCGAGCTCGCCAAGATCGAACACCTCGCCGGCCTCCGCTGCTTCTGCCGCCTCCTCGGCAATCATGGCTGCCGATTCCGTGGCCCCGGGGATCTCAAAATCGTTCGTATCCCGCAGCACCCCATCGAGGTGCACCTGCCACGGGCCTCGGGTGCCGTCGAAGCGCAGAAGCGCCGTGCGCTCGTCGGCCACGTCACCGCCGCGCACTTCCCCGCGCAGGGCATAGCCATCTTCGCCAGCCTGCTCGGGCAGCCGTCCCGTCACCGTGTTCACCACCCCGCCGATGGCGCCAGAGCCATAGAGCACGGTGGCGGGCCCCTTCAAAATTTCGATCTGATCGGCAAGGAAAGGCTCCACGGCCACGGCGTGATCGCCGCTGGTGCTTGAGGCATCCAAAGCCCCAACCCCGTCCTGTAGGATTTTCACCCGGGAATCGGCCAGACCCCGGATCACGGGGCGGCCCACGGCGGGGCCGAAGTAGGAGGTTTGGATGCCGGGCAGGCGCGCCACCGTCTCCCCCAAATTCGCCCCCAGCTGGCGCGCCAGCGCTTCCCCACTGAGGATCTCCACGGGCTGCGCCACCTCATCGGAGCGGGCGCGCAGAGGGGAGGCATAGACCACGAGCTCCTCCAGCCTCGCCTCCCCATCGGGGCTATGCACGGGGGCCGGCGCGGCCTGAGCGGCCTGGGCCGCAAGCATGGAGGCGGTGAGCAGGGAAAGGCGAAGGGACATCAGTAATCCTCCTGGGGGGTGGCTTTCGTAATGTTATAATATAACCGCAATTACCGGTGCAAGCGCTGCGGCCCGGGGGGAC
>JADHNU010000022.1 GCA_016779325.1 Pseudomonadales bacterium
AGGGCGCCCGGCTCAACGGTCCGGGAATCCAGAGCGATGTCCCGGCAGGCGAGATCGTCGGCAACGGCGACGCCCCACAGCGCGGAAAGTTCTGAACCAAGCCATAGGGCCTCCGATGACACGATGCGATTGCTCCCATTGTCGGTACACTGGGCGCTCCCTCGGGAAAGGAGCATCCATGAACGCACTGATTCTTGCCGTGGCCCTCGCGGCGCTCATGCCCATTGTGTTTGCTGGCCTTGCCAAGCGCCAGGGGGGCTACGATAACCATCAACCCCGCGCCTGGCTCGCCGGCCTCGAAGGGGCCCAGGCGCGCGCCCAGGCCGCCCAGGAAAATAGCCACGAGGCCTTCCCGCCCTTCGCTGCGGCGGTGGCCCTCGCCCTGCTCCTCGCCCCCGAGCGAGAGTCCACGATCACCCTACTGGCTTACGCCTTTTTAGGGCTACGGACGGCCTACGGTTGGGCCTACATCACCGATCGGGCAACCCTGCGATCCCTGCTTTGGATGCTGGCCCTGGGCTGCACCCTGGGAATTTTTTGGCAAGCCGCCGCCTAGCTTAGGAGTCATTTTCTATGTCGGAAGCGAACCCCGGCCTCTGGTCCCGTTTTAATCGTGGTCTTGAGGGCCTCCGCCGCGTTTTGGGCAACCTTGCTTTTCTCGGTCTTCTTGGCCTGGTGGTGTTGGGCCTCATGCAGGGCGATGGCGGCGTGGACGTTCCGGAGGGCGGCGCGCTTCGCTTGACCCTCGATGCCCCCATTGTCGAAGCCCCGCCCCAACCGGACCCCTTGGCGACCCTGTTCGACGAGGGGGCGCGCGCGCCCCTGGTGCTCTCGGATCTCTTGGACGCTTTAGCTTACGCCGCGGAAGATCCGCGTATTGCGGGCGTCGTGCTTGAGCTCGACGCCTTTCCTGGTGCCGGTTTTGCGACGCTTGAGGCGCTTGGAGAGGCCCTCCTTCAGGTCAAGGCGGCCGGTAAGCGCGTGGTAACGCGAAGTGAAGGCCTAAGCCAGGGTGCCTATTACCTGGCCAGCTTTAGCGATGAACTCTATCTCGACCCGGCGGGCGATCTTTGGCTCCGGGGTTTGGCCAGCGAACCCCTCTATTTCGGTGAAGCCCTCCAGCGTCTGAAGATCGCGGTCGAAGTGATTAAGGCGGGGCGCTACAAATCTGCGGTGGAGCCGCTGTTGCGGCGCGACATGTCGCCCGAAGCACGGGAGGCGGAGACGGCCCTCGTGACGGGGCTATGGGCGCGCTACGCGAGCGCCGTGGTGGCGAACCGGTCCATGGATGAGGCCCAATTTGAGCGCCTGCTTCGGGAGTGGCCCGAGCGGCTTCGGGCCGCCGGCGGCGACGGGGCGCGGCTCGCTCTTGAGGCTGGCCTAGTCGATGAGCTTCTCCCCCGAGAGGCCACCGTCGATCGCTTAAAGCATTATTTTGGGGTCGATCCCGATCAGGAGCAGAGCTACCGGCAAATTGGTTGGGCGCCCTATCTCGCTGCTCAGCCTGAAAAGTTGAGCGAGACGGCCGATGTTATTGCGGTGCTGGTGGCGGAAGGCACCATTGCGCCGGGTTCTGGGGGCGATGGTCTCGTAGGCGATCAGCTTGTCGCTCAAATTGACGACGCCCGTTATGACGATCGGGTGAAGGCCGTCGTCCTTCGGGTGAATTCCCCTGGCGGTGCCGCAAGCCAATCCGAGCAAATACGCCGGGCCCTCGCCCTCGTGCAAAGTCGGGGGAAGCCTGTGGTAATCAGCATGGGCGATGTGGCCGCCTCCGGCGGCTATTGGATTGCCAGCACGGCGGATTACATCCTAGCGGCCCCGGGAACGATCACCGGCTCCATTGGGGCCTTTGCGCTCACGGCAACCTTTGAGCAGAGTGCGGCGGCCCTCGGCGTCACGACGGATGGGGTAAAGACCCACCCGCTTGCGAACGCCGGCAATCCCTTTCGGCCCCTCGCCCCCGGTCTTCGGTCCATGATTCAGGGCGGAATCGAGCACACCTATGAAACCTTCCGCATTCGAGTGGCTGAAGGCCGAGGCCTAACCTTGGACGAGGTCGACGAGCGCGCAGAAGGGCGTGTCTGGACGGGGCAAGCGGCCCACGCTCTAGGCTTGGTTGATGCGCTGGGAGGGCTTGACGCCGCGGTGGCGAAGGCGGCGGAGCTCGCTGAGGTGGAGGCCTACACGGTGGAGCGCTTCGAGCCGCCGCGCTCGCCCTTCGAACAGCTTCTGGGCGTCGTGCTGGAGTCTGTCAGCCTTGATCCCCTGTCTCCCAGGCCTGCCTGGGGACGTTGGCTGGCCACGACCTTCGGGGCGGCGCAGCAGGCCGTCGCCCTTGATTACCGCAGCGCCGGCGTGCTCATTTGGTGCCCCCGCTGCGACGCCCTGGCCCCTTAGAGCGCCCCAGGAAGCCCGCTTCCCGCGCTTAATCGCGGGGCGCGGGGTTCGGGGCGTCGGGATGGGCTTCGGAGAAGCCTTTCCAATAGTCGCGAATTTCCTGCCGGATCTCCTTGCGCATGGCGCACAGGCCTAGGAGATTGGGAAGGGTCATCACCACCATGGTAATGGCCGCAATCTGCCAAATCAGGGTCGTATCGGCGATCGCGGCTAAAAAGAAGCCCACCACGTACACCAGCCGGTAAGGCATGATTGATTTCGTACCGAAAAGAAAGGTCATGCTGCGGTCGCCGTAGTAGGACCACGCCAGCGCCGTGGAGAAGGCGAAGAGCATCAGCCCGAAGGCAACGATGTAGGGCCCGATGCTGCCGAGGAAGCTCCGATTAAAGGCTTCCACCGTAAGGGCCGCGGAGTGAATAAGCGATTCCCCCCGCAGGTAGACGTCGGGCTCCGCAATGCGCCCCTCCCGCACCGTCACCTCTCCCGTGAAGCGCCGGTTCTGCCCAATGTGGTAAGTCACATTCTCTGCTACGGAGCGGGCGTGGAGGATGGTGAAACCGTCGTGGGTGGCCTCACCGTTCTGCACCTCAATGGTGCCCGTGTAGCGCTGCACGCTAGAGGGTTGATCCGTAAGGAAAGCTCGCAGCGCGTCGACGTGGGCCACCTCGGAGTCCTTGAGGTTCCCGGCCAAAATCACCGTGTCCGAATCCTGAAAATCGTTGGGGAACTTTTCGTTCCACACGCCGGAAGAGAGGATCACAAGGCCTGTTAGCGTGCAGATTAAAATCGTATCGATGAAGGGCTCGAGAATGGCAACAAAGCCTTCGGACACAGGCTCCTTCCCCTTCGCCGAGGCGTGGGCAATGGGCGCACTCCCCTGCCCCGCTTCGTTCGAGAACAACCCCCGATTCACGCCCCGATTAAACGCATAGGCAAAGGAAGCCCCAAGAAAGCCCCCGGCGGCGGCGGAGCCGCTGAAGGCGTCGCGGAAGACAGAAATGAAGGCTGGCCCCACGAACTCGATGTTGGAAAAAATCACCGCCAAGGCGCCGATGCCGTAGGCCGCGGCCATGAAGGGCACCAGCTTGGAGGTGACGGCGGCAATCCGCTTAATGCCGCCGATGATCACCAGGCCGAGGGCGACCGCAAGCACCCCGCCGGTCCAGTAGGGAGAAATGCCGAAGGTGGCTTCCATGGCCTGGGCGATGTTGTTGGCCTGAGGCATGCTGCCCGTACCGAAGGACGTGGCGACGCAGGCCACGGCGAAGAGAATGGCCAACCAACGCATGTTCATGCCCCGGTCCATGTAGTACATGGGGCCGCCGGCCATGTGGCCCTCTTCATCCACCACTCGGTATTTATAGGAAATCAGCACCTCCACAAACTTGGTGGTCATGCCGAACAGGGCCGTGGCCCACATCCAGAACAGGGCAGCTGGCCCGCCTACGTGCAGGGCCAGGGCTACGCCGCCGATATTCCCCGTGCCCACGGTGCCCGAGAGGGCCGTGGCGAGCGCTTGAAAGTGGGTGGTATCCCCAGGGGCTTCCTTGTCGTCATAGCGCCCGCCGAGGATGCGCCAGGCGTGACGGAAATAGCGGATTTGAGGAAAGCCCAGGTAGATCGTGAAGAAGATGCCCACGCCCAGCAGTACGACGGGGAAGTACGGGGCGGATCCAAGAAAGCCGTCGAGGGCGATCAAAAAACTACTGAGCTGTTCCAAGGGCGGCTCCTAGGGCATTAAGCATGGGCGCGCACGGCCGCGCCCAATTTTCACGGATACCCTAGGGCGCTTTGGGATCGAGGGCGTCCCCCAGGGCGGCTTTCATGACGTAGTAGATCACATTTTGCTCAAGGACACCGCCGAGGCGCAGGGAACCGGCGCCCCAGCCATATACCGCGACGTCCTCGCCGCCGTGGGTTTCCGCGCCAGCCGGCACCATGGCTTCTTGCAGGTAATTTGGCGCTTGCGTATTCACATCGCTGAGATCCGGCCGACCCAAAGCCGCCTCGACGCTGCGAGGATAGTGGGGGGCAGTTTTCGGCCCCTCGCCTTGTTGATCGCTCTTTCCTGGGTAGCCGGGGCCATTGGTGTAAGCCAGGGTGGTATAGGGTAAGCCGAGGGCATCACGCGCCGGCGTGCTTTCGGGGAAGCCCTGGGCGTCATTGCTGTAGGTCAGGCCCAAAATGGGGTTGCCCCGGGTGGGGTAGCCCGCGAAAGTTAGGGTATGACTGTGATCCGCAGTCACCAAGATCAGCGTATCGGTCTCCTGACTCTTGGCCACAGCTATGGCCACGGCGGCATCCAGAGCGACCGTGTCTTCAAGGGCGCGATAGGCGTTGCCCGCATGGTGGGCGTGATCGATGCGCCCTGCCTCGACGACAAGCACAAACCCTTCTTCCTTGGCGCTGAGCCGATCGATGGCGAACGCGGTCATCTCCGCCAGAGAGGGTTCCTGGCCGGGATCTTGGCTTCGGTCCGCTTCGAATTGCATATGAGAAGGCTCAAAGAGCCCCAGCACGGGGCCCGGTGCCTGGGCTGCCGCGGCAAGGTCCTTTCCGTGCCAGAGGTAGGTCCCCATGGGATTCGCGGCCTTCCACGCCTCGATCAAATTGCGGCCGTCCCGTCGCCCCCCGGTTTTGTTTGGGTATTCGGGGTCCGCAACCTCCTTGGGCAGGAACATGGCGCGCCCACCGCCCAGCACCACGTCGATGCCATCGCCGTAGGGGAAGCTCAGCAGCTGAGACGCGATATCGGTGCAGCCGGCCGCTGCTGCCTCAGCAGGGACGCCCCCTTCCCAATCCCGTTCCACAACATGCGCGTAGGTGGCACCTGGGGTCGCGTGGGTTATGCGGGCGGTGGAGATTACCCCCGTAGCCAGCCCCGCCGCTTCCGCTTCTTCAATGAGGCTCGGCACCCCCGCATCCTGCCCCGAGGCGCAGTCCCCTCGCACCACCGAGCCATCCACGGAGAGCACCCCAGCCAGCGTCTTCACCCCCGTGATCATCGCCGTCATGGTGCCCGCCGAATCCGCGGTTTGCTGATTGGTGTTGTAGGTTTTCGACAGGGCCAGAGCCGGAAAGCGCTCGAAGCTAAGTTCATGGTCCTCCCCAAGGCCGCCGGCTTTTTGCCCGGCGTAAATACGGCCCGCGGAGACGCTTGAAATGCCCATGCCGTCACCGATAAACAGGATGACGTTTTTAGCCTTAGCCCCTCGATAGGCGCTTTCCTGGGCGGCGAGGGCCCGGGCCCCCACGGCGCGCCAGTAGGCGGGATCGGCCTCTGCGGCGGGGCTTGGGGACGGGGCCGCGAGGGCGGTGGGGGCGCCGAGGGCCCAAAGGGCTAAGAGGGACAGGGATCGCATCGGGCGACTAAGGGCCATGGCACTACTCTCCTAGGGAATACCGGTGGGCTGCAGCTTGGGCCCGGGACACGTCAGGATGATGACACCTCCGCGCGGGCCCGGCGACGGGCTTCAAGCGCCTCGAGGACCTGGGCGTGACGTCCTTGGGACAGGGTGTAGTGGCTGTAGCACCACACCGCAATGAGGGCGAAGACGGCAACCAGCGGTCCATAAAGCCAGCCCAGGCGCGTAAGTACCTCGACGGGGACGTCACCGGGGATTGCTTTGGCCGGAAAGGCAATCGCATCGAGACCAAAACCGCCCACAAGATTGCCAATGCCCGAGGCCCCCTTGCCGGAGAAGCTCAGGGCGCCAAAGAAAATGCCCTCTTGCCGGCGTTCCGTGGCGAGTTCGTGCTCATCGGCAATGTCCGCCATCATGGAGCCCGCGGTGATCAGCGCCTGCACGACGCCCATGCCGCCAATCAGGGCGGCGCCCACAAGCAGGGGCAGGAGGGTCGGGTCGTCATTTTCTGGGAAGAGGCCCAGGAGCCGCAGGGTTGGGGGCGATAAAACGAACACGGCATACCAGGCCGTGCCAAACACCACCGAGGGCATCTTGTCGAAGCGCTGGTTCATTCGATGGGTGAAGGGGGTACCCAAAATTAAGCCTAGGGGACCGGCGAGAACGACCCAGCGAAAGTCCTCAGAAGAAAGCGCCCAGAAATAATTCCCCATGTAGAGGCCCAGGGCGCTCTGAACCCCCACCATCACGTAAACGATAATGACGCCGGAAAACAGCCAGCGAAAAGACCGATTGGTGAGCGCGCTCTTTAAATCGACGAAGACCTGCAGGAGCGCCTTCAGGAGCGCGCTTTGGGCATTTGGCGCCGTCTCCCGCGCGGCAACGGCTTTAAGCCGTGGGATCTGGTCGTGCGTACCCCATGCCGACCAAAGGATGGTGACCACCATGGCGACGCTGAATACGGCGGCGAAGGCCGGATAGGCGTCGCGGTTCAGGGTGCCTGGGAGGCCGCCCTGGTCCGTGAAGAAGACGCTAAAACCAATCAAGATCGTCAAGGCGCCGCCGAGCACGCCGAACAGCATCCGATAGCTGACGATGCTGGTGCGTTCGGCGTAGTCATCGGAGAGCTCGGCGCCGAGGGCCAGATGGGGAACGTGGTAGAGGGTCATGGCGCCCCGGGTGAGCACCGCAAACACCGTCAGCCAGAGAAAGGTCTCGAACTCAGAAAGCCCTTGGGGCGGCGCAAAAAGCAGATAAAAGGCGATGCCCAAGGGCAAGGCCGAGGCATACATAAACGGATGACGACGGCCCCAGCGGGAACGCCAGCCATCGGACAGGGAGCCTGCTAGGGGATCCGTGATGGCGTCGAAGCACAGGGCAATCATGATCGCGAGACCGGACAGGGTCCCGGAAAGGCCTAGCACCTGATTGTAATAAAGCAGCAAAAAGGTGCTGAAGGCATTGTTCTTGATGCCCTCGGCCATTTGGCCAATACCGAAGGCGAACTTCGTACTGCGCTTTACCCGTTGGGTTGTCACCGGGCCTCCCCGCGCCGGTTTTTATAGCCCTCGATTAAAGAGGGGGTGGCGCACGGGTGCAACCTAATCCTTAGGGTATTCGCGGAGCCAAAAGGGTCATGGGCAGGCCGAGGGGGTCTTCGTCCCCCTCCCCGAGCCGTTCCAGCGCCCCCTCCGGGCGCGTGGCCAAGTAGGCCAGCACCAGGGCGTCGAGGCGGTCGTCCCGCCCTACCCGCCGTCCCTCCACCGTCAGGGCGGCGTCGAGGGCGGATCCAACGCTGAGTCCTAACCCCTCAAGCAGCCGTTGCCGCGCAGCGGCCCCCTCCGCCGTTTTCTTCGGTGGCAAGGGAGGCTGGGTGCCGTTCAGGCGAAGAAAGGCCAGCTCCGGGTGCGCCTCTTCGAAGCGCGGTGCTGCGGGCTGAGCTCGACGCAGAAAACGATCTAAGGTGCGAATCTTTGGGACGATATTCCAGGCTTGGAGACTGAGCCCCTGCCCCATGCTGGCCTGAGCGAGCCGCTGCGCTTCGCGAAAGCTTAAGGCATCGAGCACGGGGCGGGTTGGCGCCAGGAAGACCGATGCGCGGGCCGGGCCCAGAGCGGCTTGGGCGAGCCGATCTACCCGGCGCACTCCCGTGAGTGGCAGGCCGATGGGCATATCGATGAGCTGCCGCACGCCCCGAAGGCCCCGGGCGGCCAGGGCGCCCTCTAAGCTTTCCAACCGATCGAGGCCGAAGATCTCCGGGTTAGGCCAGGGCCCTGGCCCGAGCGCCAAGGCCGCCACGAGCCAGCCCCCGGAGCAGCCATCGAGGCCAACGGCCGCCGCCTGCACTAGAGCGGGTCAAGCCGCGTTGGCGTGCGCATGGTCACGAACTCCTCCGCCGCCGTAGGATGAATGCCCACGGTGGCGTCAAACTGCGCCTTCGTCGCGCCGGCGACGATGGCCACGGCCAGGCCCTGGATGAGTTCTCCCGCATCGGGGCCGACCATGTGAGCCGCCACCACGCGATCATCGGACCGGCGAACAATGAGCTTCATAAAGGTGCGCTCTTCCCGACCCGTTAGGGTGTGCTTCATGGGCCGGAAGCTGGCTTCATAAATGGCCAGCGCGCCATGCTTCAGGCGCGCGACCTCTTCCGTGGGCCCGACCGTCCCGATGTTGGGCTGGCAGAACACCGCCGTGGGGATGAGGTCGTAGTCCACGGGGGGCACGGCCACGGTGCCAAAGGCCTGCTCCGTAAAGGCCATGGCTTCCCGAATGGCCACCGGCGTTAGCTGGGCACGGTTAATCACATCGCCCAGGGCGTAGATGCTGGGCACGCTGCTCTGGAGCTGTTCGTTCACGAGCACCCGACCGTCTTCCCCAAGGGCCACGCCCACCGCTTCCAGGCCAAGCCCTTCCGTGAGGGGATGGCGCCCGGTGGCGTACATCACCAGATCCGTGGTGAGCGTCGATGCGCCACTTCGCGCTTGCTCGTCTTCGCCTTCGCTGCTCCGTTCATGCAGCGTAAGGGTAAGCGCCCCCTGCGCGTCGCGGCTCAGGGCCTGCACGTCCGTTTCCAGACGGAGGGTAATGCCGAGCTTCCGGAGTTCCCCCATGACAAAGCCACGAACATCGGCATCGAAGCCGCGAAGGATCAGGGGGCCGCGATAAACGAGCGTTGTATCCACCCCCAAGCCATGAAGGATGCTGGCGAACTCCACCGCGATATAGCCGCCCCCTACCACCACGGCGCGCTTGGGAAGCGCATCGAGGTAGAACATTTCAAAGCTGGTGACGGCATGCTCAATCCCGGGGATCGTCGGCAGGCTTGGGGTGCTGCCCGTGGCGATCAGAATGCGTTCGGCGCGATAAACGGCACCGCCCACGGTGACTTCCTGCGCGCCCGTGATCCGCGCCTGGCCCCGGAGAATGGTGACGCCGGCGCCGCTTAACAGATTGCCGTAGACGCCATTGAGCCGTTCGATTTCTCGCGTTTTGTTGTCCCGAAGGGTGGCCCAGGAAAAGCTTGGGGGCGACACGGTAAAGCCGTACCCCTGGGCATCTTCAAAGGCCTCGGGGAAATGGGAACCGTAGACAAAGAGTTTTTTGGGCACACAGCCCACGTTGACGCAGGTGCCGCCGAGGGGGCCCGCTTCCACCACGGCGACCCGAGCGCCGCTTTGGGCCGCCATGCGGCTCGCGCGCACGCCGCCGGAGCCGGCACCGATTACCAGAAGATCATAGTCAAAGGCCGTCATCGCCCTACTCCTCGTAGCTGAGCACCGCACGCCCGGCGATTTGCCCCTGCTTCAAGCCCGCAAGGATCTGCCCTGCCGCCTCCGGCGGATGGCTTGCGATCGCCACCGGGGGAATTTTCCCCGCCCGCACGAGCGCCATGAGTTCGTCCATATCTTGCAAGCTGCCCACGTAGTTGCCTTCCACGGTCCTGGCCTGCATGGGGAAGAAGGGCAAGGGGAAACGCAGTTCCCCGCCGTACATGCCGACGACGATGAGCTTGCCGCCCTTCCTTAGGCTGGCGAGGGCCAAGCCGCTACTGGGCTCCGAACCTACGAAGTCGATGACGGCTAAGGCCCCGCCGCCCGTGAGCTGCTTCAGGGTTTTTGCGGCGTCGGCGTCCGTGGCATTCACAACGGCGGCAGCGCCCGCCGCCGTGGCTGCGGCAAGTTTGCCGTCGTCGACGTCGACAACAATGGGTTTCATCCCGAAGGCCGCCTGAGCAATGGCCAGCGCCATCATGCCAAGGCCGCCGGCCCCGAGCAGTACCAGGTGATCCCCTTCCCCCAGCGCAGGCACGCGCTTCAGGGCGGCGTAGGTGGTCAGACCGGAGCACGCATAGGTCGCGGCAAGCTTGGGATCGGTGGTGCCCGGATCGAAAAGATAGCGGCCATGGGGCACCAGCACGTGATCGCCGAAGCCGCCCGCTTTCTGGATGCCAAGGTTCTGCGGGGCCAGGCACAGCTGCTCATCGCCCCGGGTACAGGTCGCGCAGCCACCACAGCCGATCCACGGGTAGGCCACGCGAAGATCGCCCAGGACAACTCCCTCCGCGTCCGGACCCACGGCGACCACTTCGCCGATGATCTCATGGCCAAGGGTCATGCCCTCCCGGGCCACGGGCAGCGCCTTCCCCCCGCCCAAATCAAACACGCCATCATGGAGGTGGACATCGGAGTGGCACACGCCACAGGCGACGGTCCGCAGGAGGATCTCCGTGCCCTGGGGGCTTGGGGTCGGGCTTTCTAGCCAAGCCAGGGGGGTGCCGGCACCGGTCGTTTGAAGCTGCTTCATGGGAGGGTCTCCGCCTCAGTCGATTTTTCCCAGTGTACCTGGGCGGGCCACCCCCTTCAGCATTTCAAGCGCCCTCGGGCCGAGGACTGGGCTACACTGGGCGGGTCACTTTGGGGAGAAAAATCACATGAACGGTGCGCAAAGTTTGGTGCAAACCCTGGTCGATGCTGGGGTAACGGTGTGCTTTACGAATCCCGGCACAAGCGAGATGCATTTTGTGGCGGCGCTGGACGATAACCCCGAGATGCGCTGCGTCCTTGGGCTGTTTGAGGGGGTGGTGAGCGGTGCCGCCGATGGCTACGCGCGTATGGCGGATCGCCCCGCCGCTACCCTCCTCCACCTGGGTCCAGGACTGGGCAACGCCTTAGCCAACCTTCACAACGCTAAGCGGGCGCACACGCCCATGGTCAATATCGTGGGCGACCACGCAACCTACCATGCCCACTTCGATGCGCCCCTCACGTCCGACGTGGAGGGGGTCGCCCGCCCCATGTCCCAATGGCTTCGCCGTTCCCGCTATGCCGCGGAAGTGGCCCGGGACGGCGCCGAGGCGGTGCGCGCAGCTTTGACGGCGCCGGGGCAGATTGCCACCCTGGTGCTTCCGGCCGATACGGCCTGGGATGAGGCCCCCGGTGCTGCCGCGCCCCTCCCCGTGCCCGCCCGCCCAGCGCCCCAGCCGGAAGCGATTGCCGCCGCGGTGGCCGCACTGCAAAGCGGCGAGCCATGCGTTCTGCTGATGAATGGCCAGGCCCTGCGGGCGCCGGCCCTCAGGCAGGCCGCTCGCCTTGAAGCCGTAAGTGGCGCCCGCCTCTTTCACGACACCTTCGTGTCGCGCCTAACCCGCGGCCCCGGG
The DNA here is from genome assembly GCA_016779325.1 of Pseudomonadales bacterium. Lineage (GTDB taxonomy): Bacteria > Pseudomonadota > Gammaproteobacteria > Pseudomonadales > Azotimanducaceae > Salivita. Next base: position 11,425 of record JADHNU010000022.1, read on the forward strand.
CTCCCCGCCCCGGAGCGCCTTCCCTATTTTGGGGAGCAGGCCCTTGAAGCGCTCGCGGGCACCGCGCATTTGATTCTGGTGGGCACCCGTCCCCCCGTGTCCTTCTTCGCCTACCCCGATAAGCCGAGCTCCCTGGTGCCGGAGGGCTGCCAGGTGCATAGCCTTGTGGGCGCTGAGGGCGATGCCCTGGCTGCGCTGACTGCGGTAGCGGACGGTCTCGGCGCGCCGGCGACGGTCACTCCGGCTCTGCCCCCGCGCCCTGAAGCGCCCAAGCCCGGCCCCCTCACGCCGGAAACCATCGCAGCCAGTGTCGGGGCGCTCATGCCCGATCAGGCCATCGTTGTGGATGAGGCGGCGACTTCCGGCTTTGCCTTGCCCGCGGCCACGGCCGGCGGGCCCACTCACGATTGGCTCGCGCTCACAGGGGGCGCGATTGGGCAAGGACTGCCCACGGCCGTCGGCGCCGCCGTCGCCTGCCCCGATCGCAAGGTGCTGTGTATGCAGGCCGATGGCTCCGCGATGTATACGGTACAGGCGCTCTGGACCATGGCTCGGGAGAAGCTCGACGTGGTCACGGTGATCTTCTCGAACCGGAAGTACGCCATTTTGCAGGTGGAGTTTATGCGCGTCGGTGCCCATAACCCGGGGCCGAAGGCCATGAGCATGCTTGACCTGTCCAACCCCGACATTGATTGGGTGGCGATGGCCGCCGCCATGGGCGTGGAGGCCGAGCGCGTGGACGACGCCTCGGCGTTTCACGACGCCTTCGCCCGGGCCGTGGCCGCGAAGGGGCCGCGGCTCATTGAGGCGGTAATCTAAGGGTTTCGGCGGAGGATCGCGCCTAAAAGGTGATCGCAGCGCGCCTTGAGCGCTGCGGTCTCCTCAAAGCCCTCAACATAAGCGCTGAGTACGGCCGTAAGGCCCTTGAACAGCGCTTCGTACCCCGCCGCCGTGGCGCCGTAGCTCCGGTGGTTTGGGATTTCGAAGTCCATGAGCGCATCGAGGGCCGCTTCCTCCAGGAGGAGCAGGTCGAAAATCCCACTCAGCATGCGCCCTCGCATGCCCTGGTCCATGTGGGCCGTGGCAGCAGCGGAGGGCCCGTGGGCATCGATCATCTTTGCCCACAGCGCGCCCTCAAGATCCTCCGCAGCCGCCCGCTCCAGCACCCGCCAAAGCGCATCCGTGCTCATCAAGCGGCGCGCTCAAAGCCCTCGTAACCCGCGGCCTTCACCGCATCGCACTTTTCGCAATAGGCCGGGAAGCCAAGATAGGGCATGAACACCCGCGGTTTCCCAGGGATGTTGGCCCCGACATACCAGGAGTTACAGCTCGGATAGATGGTGGCATTGCCCACTTCATTGACGTGGCCCACCCAAGCGTCCTGGGCCCCCTGCTGAGCTTCCATGGTGCTGAGGCCCGCCGCTTTCGTATCGGCGATGGCGTCGGTGATGAAGCGTACGTGCTGCTCGATGGACGGCAACATGTTGGTGAGAACAGAAGGGGAGCCGGGGCCCGTCACCGTAAAGAGGTTCGGGAAGCCCACCACCTGTAGTCCCAGGTAGGTCTTCGGCCCTTCCGCCCAGGCGTCACTCAGCTTTTGCCCCGCCCGACCCCGAATATCGATGCGACTGAGCGCCCCGGTCATGGCATCAAAGCCCGTGGCAAAGACCACCGCATCGACCTCGAAGCGGCCACTTTCCGTTTCCACGCCGTCCTCATAGAGCCCTTTCAGGGGCGTTTCCTGGAGATCGACGAGGCTGACATGGGGTTGATTGAAGGTTTCGAAATAGCCCGAATCGGCGCACAACCGCTTACAGCCAACGGCCGTATCGGGAAGGAGTTTGGCTGCGGTTGCCGGATCCTTGACCTTTTGACGAATCTTATTGCGGATGAATTCGGCGGCGTATTCGTTGGCTTCCGCGCTAAGGCCCATGTCCCCAAAGGCGCGCATGAAAAGGAGGCCGCCAAGCTGCCAGTGGTATTCAAACTGCGCCTCTCGTTCCTCCGGGGACGCTTCGAGTACGGAACCCTGGTTCGAGGGGTGGCGCGCGCCAAAGCCGATGGTCTCTTGGGCGTTGCGGGCCCGAAGATCGGCGTAGTTTTTCTTGATCGCCGCTTCCAGGGTGGGATCCAAGGGCTTGTTCTGGGCCGGCACGGAATGGTTCGGGGTCCGCTGGAAAACCGTGAGGGATTTAGCCTGCTGAGCGATAAGCGGAATGGACTGAATGCCCGAAGACCCGGTCCCAAGTACGGCCACCCGCTTGCCCGTGAAATCGACCCCTTCCTTCGGCCAGCGTCCCGTGTGGTAGATGGGGCCCTTGAAGCGCTCCGCGCCGTCGATTTCCGGCACATTGGGCACGGAGAGGCAGCCCGTTGCCATCACGACAAACTGCGCCTGGAAGGTTTGTCCCCTCTCCGTGGTAACGCTCCAGCGCTTGGCCGCTTCATCAAAGTGGGCGCTGAGCACCCGGGTGTTGAACTCGATGTCCCGGCGGAGGTCGAAGCGCTCCGCAACGTGCTGACAATAAGCCAGGATTTCTGGCTGGGGGGCGTAGCGCTCACTCCACTGCCATTCTTGCTGAAGGGCTTCATCGAACTGGTAGGAGTACTCGAGGGACTCGACGTCGCAGCGGGCGCCGGGATAGCGATTCCAGTACCACGTCCCACCCACGTCGCTGCCCGCCTCGAGGACCTGCGCCCGAAGTCCCAATTGCCGGGCCCGGTGGAGCATGTACATGCCCCCGAAGCCCGCCCCGACCACTAATACGTCTAGCTGATTTGTTGCTTCGCTCATGCTTTGGCCCTCCCCAGGCTTCTGCGTTGTTCTTCGATCATGGCCCAGCGGTGCCGACAGACCAAGCCCCCACCCTAGCCCTTAACCCGGCCTAGGGGGCGGGGAAAAAGCACTGGCGTGCGCGCCAGGTAGGCCTGATAAAGCGGATCCTGGCCCCAACGCTTTTTGCCGCGGGCGGCCAAAAGCGGGATGCCGCTGATCCGCGTAAGCAGGACATAGACGAACACCGGGCTCAGTAAGGTGAGGTATTGCCAGCCGCCAAGGGTGGGCAGGGCCACGAGGGTCACGCCCAGCCAAAGGAGAATTTCGCCGAGATAGTTCGGGTGACGACACAGGGACCAAAGCCCCGTCTCAATAAAGGCGCCGGCATTTTCTGGCTTTGCACGGTGGGCGCGCTTTTGCGCATCGGCCACCGTCTCGAGGACAAAGCCAAGGACCCATAGGCCCGCGCCCAAGGCCGCGAGAAGCCCGAGCGGCGGCTGCTGCGTACTCGCCATCCCAGCCAGCGCAGCGCCCATGGTGATGAGCACCCAAAGGCCCTGGAGGGTCCAGGTCATTAAGAAGCGAGGAAAGGAGACCTTGAGGGCATCAAAGCGCCCATCGCGGCCGTCGGCGCGCACCCGGGCGAAGAGAAAGGTGCCCAGGCGAAGGGCCCAGATGATGACCATGCCCGCGAGCAGCAGCACCCGGGGCTCGGAGGCGCCGGTCAGCCACAGCGTGCCACCCGCCAGGGTCAGGTAGGTTATGGACCCGGTGGCGTCGAAGAAGTGCTCCGTTCTCGCCAAGAAGGACGGGATGAATACCACCCAATTGAGCGCAAAGGCCCATAGGGCGGCGAGGGCAAAGAGGGGGTAGCCCGCCACCTCCCGGGTGCCCTGACTTCCGGCCCAAGCCCAAAGTAGACCAAGCGCCACGGCAATGGCCGTGCCGCCAAGGGCGCCGCGTTCCGCCTTTGTCATCGTGCTTACTCCCCTGTCCAGTGCGCCGCAACCCTAGGGCCTTGGAAAGGCTCATGCTAGGCTCGGCGGCCTGTCGCGCCGTGTTTTGGTAACTTCTGGAGCCTTTGTGAGTCCTTTTGCCCCGCGCCTTTATACCGCCGTTTTACTCCTTTGCGCAGCCCTTGGCGCCCGAGGCGAGGCGCCGGAGGGGTTTGCGGCCTGCGTCTCGGGTCTTGGGGAAGCGGCGGCCGCGGAGGGCGTTGGATCGTCTACGCGCCAGGCCGCTATGGCCGCAACGCAGTTCGTACCCCGGGTGCTCGAGCTTGATCGGAGCCAGCCCGAGTTCACCACCCCCTTTAGCCGCTACTTCGGGCTTCGCGTCAGCGAGGGGCGCATCGCTGCCGGGCAGCAACGCTTTCGCGAGCGCCAGTCCCTGCTTAGCCAGGTCTATGAACGCAGTGGGGTACCGGGCCACTATTTGGTGGCTTTTTGGGGCCTAGAAACCAACTTCGGTAGCTACCTCGGCAAGATGCCACTTCTCGGATCCCTCGCCACCCTCGCCTGCGATCCTCGCCGCCCGACCTTCTTTCGTCAGCAGTGGGTAGCGGCGACGAAGCTACTCGATCGAGGCGATCTTAGCTTCGATCGCCTTGAGGGCAGCTGGGCGGGGGCCCTGGGGCACGTGCAGTTCATGCCTTCGGTCTACCTGAGCTATGCCCAAGATGGCGACGGCGACGGCCGCGCCGATCTTTTCGGGAGTGTCGACGACGCCATGGTGAGCGCCGGTGCCTTTCTTCAGGGCCTCGGCTGGGCACGGGGAGAACGCTGGGGCCGGGAGGTGCGCTTGCCCGAGGGCTTCGACTACGGCTTGGCTGGGCGCGGACAAAAGCGCCCCCTCAGCTTTTGGCGGGCCCAGGGTGTGCGGCAGGCCGACGGTGGCGCGCTCCCCCCCGGGGATCTGACTGCCGCGCTCCTCGTTCCGTCGGGCCATGCCGGACCGGCCTTCCTTGTTTATCGGAACTTTGACGTCATCATGGGTTGGAACCGCAGTGAATTTTATGCCCTGAGCGTCGGCATTCTTGCCGATGCCATCGCCGAAGGGCGGCGTCTGCATCGTCCTCCGCCTGCCGAGGAGCTTCGCCTGTCCATGGATCAGGTGCGCGATCTCCAGACCGCCCTCGTCGCCCGCGGCCATCTCGATGGCGAGGTGGATGGCCTACTCGGCCCCGCCACTCGCGCAGCCCTTGCCCGCGCGGAGGCCGAATTCGGGCTGATTGCCGATGGCCATCCCGATGCGGAAGCCTTCGCCGCCCTCGGCCTCACCCTAGCCTCACCCCCACAAGCTTAAGGAAATCGTTGTGACGACCCCTGCCTTGGCCTTTCTCGGCCTTGAGCGCGTAAATGAAACGCGCTTCTCCCTTCCCCTTCGCCCCGCCTTAAGCGGCGGCGGTGGCAGCCTCTTCGGCGGCGTAGGCCTGGCTGCGGGCATGGCCGCCCTTGCCGAAGCCGCTCAGAAGCCTATGGTCTGGGCAACGGGGCAGTTCCTGTCCCTTACCCAGGGCCTTAAGGCCGTAGAGATCGACGTGAGCTTGCCCGCCGTGGGGCGCCATGTGACCCAGGGACAGGTACAGGGACGGCATGGCGCGCAGCCGATCTTTACCGTGCTCGGCGCCCTTGGGCAGCGCCCGGAAGCGGGGGCCGGAACCTGGGTTGAGCGGCCTCGGGCGCCCGCGCCGGAAACGTGTCCTCGGATCGACCGGCGCCATCGCGAGGAAACGCTTCATCAGGCCATCGAGCTGCGCCGGGCCCATGGAATGTTCGGCTTTTCTCAGGAAGGTGACCCCAGCGGCTGTGGCCGTAATTTGCTCTGGGCCCGCATGCCCGGTTACACCATCGACGCCGTGGCTCTGGCCATTATTGCCGACTACATGCCCTCGGTCCTGGGCGACGCGCTGGAAAGCCAGGTATTTTGCACGAGCCTGGATAACACCCTTCGTCTCGGGCGGCCGCGGCCGACGGAGTGGGTCCTGTGTGATAACCGCATGACCTATACGGAGGGTGGCTTCGGCTACGGGACCGGGTATCTTTGGAGCGAGGGGGGCGATTTGCTCGCCACGGCCACGCAATCGATGATTGTCCGCCGGCCGCCCGTTGAGGCGGTGGCCGCGGGCTAGGGAACGCTTATGAGCTATCGCCAACCGCGCTTCACTCGTCCCCCGGGGGCAACGGAGCTTTTACTTATTCGCCATGGCGAATCGCGGGCTGCGGACCCGGCTAATCCCTTTCCCCTCGTTGATGGGCAGGGGGATCCGGAACTTCATGACGCCGGGCGGGCCCAGGCGGAAGCCGTCGCCCTTCGCCTTCGCGAACTGCCTTTGAGCGCGCTCTACGCCACGAAGCTTCGTCGTACCCAGGAAACGGCGACGCCCACGGCGGTGGCGCTGGGCCTCCCCATCGCCGTGGATCCGGACCTCCACGAGGTGCATCTGGGCGCCTGGGAGGGCGGCCTGTTCCGGAAGAAGGTGGCCGACCTCGACCCCGTCTATCTTGAAATGCAGCGGCAGCAGCGCTGGGATGTGATTCCCGGTGGGGAAAGTCCCGAGGCCCTCGATGCCCGTTTAGACCGCGCCCTTGCCCGCCTTCACGCCGCCCATCCAGACGCCATGATCGCGGCCTTTGTCCACGGCGGCGTGATCGCTCACCTGCTTCATCGTGCTTCCGGCAGCCAGCGCTTTGCCTTCACCGGGGCGGAAAATGGGTCCTTAAGCCAGCTCCTCTTAACCCCCGAGGGCATTAAGGTCCGAAGCTTTAACGACGTCAGTCATCTGCTTCATCTTGAGGCCGGTGACGGACGCATGACCTAGGGAGCAAACATGAGCCTGCGTTTTCTAGATCCTCGCGCACCGCGAGGACAAAATGATGAACCCTATGGGGCCACCTTGGCCGTCGACCCGACGGGCCCGGTCCGAGTGGGCCTCCTCGCCAATGGCTTTCCCGATTCCGTGCCCTTCCTGGAAGCCGTCGGCCGAGCTCTAAGCGCCTATCGCCCTCAGGTTCAAGTGCGCCTCTGGAATAAGGGGAACGCCTCCATCAGTGCGCCCGAGGCGCTGCTTGAGGAAATCTGCGGCGCCAGCGACGCCGTCATTGCGGCCTACGGACACTGAGGCAGCTGCACCACCGGCACCGTGCGTGACGGCATTGCAGTGGCTCGGAAAGGCCTTCCAGCGGTGGCCCTCGTGACCACCCTCTTTGAGGCGCAGGGGCGGTTTGTGGCCCGCGCGGCGGGCATGAGTACGGTGCCCCAAACCCTCCTGCCCCATCCCGTGGCCGGCACCAGCGCCGAGGCCATGGCCGCGCTCGCAGACACCCTGGCGCCGAAGCTCTGGGCGCGGCTGCTGGGCATCCCCGCGGAGAACGCTTCGTGAATTGGTTGGAAGCGGCGGACGAAGCGGCCGCGCAGGAACAGCTTTACGGCCTCGGCTGCACGGACGGTTTGCCCGTGATCGTGCCGACGGCGCCTCGGGTCGACCGTATGGTGCTCGCCAGCGGCCTGGATCGCGACCTTTCCCTGGGCACCATGGGCCCCGCGGGGGGTGCCGCGACGGTGGAAGCCCTTGCCGTGGCGGCGGTGATGGCCGGGTGCCCCGATGAACTCATGCCCGTCCTGTGCGCGGCCACGGAAGCCGTGCTCGATCCTGCTTTCGACCTCACGGAAATGCAGGCCACAACCCACTGCACGGCGCCCCTGATTCTGATTTCTGGGCCCGTGGTGGAGGCCCTCCGCTTCGCTTCGGGTTTTGGGGCTCTGGGCCCCGGTCATCGGGCCAATGCCACGCTGGGACGGGCCTTGCGCCTGGCCATGATCAATATTGGCGGGGGGCGGCCGGGGGAGTCGGACATGGCCCTGCTGGGTCACCCAGGAAAGTTCACCTTTTGCCTGGCCGAAGCCCAGGACGCGTCCCCCTTCCCGGCATTCCAGGAAAGCCTCGGCTTCACGGAAACGGACAGCGTCGTCACGGTGATTGGTGCCGAGGCGCCCCAGTCCTTAATTTTCAGTGCCTCGGGGAATCTCGCAGACGACGAGGACGGCCTACTTTGCGTGCTGGCTGCGGGGCTTGCGGGGCCGGCCAGTAACAACGCGGTGCTCACCGGCGGGCAGGCGGTGCTGGTGCTCAACCCAGACCACGCCACCCTCCTGGCGCGCGCCGGCTATACGCGGGAGCGCCTTCAAGCGGCCCTCCATGAACGCTGTGTCGTCGACGGGGACCGGCGAGCCCTGGGGAGTTTCCGCCGCGAAGGGACGCGTCACGCCTTTCGGGCGCCGGAAGACATCTTGGTTTTAGTGGCCGGTGGGAGCGGCCTTTACTCCATGGCCATGCCCAGCTGGTGCGCCGGGCCCCATCAGAACCGCGCGGTCAGCCGTGCGATCGACCTGAACCCCGCTTGCGCCCTGCCCTTCTGACCTCGCTCAAGCGAGGCGCGGCAGGGGCGCTGCGCGCAGGCGAAAAGCCGCGAGGCCCATCAGCACGAGAACGGGCAGCGTGCTCAGGAGCAAGGGCATCCATCCCAAGGACATCAGGAGCGTGCCGGCAAGCAGGCTCCCCGTTGCCGAGGTCCCAAAAACCGCCGCCTCATTGACCGCCTGGGCCCGGTAGCGCTCGCTTGGGCGGTAGCTTTTCACGAGCAAGGTGGTCCCACCCACGAAGAGGAAGTTCCAGCCCACCCCCAGCAAGACCAGGGCGCTGGTGTAGTGCATGACGGCGCGCCCGCTCAGGCCAAAGGCCAGCGTCGCAAGCAGCGCGGCTACGCCCCAGAGCATGAGGGTCCGCTCTCCAAAGCGCGCAATGAGCAGGCCCGAGACCAGCGACGGCACATACATGGCGAGCACGTGGGCGCGAATGACCCCTGCCGTTGTGGCCAGATCATGGCCGTCCATAACGTGCATGGAGACGGGGGTGGCGGTCATGATGAATACCATCACGCCCTGCCCCACGACCCCCGCTGCGACGGCTAAAAGAAACAGCGGCTCACGGACGATCTCCCCTAGGGGACGGGCCGCCCCGGCGCTCGCCGATGCCGACGCAGCGTCCGTTCTTGCCATGGCCAGGAGCAGGGCAACGGCGATGAGAAAGAGGTAAAAGGCGCCTTCTACGGCCCCAAGGAACGCATTCCCGGGCGCGAGGCGTTCGCCACTGGCCACCAGCTCCGGGCCCACAAAGGCGCCGCCAATGCTGCCCAGAAGGATAAAGGAAATGGCCTGCCCTGCTCGCTCCGGCGCCACGCTTTCTGCCGCGGCAAAGCGAAATTGCTGGCTAAAGGCCAGCGTGAAACCGGTCATGGCCGTGCTCAGGCAGTACAGGGTGAAGGTTTCACTACGAAGGGCGGCGGCAGCAACCTGCACCGCCGTGGCGGCCAGGACCGCGGCCAAGGCAAAGCCCAAACGTCGGCCAAGGCGCTGCATCAACAGGGAGGCAGGCACGGTCCCGAGGGCCGTGCCCAGTACCATGAGGGATACGGGCAGCGTCGCCAGGGTCGGATCGGGCGCAAGCCGCGATCCTACGATGCCCCCCATGGTAACGGTCATGGAGGAGCCCGCAACGAACACCAGCTGTGCCCCCAGCAAGAGGAGCACATTGCGCTGGAGTAGACCGGTCACGATGCGCTTTGGGCCTGCCTGCGGGCTTCTCGGCGCCGCATGATGTCGTTCCACAGATCGAGGGAAAACACATGGGCGAAGATCGCCGCCAAGCTGCCGTCATTGCGCAGGGAGGTGAAGTCCTCGGCACTCAGGGCCGAGAGCTTCTCCGGATTCACTGCCCCATAGCGGGCAATATCCTCTGAGGCCTCGTTCTGATTCCATGCCACTTGCTGGGAGGCGATGAGATCGAGTGCCTTCAGGCGCTCGCAGAACGCTTTCGTGCGCTGAATTTCGGCGTCGAAGGACTGGACGAAGTCAAGGCGTGGCTTCATCGCTTCGGACAGCTCGCCCTTCTCAAAGAAGGGAATTTCCGGGCTGTCGCTGATAACCGCAGAGGCCCGATCAATCACCACAGCGAAGCGATCGTCCCCCGTGTTCGCAAGGGCCAGGGGGTGAATGCGGAGGTAGGCCGGAATGTAGACCCCCGCCCGCCACTGCCCGGCTTCATCCACGAAGTAGTTCTCCCCTTCTACGCCAAGCACGGCGAGGGGGCTGGGAAGCTCGTTGCCCGCAAAGATGATCGGGTAATGGCGCTGTACGCTGCGGAACTCGCTCATGGCGATGGGCACAGCCTGCGCTTTCGCAGCGAAGGCGTAGGGCGCGGCCACGGGGCTGAGCCCTAAATTGCCGTGGGCCTCAATGGTGAGGAGTTCCGGCGTCTCGTACAGAAAGCGCTTCCCTTCCACGTCCCCCGCGGGGGCCCCTTGATCACTCATAATCCAAACCTTATGCGTTTTGAAATGGCGTGTGCGGTCTTCCCCCGCCGAGCGCCGCAGCATAGGCTCAGCGTGCAAACGGAGCAACTTTGCATGGTCATGGAAGACGATCCACCCTTCGCCTTTGCGCGCCAGCCCATCGTCGATGGACGCGGCGCCTTGGTCGGCTATGAGATTCTTGAGCGCGGCCCGCGCGCGAGCCCGGCGGAACGCACTGCGCGCACCCTGCTCCATGCCCTGCTCGACACCCCCGAGCTCGTGCCCGCCGGCATGCTGCGCTTTATCAATCTCCCGCCCGCATTGCTTCAATCCGACTTACCGGATGCGCCGCCGGGCACCGTGCTGGAGCTGCTAGAAACCGCTGAGCCAACGGCCGCGCTCATCCAACCTCTGGCGAGCTTGCGGGGCCAGGGCTATGGCCTCGCGCTCGATGATTACGCGCTTGCCCCGGAGTGGCTGCCTTACTTGGCCACCTTTGATTTTCTCAAGCTCGATATGCGCGCGCTCCCCGCCCTTCAAGGGCTGCACCTTCCGACCCTACCGGCGGCAACCCGATGGCTGGGGGAGAAGGTGGAAACCCTCGAGGAGGTCGAGGGCCTGCGCCACCTCGGCGTCGAGCTTTTCCAGGGCTTCTATTTCGCCGAGCCAGAATTGGCGAAGCCCGCCCCTCAGCCCCAGTGGTCAAGCACGGTGCTGCGCTTGCTCACGGCGCTTGAGGCACCGAATGTGTCGTTTCCGACCCTGGCCCGCCTGGCCGGGGCAGATCCGAGCCTGACTCTGCGCCTGCTGCGTGCCGCAAGCCCCCTGGCCTATGGTCCCCCCGATCCCGCCCTCACCTTACCGAAGGCCTTTGCCCGGTTGGGTTTAAAGGCCCTGCGCCGCTGGCTTCAGCTGATGCTGTTGGTCCAAGTCGGCACCTTCAGCGAGGTGAAGCTGCGCTGGGCCCTAGAGCGGAGCTGCGTGGCGGCGGAGATGGCGCCGGAACTGGGGCTGGCTCGGGACGAACTGTATTTACTGACCCTGCTGAGCACCGCCGATAGCCTGTTTAACCGACCCCTGGGGGAGGTGCTCCTGGGTTTGCCCTTCGATGTGCCCCGCATCGAGGCCGCCCGCCAAGGTCAGGGTCCCGCGGGGGCCTTACTTCGGCAGGTCGATGAAGCGGAGGCCGGACGCCCCCTTGCCCCTGCGCTCCAGGTCGCCTACGCCCGCGGCCTGCGCGAGGCCGACGGGCTCTACGCCTTGCTGCGGGCCTAGGGCGTTGAGGCGCCAGAGCCGTTCAGCCACCCTTGACGCAGCGCTTCCCCGGCATCTTCTTGGAGGACGATCTCGAAGGCCCCCTGGGCAGCCCCGAGGGTTAGGGGAAGCCGTTGAAGCTGGCCGCGACGCCCAAGGGTGAGCATAACCGTCTCCCCCGGATTATAGCGGCGCAGCAGGGGGGCAAGATCCGTCCCCCGGAGGAGAACATCATCTAGGGCCAGCAGCTCGTCCTCGGCCTGAAGGCCTGCGGCAAAGGCCGGATGCCGGCGATCGACGTCCCGCACGAGGATTCGCCCCTCCCGCTCGCGGAGCCGGGCCCCGAGCTCGGTCCGCGGCGCATCATCCTTTAAAGCCTTTCGCTGGAGAGTGAGGCCCACGGCTGCGAGCGCCTCTGCCACGGGCAGGGCCTCGCTGGTGTACACCCAGCGCTCAAAGTCGTCGGCCAGGGCCGGCCCCGCGAGGGCCTGCACCCGGGCTTTCATCGCCAGAAAATCGTAACCCGGGCCTTCGAGGGGGAAATCCTCATAGAGCATAGCCATGAGCGTATCGAGGCTGGCCTGCCCCGCGGTGGCATCGCGAAGTTTGAGATCAAGCACCAACCCCAGAAGTCCGCCCTGAGCGTAGAACGAGATGGCCTGATTACGCTTGTCGGGGGCGCGGTCCCGGCCGGGATGATAGCCCTTTATCCAAGCCTCTTCGCTGGCCTGGGCGAGGCTCTGGGCGCCGTAGCCGGGGTGGTCTAGGACGTCATCGATTAGCTCCCCGAGCAGCTCCAGGAAGCGCTTTTCTTCCACGACGCCGGCGCGACGAAGTAGCAGCACATCGTAATAGCTGGTGAGCCCCTCGGCCGCCCAGAGAAGGTCGAAAATCGTTGGTGTCTGGTAGTCGTAGCGGGCGATCGGTGCGGGCCGGAAGCGTTTCACGTTCCAAGTATGGAAGTACTCATGGGCCATGAGCGATAGAAACTGTTCGTAGCGCTTCCGATCCCAAAAGGCCTTCGGGTCCGTATGCACCACCGTGCTGTTGTAGTACTCCGTGCCGCCCCCGAGCCCTTCTCCGCTGTGCAGGAGGAACAGATAGTCCTGAGTCGGTCGGGGCGCTGCCCCAAACACGGCGGCCGCCGCATCCATGACTGCACCTAAGTCCTTGGCCAAACGCGCGCCGTCCCTATCCCAGGGGCCATGAATCAATAAGGTGCCGTCGACGCCCTCCCCAGCCAGGGGCACGAGGTCGAAAATCCCGGCTTCCAGGGGACTGTCCACGAGCCGGTCATAGGTAGGCGCCTTCACGCAGCCCTCGCCGCAGGAGGGCAAACCCGAGGCCAGGCGCCAGCCCTTCGGCAAGGCCAGCTGCACCGTGAGGGGCGCATCTCGGAGCGCCTCGACATAGGGAAAGACCGCGCCAGGGTTGAGAAACGCGTGCTCGGCATCGATGTCTCGCGTACGGTCCTCGAGGCTGTTGCCATAAAGGCGATAGCGGAGCGTCAGGATGCCCGAGCTTGGTACCGTTCCAGTCCAGCTTGCCGTGCCGACGCGCCTCAGGGCGACGGCGCCGCCTTGGCTGTCGGCCGCTTTGAGTTCGCTGACGGTCCCCGCGGGATCGATAACCCGATAGAGCCCGGTGCGCCACACGGGGAAATGGAGGGTGAAGGGCGCGCTGGCTTCGAGGCCCCGAAAGGTGGCGTCAATGTGAGCCACCTGACTGGCCCGCGCCTCGAGATCCACCTCATAGGCCACGGAAGGCCCCTCCGTCGCCTGCGCCGGCGCTCCGGCCAGGGACGAAAGCAGGCCCCCACACCATGCTAAAACCCACCCTTTCATGCTCATTCCTCTAAGTTATCGGAGGGGTGCTCGGTGCCCTCCTCTGCCTGGGTGCCGGCCCCGCCGCCTAGGGCCACAAATTGCTTCGCCTGGGTGAGTACACTGCCCCGGCCTGTGGCCAGCCGGCCCATGGCCGTCTCCCAGGTCCGTTCGAGCGTCGCGATTTGCCGGCCCACCTTCTCCATTTCCGTCACCGTGCCCTGAATTTTATCGTGGAGGGCCCCGGCGCGCCGAGCGATCTCCTCCGCCTTTTGGTGTTGACGCTCGCGCCGCCAGCTCATCTCCACTACGCGCAGGGCCAGCAAGAGGGTCGTCGGCCCCACCAAAATTACGCGCTGCTCGAAGCCCCGGGTGAGCAGGGACGGGTCCTGCTCAAGGGCCGCGGCGAGGGCCGCCTCAATGGGCACGAATAGGAGGACAAAATCGGGGGAGGCAACACCCTTGAGCTCGGCATAGCCCTGGCTGGCAAGGCGCTGCAGCTGCGCGCGAAGGTCCTGGGCGTGGCGGGCCAAATGGGCTGCCTGCTCCCCTGCCGTAGGGGCCGCCCGAGCGGCGTCCCAGGCCACCAAGGTCACCTTGGCATCGATCACCACATCCCGGCCCTCGGGCAAATGGACGATAACGTCCGGGCGCTTCAAACGCCCTGTTTCATCCCGAAGGCTGTGCTGTTTCTCATATTCATGGCCCGCCCGGAGCCCGGAGGCCTCCAGCACCCGATCGAGAATCAGTTCTCCCCAGTTACCCTGCAGCTTTTTATCCCCGCGCAGGGCTTCGGACAGTTGTTTCGCCTCGGCATTCATCCCTTGGGTGGCCTGCTGGAGCGCGCGAATTTCTGTGAGTAAGGACGCCTTGTCCTTGGCGTCGGCCAGCTGCACGGCTTCGATTTTTTCCCGAAAGGTCGAGATTTGCTCTCTTAAGGGTGTCAGCAGCTGTCCGAGGGTTTGCTGCTGACGCTTCTCCAGGGCCTCCGCGCGATCGTCCATAAGCTTTTGGCCGATGCGATCGAATTGCGCCGTCAACCGCGCTTCCGAGTCCTTAAGCCAGCTTTCTCGCGCCTGGAACGTTTCCCGCTCTGCCTTAAGCTGGGCCTCCGCCGTGACCTGGCCCAGCCGTGCCGCTTGAGCGTGCTGGGCCGAACGACGCCACGCCCAGAGCGCACCGGCAAGGGCCACAGCCAGGGAAAGGATGAGAACGAGGGCAGCCGTATTCGTCATAAACCCTACTCTGACCGAACCCCTCGCCCCTCGCCAGTGTTCCGCGCCAGTCGTACACTGACCGCTCGACGGGGGAGAAAACCATGCACGAACAGCTAGACGACACGGCCACGCCTTTGCTGGCCGGCCTTAAGGTATTGGATGTGGGCACCTGGATTGCAGGGCCTGCGGCGGCCACGGTCATGGCGGATTACGGGGCGGAGGTCATCAAGCTGGAAAGCCTCGAGGGCGATCCCCTGCGTCATCTAGCCCAAGGGCCCACCTCGCCGCCTTGCGATCACAACTACTTTTGGGTGCTGGACGGACGAAACAAGCGGTCCCTGTCCATGGATTTGAAACACGAGGCGACGGGGCCGGTACGCGATGCGCTGCTGCAGTGGGCGGACGTGCTTGTGACGAACTTTCGTCCGGATCTCGCTGAGCGTCTTGGTCTCAGCTGGGAGCGCGCGAAAAGTTTGAATCCACGCCTAATCTACGCCCATATCACGGGCTATGGCGACGCGGGCCCGGAAGCGGGCAAGCCGGGCTACGACACTACCGCCTGGTGGTCCCGCTCGGGGCTGGCGGATTGGGTGCGCCTGCCCGGCACACGCCCGGCCATGTCTGCACCGGGTATGGGCGACCACGCCACGGCCATGGCCCTCTATGGCGCCATTATGACGGCCCTGTGGGCGCGAGATCGCACGGGCGAAGGGCGACGCGTTACCACCTCCCTTCTGGCCAACGGGTTTTGGTCGAACGGCATGCTCGCCTCCATGCGCCTCTGCGGCGCGCCGCCGCCGGAGCGCGACCCCCTACGCCCCGTTGCCAATGCCCTCGCGGCCCAGTACGAGACGCAGGACCATCGCTGGCTCCAGCTCACCCTGTTGAACGAGGCTCGGGAGTGGCCGAAGCTCTGCCACGCCCTCGGTGCCGAGGCCCTTCTAGAGGATGCGCGCTTCGCCGATCAAGCCTTGCGGCGGGCGGACCCGGAAACGCTCTATCAGGCGTTGGCGGACTATTTCCAGCAATTGACTTTAAACCGCGCTAAAACCGTGCTCGCGGAGGCGGGCATTCCCGCTGCGATCCTCACGGGCGTGGATGAGTTGGCGGAGGATCCGCAAGCTTTGGCGGCGGACATCCTCACCCCGGTCGCTGACCCGCGGCCCGGCTGGACCCACACCGTGAACAGCCCCATTGCGTTAGAAGGGGTAAAGAAGGTCGCACCGCGCTACGCCCCCGCCCTGGGCGAGCACAGCGAAGCGATTTTGGCGTCTCTGGGCTTTTCCGCCGAGGCGATTGCGACCCTTCAGGCAGCGGGCGCCGTGAAAAGCTAGCGCTCCGTCCTTAGCCCTCGGTAGAACAGGACCCCGCCGAGGGCCCCGGCGAGCCCCTGGGCCAGAAGGCCTGCACCCGAGCGCGCACCGGCAATGGGGGTGATATCGAACATGGAGGAGACGGTAAAGAGGGCCGCGAGAACGGCCACAAAGCCCGCGGCGGGATAGCCCCAGGCTGCCCAAGCGGCATCAAGACGACGCAGCAGCAGCGCTGTGAAGCCGAAGCCGAGGGCCAGGGCAAAGGCCAGCACTGGCAAGTAAATCTCCATCATCCCCACCACGTCCTGCAGGCTCATGGTGAGTCGTTGGCCGAGGGTTACGGTGACCCCAAGGTCCGTGAGCCCCGCGAGCACAAACTGGGTGGACGCCAACGCAGCGAGGACCTCCGTGGCCAGCACGGCCAGGGCGAAAATAACCAGGCGACGCAGATAGACAACCATGGAGGCTTCCCCCAGGTTTGCTAACCTCACAAGCATAGCAGGGCTTGAACCCCGAGAAACGATTTCTGCCAAGAGGCTGTGCCCTATGTTCCGTTGTCTATCCTTACTGGGCGCTTTGCTGATCTCCAGTGCCCTTCTGTCGCCGCTTAGTCATGCGGCGGCGCTGCGCGAGCTTCAAGGTGCGCTCGCCCGGCCCTGGTCCCTCGCGGAGCTGCCCGACGGCCGCCTCTTGGTTACGGAACGGGAGGGGACACTGAAACTTCTGAGTGCCGAAGGGGCGATTCTGGGCGCTATCGAAGGGGTCCCCAAGGTGTGGGCGAAGAGCCAAGGGGGGCTCTTTGACGTGCTGCTCGCGCCAGATTTTGAGACCTCTCAGCAGCTCTATCTGAGCTACGCTCACGGTACGCCCGAGGCCAATGGCACCCGCATCAGTCGGGCTAAGCTAGAGCAGGGGAAGTTGGCTGAACTCACCGTCCTGTTCACCGTGGCGCCCCTGAAGGACACCCCGGTGCACTACGGCGGGCGCCTCGCCTGGGGTCCGGAGGGCGCGCTATACCTGACCACGGGCGATGGGTTTGATTACCGCGAAGCCGCTCAAAAGCTCGATAGCCTCCTCGGGAAAACCCTACGCCTCACCGCCGAAGGCGCACCCTTTCCCGGTAACCCCTTTGCCGACGTCAGCGGCGCTCGGGCGGAAATCTGGAGCCTCGGGCACCGCAATCCGCAGGGACTAGTGTTCACCCCGGACGGGCAGATTTGGGCGCACGAACACGGCCCCCAGGGCGGGGACGAACTGAACCGCCTCGAGGGCGGCGCCAATTACGGATGGCCCGTGGCGACTTTCGGTATCGACTACAACGGCGCCCGCATTTCCCCCTTTGAGCGCTATCCCGGCATGGCCGACAGCGCCTGGCATTGGACGCCGTCCATCGGCCCATCGGGGCTCGCCTATCGCCCCGAGGCCGGTGAAGCAGGCCGCGGCACCTTTTACTTGGGCGCTTTGGCAATCCCAGGCCTCTATGCGGCGACGCGCCAGGGCCAGGAAATTACGGGCGTTAAGCGAATCTTGCCCGAGCTCACGGAGCGAATTCGTGATGTCCGCCTGGCCAAGGATGGCGGGCTGTTTATCCTCACTGACGGGAACCCCGGACGCCTGTTACGCTTCGCTCTCTAGCTAACAGGTAGTAAGGGGCGCACGGGATTGTGCGCCTGGGGAACTTCTCATGGATGAGCAATACCCTAGGCTTCTCGCCTGTTTCGGGAGCGAGCACGCCCTTGCTACCTGGCTGCTTCACCGGTCGCCCCGCTGGCGCCAAGCGCTTCAACGGGCGCTTGATCCCCATGGCCTTCGGGAAATCGAGCTTCGCCTTCTCTGTCAGCTGGCCACCCAGAAGACGCCCTTCAGCCAGCAAGTCTTGGGGCTTTCCCTAAACTTTGATGCCAGCACCTTGGCCCGCAGCTTGCGGCGCCTTGAAGCGGAGGGACTGGTGACGCGGGAAGCGGATCAGCAAGACCGGCGGGCCCTTTGGGTCACGCTCACGGCGCCGGGCCGGACGCTCGCGAGCCAGCTCGTCGCGAGCTTACCCAGCGTTTTACAAAGTGCCTTGAACGAGGATGCAAACAGCATTTTTTGAAAATGCCCCCAAGGAGTCTTGACCCCCGGCGCCGGAGAGCGCACGGTGAAGCTTCACGCCGACGAGGCTGAAGTAGAAAAAAAGGCATAAGTCCATGCCGATGGGTCAATTCCCTGATCAAAAGCCCCAACCTAGCTTTACCTTTGGTACGAACCTCAACCGCGCGGCGCGCCTTTGGCGCACGGTCTTCCGCTCCCTCGCCCAGCTTGAAGCCAGGCCCACGCCCTATATCAGCGTGCTCAGCTATCTGATTACCGGGTCTGAGGGGGCCACGCAGAAGGAGCTGGCCACCCTCATGGGCGCCGATGCGCCCACGGTGGTGCGAGTGCTTGATGCCCTCGAAGGCCAAGGACTTGTCGAGCGGCGGGTTAAGGAAGGGGATCGTCGTTCTAAGACGGTCCATTTCACCGAGACCGGCAAGGACTTCGCCGAGGCCTTTAAGGCGGCCGGCTTCGCCACGAGCGCTCGCTTGCTTGAGGGCTGCGACCCGCAAGACATCAACGCCGCCATTCGGGTTTTTCGCCGTATATCTGAGAATGCCGAGTTCCTTAGCTCTAGACGGCAGCCCGTGGTTTAATCGACACGGTTTAAATCTATAGTTTGTCGGGAGGGGAGCCCGCGCTATGGTCGACAGTCCTTCTGAAAGGGCGAAGGGCAGGTCGCCTGCTCAGCGAAATCGCCTTGCTCTCTTACTTGCCGCCGTCTCCGTGTTGGCCATGGGGGCGTGGCTCACAGACCGTCTCACGCACATCTACGTCACCGACGCTCGTATCAGTGCCACCATGGTGGCACTGTCCGCCCGGGTTCCAGGATGGGTTCGGGCGGTCCCCGCGGAGGAAGGGGCCGAGGTCCAGGAGGGCGCCCTGCTTCTCCAGCTTGACGACGAAAGCGCGCGCCTGGCCCATGCCGCCTTAGTGCAAAAGGTCCAAGCCCTCGAGGCCGACGAGAAATCCCTGCGTCGCCGCCGGGCCATGGCCGATCGGCAAACGGCGTCTCGGAGTGCGCGGCAAGGAGCTCAGCTGTCGGCGGCCCAGGCCCATGCTCAAGCCCTGGCGCACGACTTCGCCCAAACGAAAGCCGACTATCACCGAGGCCAGCAGCTCCTCGAGGGAGGAATGCTATCGCCCCAGGGCTTTGAGCAATTGAAAAGTCGCTTTTTACAGGCGCGCGACGAGCACGCCGCCGCCACCGCGGCGGCGCAGGCGGCGGAGAGTGAGCTTGCGGAGGAGGATGCGGGACGCGATGCGGTGATGATCCTTGACGCAGAGCTCGAGGCCCTTGGGCGGCGCCTTGCGGAAGCCCGCCTTGAAGTGGAAGGGGCCGCCGTACGCCTTGCTGATCACCAGCTCCGGGCCCCCGGGGCCGGCGTGGTCGATGAAATTTTCGTCGACCCAGGGGAATATGTCGCCCCCGGGCAGCGCCTCGCCATGTTTCATAACCCGCGTGCACTTTGGATTTCCGCCAACGTAAAGGAGACCGATCTGGCGCATCTGAGCCTCGGTAAGAAGGCCGTCGTGACCATCGATGCCTACCCCGATGTCGAGCTAGAGGCCGCCCTAAGCCGGATTGGTACCGCGGTTACGAGCCAATTTGCCCTCCTACCCAATCCCAATCCCAGCGGAAACTTCACGAAAATAACTCAGCGTGTTGAGGTGCGTTTCGAACTGCCCCCGACGGATTTAGCGCTAAAGCCGGGCATGATGGTGGAGCTGAAGCTTGCCGAGTGAGGGCGCCCTCCCCGGGCCCCACGCGGTGCCCAGGGATATTGACGCGCGGCAACGGGTTAGGGAGCTGTTCTCCCTCTATGGCCCAGCGTATCGCTGGTGGGTCACTTTCGCTTCCATGCTCGGTTCCTTCGCGACGCTCCTGACGGGCACGATCATCAACGTCGCCATTCCCGATGTCATGGGCGCTCTGGGCATGACCCCCGATGATGCGCAGTGGCTGGCCACGGGCTTCCTCGCCGCCACCACCGTGACCATGCTGCTGGCTGCCTGGTGCGTGGAGCGCTTTGGAATTCGAGCGGCCTACATCGCGTCCATGGTGATTTTTCTCGTGGGAAGCGTGCTTGGAGGCATAGCCCAAGCGGGCGATACGCTCATTTTCGCCCGGCTTGTGCAGGGGGCGGGCTCGGGACTGATGACCCCCGTGTCCATGCTGATTATCTTTCAAGTCTTTCCGCCGCACCGGCGAGGCACGGCCATGGGGGTTTACTCCATTGGCGTTGTGCTCGCGCCGGCCCTCGGCCCGGTGCTCGGGGGCTTGCTGATCGATCATCTGAGCTGGCGCTATGTGTTTTTCGTCGCCGTGCCCTTCGCCCTGATCTCCCTTCCTCTGGCCATGGTGTTCATGCCTGAGCGAGAGCCCGATGCCCACACTCCGCGTTTCGATTGGGTGGGCGTTCTTCTACTGACCACCTGCCTTCTGGCGCTCCTTGTGGCCCTTTCGGAGGGGCCCGCGGACGACTTTCAAGACCAGCTAAGCGCCCTGCTCTTCGCGGCAACCTTTCTCGCTGCGGGCGCCTTTATTGCCTGGGAGCTCTATCGGCCCGACCCCATGATTGATCTGCGCCTCTTTGCCAATGGCCGCTTCCTTGCCGCCGCCGTCGTGACTTTCATTATCGGAGCGGGGCTGTATGGGTCGACCTATCTCCTGCCCCTCTTCATGCAGACCATCGTGGGGTTAAAGGCCACCGATTCGGGTTTTCTCATGCTCCCCGCGGGGCTCATGATGGCCATCTTTTTCCCCCTAGCGGGCCGCTTGTCCGACCAAATGTCAGCCCGGACGCTCATTTTCTTTGGAACGGTGTTGTTTGGGATTTCCGCAGCGCTCACGGCACAGATCGATTTGCAAACACCCCTGCTGACCATCGGCCTTTGGGCGCTTATTGGCCGGATCGGCTTGTCCTTCATATTTCCCTGCTTAAACGCTGCGGCCATGCGTCCCCTGGCCCTAGACCAACTCGCTCAGGGTTCGGGCATCGTGAATTTTCTCCGCCAGCTTGGCGGCGCCTTTGGCATCAATGGGCTGGCCATCTTCTTAGACCAACGCACGAGCTATCACGTGGCGGCCATGGCGCCGGCGGTACAGCAGGATGGGGTTGACCTGTATTTATGGTTTAAGGCGTTGTACCCGCGCTTGACCGCCGGTGGGCTAAGCGATTGGTTGGATTTGCCCTATGAACCCATGGCCTTTGCTATGCTGAGCCGGGCCGTTTGGCTGCAGGGGCATATGGTGGCCTATCGAGACGCGTTTTGGGTGATCGCGGCAGTGTTTGTGCTCTGCCTGATCCCCGTGGCCTACATGGACCCGCGGCCTCCGTCCCACACCCTAAAACGCTAAGCGCCAGACGCCGCGGGGTTTGAAAACAGCGCGGGCTGGGCCGGGAGTTCGAGGGCGAGCACGGTTCGGCCCGGACGACTGCTTTCAACCCGTACCCCGCCTCCGGCGGAGGCGGCCATGCGGGCCACTTGCGTCAGGCCCAGGCCGCGGTCTTCGTTACCCGTTTTGGTGCTGAAGTAAGCATCGAAGATTCGCGCTTGCTCGCTCGCGACCATGCCCCGGCCCGAATCGATGACAAGAATTTCGATGCGTTCTTGGGGAACGGACCAGTGGCTTCGCACCACGATCTCTCCAGGGCCTTCGATCGCCTCCGCCGCGTTGCGCAGGAGATTCAAGACGGCCCGCTGGAACTCTACCGGCGGTGCATAAATCCCACTTTTTACGAGCGGGCCGATGGTTAGGGTGAGGCGCGGGGGCAAAGTTGCCCGGAAGCCTTCGCAGGCAAAGCGCAGGGCGTCGTCTGCCGGGTGATGCTCGGCGCGCAGGGGGCGGCCCAGCTCCCGGTCTCGGAGACGCGCCACCAGCTGCTTGGCCCCTTCAACGGCGGCCGCCAGATCCTTTTGGGCCGTGGGAAAGGCCTCGGGCCGGGACAGCAGGCGGCTGGCGCCGGAGATCACGGTTAGGACGTTGTTCAGATCATGAAGAATGCTTTCGCTGAGCAGGTTGAGCGCTGCGTCGCGTTCTTCCGCCACCTGCAGCCGCTGCGACTCCTCGTAGCGCGTCACCTCCGTGAACAGCACCAGGATTCGGCGACCATCGGAGTGCTCCACCGGCGCAGCCGCCGGCACAAGCCAGTGTGGATTGCCTTGATCGTCCCGAAGACGCAGGGGCCGGCCCTCTTCCCGTTCCGCTAGGCTATGGCTCCGAAGCGCATTGGTAATCGCGTCTTCGAGCATGCCCTCGGGCAAGCGCGCCCACCGCTCCAGGGTCGCCAGAGGGCGTTGGAGCAGCCCCCCCTCCGGCAGCCCGAGCAGCTGCGCAAGGGCATCATTTAACACCTCGATGCGATTATTCCCATCGAGAATCAACAGGGGCGCCGGGATGGACGCTGCCAGCTGCCGGGGGCTCCGGGCGTGGTCTAGGGCGCTTGCCAGGGCATTCCACAGATCGGACTCATCCAGTACGCAGAGTAGATGGCTTGGCCCCTGGCCCGGTGGCTGCGGGCGCGCTACCACCCGCACCGTTTCCGGAGCCCCGGGAAGGGCCCGAAGAAATAAGGGCACGACATCCATGACATGCCCGCGCTGGAGCGCCTGGAGAAGCCCCGCTAGGGCCTGGGGCGCGCGCTGGGCACTGGGCTCGCAAAGCCACGCCAAGGTGGTGCCCTCAAGGCCTTGTTGCCAAGCATCCTGTACGCCCCAGGTCCGCTCGATACGCCCGGCTGAGTCGACAAATAAAAAGGCCGTATTCCGAGGGAGCGCCAGATGGTCTTCTAGCGCACCATGGCGGCCAGCGAGGGCTAGGGAGCGATCGAGATCATGTAGGTAGCCCTCCACGCCGCCGGCGGCGGCCTCCGGCTGGCACACCAGAAGGATGCCATCCCGGAGTAGCTGGCTGCGGGGCGCTTGGAAGAAGTCTTGAGGCTGCCTTTGGACCGCGCACCACTGCTGAACGCTTTCTCCGGAGACGATCCCCTCCCGGGAAAGCAGCTTCGAAGGCGTTGCCTCGAAGGTATCCTCGACGACGCGAAAGCGCGCAAGGGTTTCCAAATTAACGTCGGCCATGGCCTCTTCGCCCTCCGGGCTGGGGCTTGGAATCTTGCGTAATTAGCTTAAGGATAAGAGACCCGGCGAGCCAAGCAAAGGGAAAATTCCTGCGCTGGTGAGGCCTTGCCCGGGGGGCGTAGACTAGGCGTTCTATGATAAGTGGGCGCTTTTGCCCTCGCTGAGGCATGGCCTTTGGACTCTCCCGCGCGAATTCTAGTGGTAGACGATGACCCTGGGGTGCGTAGCACGCTTTCAGCGCTTCTTTGGGCAGAAGGTTATTTCGTCTCCCTGGCGGGCACGCTCGCGGAAGCCGAACTTGCCGCGGCGGAGCGACCCCAGCTCGTGCTTCTCGATCTTCACCTGAAGGAAGGCAAAAGCTATGCCTTCGGCCGCTGGCTGAAGGCCCAGGGCATTCCGTTTCTGATGCTGAGTGGCGAACGGCAGAGCTTAGAGAAGGTCCTGACCCTCGAGCTCGGTGCTGAGGACTACATCACCAAGCCCTTCGATGAGGCCGAGTTCTTCGCGCGCTTGCGGGTGGTGCTGCGTCGCCAGGGAGCCGGCCAGCGTGGTGCCGAAGATCTCGTGCTGGGCCCTTTTCGGCTGTGCATTGAGCGCCGCGGTCTCGATGGCGCCGAGGGCTTCGTGCCCCTAACGGCACAGGAACTGGCCCTCTTACGCGCCTTTGCGGCGCAGCCTGGGCAGGTGCTCAGCCGGGACGCGCTCGCGCGAAGCACTGGCGCCCGACCCCACACCGCCAGTAGCCGTCACATTGACGTGGCCGTGGGCAAACTGCGGAAGAAGCTTGGGCCCGGTGCCTTGGTGGCCGTTCGCGGCCAGGGCTATCAACTTACCCTGCCCGTTATGGCGCCTGGGCAAGCATAGAGCTTGCGCCCGTCCCTTCCCCGCTAGGGGCTAGGCCCGCTCGGTAGAGCAGGGACGGTAGGGGTTTCCCCAGGGCGACTTCGAGGGCCCCGGCGGTCTGAAGGACGATGGCGAGATCAATCGGCATGGGCGCCCCGTCGCGCTCCAGCGCATAGAGCAGTTCTTCCGTGGCGATATTGCCCGTGGCGCCGGGGGCAAAGGGACAGCCTCCTATTCCGCCGATGCTCGCATCCAGGGTGGCGACGCCGGCCGCGCGCGCCGCCAAGGCATTGGCAATCCCTAGCCCTCGCGTGTTGTGGAAATGGGCCCGAAGGGGCGTCTTTGCCCCCATTACCCCGGCGAGGCCCTTAAAAGCCAGGGTCACTTCCCCTGGCGCCGCCACACCGATGGTATCGGCCAGGGCCATTTCCCGGAGCCCGGCGTCGGCGAATCGTTCAGCAAGGGCTAGGCAGGCCTCGAGGGGCGTCCGCCCGGCAAAGGGGCACCCGAAAGCGACGGCGAGGGTCAACTGGTAGCTTCGCCCCGCCGCTGCAGCACATTCGAAGACTCGGAGTGCCTCATCGCAGGCCGCAGCCACGCTCATGCCTTGATTCCGCTCGGCGAAGGCATCGGTCACGGGAAGCACCATGCCAATATCGTCGATAACGCCGGTGGCCAGAGCCCGCTCGGCGCCGCGAAGATTCATGACGAGCCCGGTCAGCGACACCCCCTCCTGGGGCCCCAAAGCCGCGCAGAGCGCCTCCGCATCGGCGAGCTGGGGGACCTTCTTCGGATGGACAAAGCTGGTCACCTCGATACGCTTCACCCCCGCCGCAAGCGCGCCGGTGATGAGCGCAAGCTTTGCCTCCGTGGAAACCTGCACAGCCTCGTTTTGAAGCCCGTCGCGAGGGCTGACCTCCATGAGCTCGATCATGGCCAAACTAGCGCGCCAGGGCTGCGACGAAAGCCGGGCGCGCGCGAAGTCGATCGACGTAGGCTGCAGTCTCGGGCAAGGCGCTAAGGTCGATCCCTAAGCTGGCTGCGGCATGGCAAGCATGGCCCGTCATGATATCGGCGCCGGAAAAGGCCCCAGCGAGATAGGCCTTGCCCGCAAGCCCACTTTCCACGGCATCAAGGCTCTTGGCAAGGAGCTTCTGCGCCCGCGCGAGGTTGACCGGGTTCTGCTTTTCCGGCGGCAGAAAGCGCGTTTCCACCATGATGAGATTGACCTGGGGCATCATCATACCTTCGGCGTAGTGCAGCCATTGGAGGTAAGCAGGGAATTCGGCCTCCTCCACCGCGGGCCGCAGACGGCCCTGGCCGTGGCGGGCCAGCACATATTCGATGATGGCGCCGGACTCGTGCACCACCACATCTCCGTCCTCCAGGGCCGGTACGCGCCCCATGGGATGAACCTTGCGGTAGGCGTCACTGCGCATTTCCGGTGCTCCAAGGTCAAAGATTTCGACCTCATAAGGCAAACCGAGTTCTTCTAAAAGCCAAAGGACGCGCAGGGATCGGGTATTCCGAGCGTGATAAACTTTCATGATTGAATCTCCCAGGGTGAAGGCTAGAGCCTAGGCCAGCGGTCGCGCCTTGGCCAGCGCCGGCCAGCGAGCACGTAAATGATTTCCGCCTTCTCCGCCGGCTTCGGGCTCTCCCTCTCCCTCATTGTTGCCCTGGGCGCGCAGAATCTATTTTTGCTGCGCATGGGCCTGGCCCTGGCCTACCGCTTGCCTTTGGCCTTGGCGGCGACCCTGTCCGACGGCCTACTCATGGCGGCCGGCGTGCTCGGGTTTGGTCAGGTGGTGCTGGCCTATCCCGATGCGCTACGCGGACTCACCCTGGGGGGAGCGGTCATGCTGTGCGCCTACGGCGCCGGTGCCGTCCGCCGGGCCTTGCGGGGGGAAGCCTTACACGACGAAGACGGCGCCGAACGCATCCCCTCTCCCCGGGGCGCCACCCTCACCTTCTTCGCCATCACCTTCCTCAACCCTCACGTGTACCTCGATACCGTGGGCCTCGTCGGCGCCGTGGGCAGCCGCTTCTCCGGTCCTGCCCAGGGCGCCTTTCTTGCCGGCGCTATAAGCGCCAGTGCCGTTTGGTTTTTTTCTTTGATTTTCGGGGCTCGGCTCCTGCGCCCGTTTCTGCGAACCACGCGTGCCTGGCGCCTGCTTGATAGCGTAATTGCGCTCATCATGTTTTCCCTGGCCGCGGTCCTGCTGAAGGGTGCTTTTGCCAGCGCCTAGGAATGCCTACACTCGGGCTATCAAAAGAAGAAAGGCGCGGGCTACGCACTGCGCCAAGCCTGGGAGGGCATAGCATGGCTGAGGCTTTAGCCGACGAACGCGGACTTCCGAACCCCTACGATTTACCCCTAGAGGCGATCGATGTTTCCGACCCTCGCCTTCTAGAACAGGACGCCTGGCGCCCCTATTTCGCCCGGCTCCGCGATGAGGCGCCGGTGCACTACTGCGCGGACAGCGCCTTTGGGCCCTACTGGTCGATTACGCGCTTTGACGACATCAAGGCCGTGGACATGAATCACCAGGCCTTTTCCTCCGAGCCCACGATTATCCTCGGCGACCCACCGCAAGATTTTCGCACGCGAAGCTTTATTGGTACGGACGGCAAAACCCACGACGAAGAACGCAAGGCCGTGCAACCTGCCGTCGCGCCCCGGCAACTGGCCAATCTTGAACCCCTCATTCGCCAGCGCGTGGCGGCCATTCTCGATGCCCTTCCCGTAGAGGAAGCCTTCGACTGGGTGCCCGCCGTGTCCATCGAACTCACCACGCAGATGCTGGCCACGCTTTTCGATTTTCCCTTTGAGGATCGCCATCTCCTCCCCTATTGGTCGGATGTCGCGACGTCCGGATCGGCCACGGGCTCCCACCGGGTGAGCGAGGAAAAGCGCCGGCAAGAATTGAACGCCATGCTCGACTACTTCTACCGCTTATGGAAGGAGCGCGAGGCCAACCCGGGCAACGACTTCATTTCGCTCATGGCCCAGTCCCCGGCCTTCGCCGCCATGGACCCCATGACCTTCATGGGGCAATTGAACTTACTGATCATTGGCGGCAACGACACCACTCGAAACTCCATTAGCGGCGGCGTCTACGCGCTGAATCAGTTTCCTGAAGCCTACGCCAAGCTGAAGGCGGAACCCGCCCTTATCCCCAATATGGTGGCGGAGATCATTCGCTGGCAAACCCCTTTGGCCCACATGCGTCGTACGGTGAAAGAAAACCTCACTTTCCAGGGGCAGCAAATGAAGGCCGGGGATAAGGTCGTCATGTGGTACGTCTCGGGAAACCGGGATGAGCGCGCGTTCGAGGACCCGGACCGGCTCATCATCGATCGCCCGAACGCTCGGGGCCATGTCTCCTTCGGCTACGGCGTTCATCGCTGTATGGGTAATCGCCTTGGTGAAATGCAACTTCGCGTGCTGTGGGAGGAATTACTTTGTCGTTTTGAGCACATTGAAGTGCTTGCAGAACCGGAGCGGGTGCGTTCGAACTTCGTGAAAGGCTATGCGTCCATGCCGGTTATGCTCCATCGGAAGGCCCGCGCCGCTTGAGCGACCGCCTCTCTACGGCGCAGATGGCCCAGTTCGTGGCGGAGGGAGTCCTCCGCTTCGATGCCCTGGTGCCGCCAGCCCTCAATGCGGCCGCTTTGGCAGAAATGAAACGGCTGGCGCCGGCAAAGCTCGGCCGCGCCCTGGCGGGCTTGGGGCTCGCGCCCACGGCGTCGAGCCCCCTAGACGCCGAGCTCCCGGAAAGCCTGACGCCGCTCTCCGCCTGCTATCCCGCGCCCTCGGCGCTTGGCGAGGTCCTGCGCTTACCCAAGGTGGCCGGCATC
>JADHNU010000023.1 GCA_016779325.1 Pseudomonadales bacterium
CAGGCGGACGCAAGCTGGGCCAGCGCGGTGAGGCCAAGGGTGATCGCAATGCCTGACTCCGCCGAGAAGGGGCCAAGCAGCAGGGCCTGACAGAGCACGGGGGCGAGGACAAGCACCGCCAAGGCAAGGCTCGCTCCCTGGCCCCGGGCCCAGAGGTTTCGACCATCGAAAGGCAGATCGAGCGCCGCCGCCGGCAGCACCAGGGACGCGCGACCCGCGGCAAGAATACCCGCCGCAGCGCAGATCAGAAGGCCCGGCGTTCCCAGAAAAGCCAGGGGGGCGAAGGCGAGCATAGCGAGCGTCATCACCAATGCCTGCAGGCCGAGGGCGGCCAGGAAACGCCACTGGCGCCGCCCCCAAGGCGAAAGACCCAGCGATGGCACGGCCTCGCTGCCCACCAGCACCAGCCGCAGAATGTTCACGGACACCAGCACGTGGAGCGCGAGGGCCAACAGCAGCGCCCCAGGGAGGGCCGCCGTGGCGGCCTCCGGCGCCTGGCTGGTCCAGAGCGCAAAGCCGCCGTGGGCTACCAGCGCGGGGGCGACGGCACGACCCAGCGCCCCACGACGCGCCCCGAGCACCCAAAGGGCCCCGAGAAAAAGCTTGAAAGGATTGATCATCACCAGCGCATCATAAGCAGTCGCGGAGGGTTTGAACCAGACTCTGACCCAAGGGACTGGCGGCCACGGCCCCAGGCACCTGCCGATTCACCACCAAGGCGCAGGCCAGCCCGTGGTCAAGATCGGCAAAGGCGAGCGTACCGCCCGCACCGGGATGCCCAAAACTCCCGGCTCCGAGGCCAAGGGGCGTCTCGGTCGTCGGCCGCATGAACCCAAGCCCGAAGGCCGTCTCACGCTGGAGCACGGGGTCGAATCCTTGGCTCGCGGGGGCAAGCGCCTGCGCCCAGAGCTCACGCCCCAGGCCTAGGCGGTCCGCTAACAGCAGGGCGTAGGCCTTCGCCAAACCCTGGGCGGTGCCGTGTAGATTCATGGCCGGCAGCACCGCGCGCTGGAAGGCCTCGCTGTGGCCGTAGCCCCGAGGGGCCTTGGGGTGAGCAAAGGCGCGCTGGGTGAGGGATCCCGGTTCCGCCAACGCCCGAAGAAAACGGGCGTCCGGCCCGGGCCCAAGGCGCTGAGGCCGCCCGGGGACAAGCTCCACACAGCGCGCCCGGGTGGGTGCATCAAGGCCAAGGAACAACTCGAGCTCCGCGTCCTGGGCCCAGCGGCGCAGGCGAGCTCCCGTGCCTTGGCCCGTCGCGGCTAAGAGCCAAGCCTCAAGGAAGGTCCCGTAGCTTCGCGGATGGTAGCCGTGAGCCGTCCCCGGTGCCCACGCTGGGGGCCCCGCCAGGAGGGCCGAGAGGGCCTTCGGCGCATCGCCCAGGCCCTCAAAATCGATCTCCCCTTCCGGAAACGCGGGATAGCCCGAGCGATGAGCCAGAAGCGCAGGCAGGGTCAGGCCCTCCCCTGCCGTGCCTTGCGCCTCGGGGATCAGTACCCCCAGCGGGCGATCTAGCGCCGCTTCACCCCGGGCCACGGCGTCCAGGGCGAGCATCGCCCCCAGCGGTTTTCCGGCGGAAAAGAGGCAGACCAGGCTGCGCCGATCCCAGGGGCGGCTTCGGCCCCGGTCGGCAAAGCCGCCGTAGATATCCAGCACGTTCTCCCCGTCTCGATAAACGCAAAGCCCCGCCCCCAAGGCCTCATCATCAATCAGCGCCTTGAAGAAGCGTTCCGCCAGCGGCTGGAAAGGAGGCGTCCAGCGCCCGCCAAGGCGTGGCCTAGGGGCGTCCATCTTCGATTTCCCAGCCCGCGCAAATTCCAAACAGTTGGGTCAAAATGTCGATTCCTTGCGATCGGGAGCGAAGGGTCGCGTTGCAGGAGCACAGCTGGGTCATGACAACGCCGATTCCCTGGGGCCATCGCCTCGCCTATGCCGCTCCGGCCTTCGCCCTGGCGGTCGTGGGCATTCCTCTTTATGTCTATATCCCGAAATTCTATACGGACGTGGTCGGTGCGGACATTGCGCTTGTGGGCTTCGTCCTCCTGGCCATCCGCCTTTTTGACGCGGTCAGCGACCCCCTCATCGGCGCCCTATCGGACCGCACCCGGAGCCCCTTTGGCCGCCGACGCCCGTGGATCGCCCTCGGGGTGCCGCCCCTTGTGCTGGGGCTCTACTTTCTTTTCACGCCGCCGGCGCTCGGCCCCGAGGCCGCCCTGCTCTGGTTCGGCACCGGCATGTTTGTGGTGTTCTTCGCCTGGACCGCGATTACGGTCCCCTACGAATCCCTCGGCGCCGAAATCACCTCCGATTACGATGAGCGGACTTCGATTTTGGCCCTGCGCGATGGCGCCCTGATTCTTGGCACGATCCTCGCCGCCGCCTCCCCCGCCCTCATCCAAGGCGTGCTTGGGCTGGAGCCCGGCGCTGAGGGAGAGCGGCAGAAGTTTCGGGCCGTCGCCCTCAGCTATGCCCCCCTGGTGCTGTTCGCCTGCCTCGCCTGCGTCCTGCTGGTGAAGGAACGTCACGGCTATCGCCGCGCGACCGCCTTCCCAAACCTGCGGACCCTCCAGGAACGGCTGCAGAACCGCCCTTTCCGCATCTTGCTGGCCAGCTACACCATCGCCGCCATCGGCAGCAATCTCCCGGCCACCCTCATTCCCTACTACGTCGATTACGTCATTGGCGACCCCAACGTAGAGCAATACCTGCTGCTCTACTTCCTCACGGGCGTACTGCTCCTGCCCTTCTGGGTTCGCCTTGCCCGCCGCATCGGTAAGAAACCCGCCTGGCTCGCGGCGGCGGCCCTCAATTCCGTCACCTTTGCCGGCGTCTTCTTCCTTGGGCCGGGAGACAGTCAGGCCTATGCGGTCTTGGTGGTGGCTTCTGGCCTGGGCTTTGGCGCAACCCTGGCCCTGCCCTCCGCCATGCAGGCCGACGTCATCGACTACGAAGAGGTGCGTACCGGGGAGCGTAAGGAAGGGGAAATCATTGGCCTTTGGGCCGTCAGCAAGAAGCTGGCGGCAGCCTTCGGGGTGTTTATCGCCTTTCCCATACTGGGCGCCGTGGGCTACGTCCCTAATGCGGCGCAACCGGAAGCCGTGGTGCTGACGCTTAAGGTGCTTTATGCCCTGGTGCCTAGCCTGTTTAACCTATTGGGGCTTTGGGTCGCCTGGCATTATCCCATCGACCGCGCCGTCCACGAACGCATTTTGGCCGCCGCGGCGGCCCGGCGGGCCGGACGCCCCTTCGAAGATCCCCTGGAGGCGCCGGCACGCCCATGAACACCCTGCCCCGACGCCTGCTCACCCTGCCACTGCTGGCCCTCGCCACCACCCTGATGGTGGCCAGCCTGCCGCTTTGGTGGCCCCTCACCGCACTCCTCGCCCTCGTCCATCCCGGCGCCCGTGCCGCTCCCCGGGTCATGGCCTTCTTCACCCTTTATCTACTCTGCGAGAGCGCTGGCGTGCTTGCCGCGGCTTGGCTTTGGGTGCGCCATCCCACCCATGGGCCGGCTTTTGTGGAAGCCAACTACGGTCTGCAGAGCTGGTGGGCCAGCACCCTCAAAAACGGCGCCGAGCGGCTCTTCCGCCTCCGCTTCGAGGTGACGGGAAGGGAGGCCTTCAACGGCGCCGAAGCGCCCCTGGTTTTGCCCCGCCACAGCTCCATGGGCGATACGGTGCTGCCCGTCGTCTTCTTTGCCATGCCCACGGGCTATCGGCTTCGCTATGTCTTGAAGCGCGAGCTGCTCTTTGACCCCTGCCTCGATATTGTCGGCCAGCGCCTCCCAAACTACTTTGCGCGCCGGGGCGCCGGTGCCACGGAACGGGAAGTGGCCGGCGTGGTGTCCCTCCTTAAGGATCTTCCTCCGCACCATGGCCTGCTGCTGTATCCGGAAGGCACTCGCTTCTCCAAAGGTAAGCGCCAAGCCGTATTGGCAAGGCTGCGGGAAAAAGGGGACAGGGAAGCGCTGGCGCGCGCCGAGGGCTGGCCTGGCCTCCTCCCCCCCCGCCCCGGCGGACTCCGGGGTGTGCTCGCTCATAATCCGGGTCGCGACCTGCTGCTGCTGGCGCACCGGGGTTTCGAGCAGTCTGCGAGCTTCGCCCAGCTCTTCAACGGAAGCTGGCTCGACACCACCGTGAAGCTGCATTTTTGGCGCGTACCCTTTGCCTCCATTCCGCAAGACCCAAGCGCCCAAGCCGCCTTCATCTACGATCTCTGGGACACCATGCAGGCCAAGCTCGACGCCCTGTGAACTTGCGGGACCGGGGGGATCGGGAGAGACTCGCCCCCTGGGTTTTTGGGGAGAGAAACCGCATGGCAGACCTTATCGCGCTATCGAGCAAAATCATCGATGACGGTTACGACGACGGCAGCGTCGGCCCGCTCAACCGCATTAACCATGAACTCAGCGTACTTGATGACAACATCGCCATGGTTGAAGCCTTCAGCCACGCCGTGTGCTTCAAGACCGATGCGGGCCTCGCGGTGTTTGACACCAGCGGCGCCCAGGGGGGCGAGCGCGTCGTGTCGGCGATTCGCCATTGGACCGACAGCCCCTTCCATACGGTGGTTTATACCCACGGCCATGTGGATCACGTGGGGGGCAGCGGCTTCTTTGCCGCCGATGGGGCGGCCCGGAGTCATCCCATTCGCTGGGTGGGCCATGAAAACGTCGGCAAGCGCTTTGACCGTTACACCCTGACCGACGGCTACAACCAAGCCATCAACGAGCGGCAATTTGGCGCCTTTAAGCGTCGAGGCTATGGCATCGGCGATGAGGGCCGTTTCCTCCCCAGCGAGGCGGTGCGGCCCAGCACCACCTACGAAGATACGATCAGCCTGAAGGTGGGCGATCTCGACCTCGAGCTCATTCACGCCAAGGGCGAAACGGACGATCACACCTGGGCCTATATCCCCGAGCACAAGGCCATCTGCGCCGGGGACTTTTTCATCTGGAATTTCCCTAACTGCGGCAACCCGCAGAAGGTTCAGCGCTACCCCCTCGAGTGGGCCGGCGCCATGCGCGCCATGATGGAGCGGGAAGTGGAGCTGTTCCTCCCGGCCCACGGCTTGCCCATCGCTGGGGCCGAGCGGATCCGCACGGTGCTCACGGACGTGGCCACGACGCTGGAAGGGTTAGTAAGCGATGTGCTGGAGCGTATGAACGGCGGTCTACCCCTCGACCACATCCTCCACGACGTAAAAGTGGCGCCGGGGATCCTGGAAAAGCCCTGGATGAAACCCCTCTACGACGAGCCCGAGTTCGTGGTCCGGAACATTTGGCGGCTTTATGGGGGCTGGTGGGATGGCAATCCCGCGCGCCTCAAGCCTGCCCGGGACGCGCTGCTGGCCTCGGAAATCGCCCGCCTTGCCGGGGGCGCCGAGGTACTTGCGAAAACCGCTCAGGGTCACGCCGACGCCGGCGACTTCCGCCTGGCCTGTCATCTTGTTGAGTTCGCCGCCCTTGCGGAGCCGGAGAACCTTACAGTGCATGGCCTGCGCGCCGAGATCTACCAAGCTCGGCGTAACCAGGAAACGTCCCTGATGGCGAAGGGGATCTTTGGCACCGCCGCCAATGTTTCCAAGCAGAAGATCGATCCCGAGGCCTAGCTTAGGGGCCTCTCGGTGGGGCCCCGCCTAGGGGCGCCCACCGCTCATCACGTTGCCTTCCCGGCGTGGGTCTGCCGCGCCCGCAAGGCCCGCTTCCGTGACCACGATAACGTGGAGACCGGAGTTCTCCCCCTCCCGCTCTTGCACGTCGAACCCTGCGGCCCGTAGGGAGGCGGCGAGTTCCGCCCCAGGGGCTACGCCGGTCTCAACCCGAACCGCGGCGCCCCGGGCGATGATGTTGGGAAAGCTCACGGCCTCTTCAACGGAAAGGCCCCAGTCCTGCACGCCGAGGATGGTTTTGGCCGTGTAGGCAGGGATCGAGTTCCCCCCCGGCGAGCCGGTGACCATGAGCAGCTGGCCCTCGGCATCGAAGAGCATGGTGGGGGACATGGAGGAGCGAGGCCGTGCCCCGGGCCGTACGGCATTGGCGGGCTCGGGCCCCTCCGGCGCATAGGTCCGTGCGAAATCGGTCATTTCGTTATTCAGCACAAAGCCCGCAGCCCAGCGAGACGAGCCAAAGGGCCCCTCTACGGTCATGGTGGAGGAAACGGCATTGCCCTCTCCATCCACAATGGAGAAGTGGGTCGTGCCCGCCAGCTCGTGAGTGGTGTCTCGCGCGAAGGTCGCCAGGCTGGGACCGCCGAGCACGGCGGCGGGATCCCCATGGGTCGGCGCCTCCGAGGGGGCGGGGCGCTCGGTGGCGCGATGCTCAAGATAGGCGGGATCGAGGAGGCCTTCCAGGGGCACGCTAACCCGATCGGGATCGCCGAAGTAATAATCCCGGTCGGCGTAGGCTAAGCGCTGGGCTTCCACAAAGGCCTGCACCCGCTCCGCCAACGTGCCCTCCGCCGGCACCAGGTGGTCATACTGCTTAGCGATCATGATTTGCATGGCCCCGGAGGACGGAGGAGACGCCGTGCAGATGGATAGGGTGCGCCAGGGTCCGCAGACCACCTCCCGCTCCACCGCCGCATAGGTCGCCAGATCCTCTAGCGAAAGGCTGCCCCCCAGGGGCGCCGCCTGCGCGCTGGCCACGATGGCCTCGGCAATTTCCCCTTTATAAAACGCCTTGGGGCCTTCCGACGCCACGCGCCGAAGCGTCTGTGCATAGGCCGGATTGCGCACCGTAGCGCCCGCGGCGAGGGGCTCGCCGCCGGGGAAAAAGTAGTCCGCGGCGCCAGGGTTTTCGTCAATGCGGGCGATGGGCGCCAGGCGGGCAAGCGTAGCGGCCATTTTGCCGGTGACGGTGAAACCCGTCTCCGCCAGCCGAATCGCCGGCTCGAACACCGTGGCCCAGGGCAGCTTCCCATAGCGGTCGTGGGCGAGCTTATAAAGCGCCACGGCTCCGGGAACCCCCACGGCCCGCCCGCTCTGCCAAGCCTTGACGTAATTCATGGGCGCTTCGTTTTCCATGAACATATCAATGCTGGCCCCCGCCGGCGCCCGTTCCCGGCCGTCGAGGAAGCTCAGCTCCCCCTCCGCAGCCTGGAAAACCAACATAAACCCGCCGCCCCCGAGGCCCGAACTCTCCGGCTCGACCAGGCCCAGCACCGCATGGGCCGCAATCGCCGCGTCCACCGCATGGCCGCCCTGGGCCAGCATTTCCGCCGCCGCCGCCGTGGCATCGGGGTTCGCCACGGTGGCCATCCATCCATGGGGCCAGGTCGGGGCCGCCGAGGCGTCCGCCGCGCCGGAACGATCGGCCTCGGCGCCACAGCCGAGAAGCGCTAAAACCAGCAAGGGGAGGGTTAAACGGGTCACGAGCATCTCCATTAAGCAACCTAGGGGCTAAGCCTAGGGAAAAGGCGGCCGACGATCATGCTCCGGCGCCTGGGCCTCGCAGGCCGCGGCCAGGCGAAGCAGGATGGACTCCTCTCCGCGCCGGCCCACGAGCTGCACCGCGCACGGCAAGCCCTCGGCGGAGAAGCCAAAGGGCAGCGTGATGCTCGGATGCCCACTGTAATTGAAGGGCGCCGTAAAGGTGAGGGGATCGGCGTAGCCCTCGAAGGCCAGGGCATCCATGGCGTCGAGGGGCAAGGGCAAAAAGGGCATGGCGGGCAGCAACACCGCATCTACTTTTTCGAAAAAGCGATCGAGCGCGCAGGTGTAGGCCACCCGCTCCTGCTCCAGGCGAGCATACGCCTGGGCCGAGGCCCGATGGCCCAGATCCAAGAGCGCAGCGAGCACCGGCCCATAGTGCGCGCGCTTCGCTGGAAAGGTTTTTTCGTGGGCAAGCGCCGCTTCCACTCCCGCGGTTACGGACCAGCCCTCAATGAGCGCGGCAGAGAGGGGAGGCGCTGCGGCGCTGAGGTGCACCCCGGCGCCCGCGAGGGCGCCCGCGGCACCGGCCCCCGCCTCGCCCAAGCGCGCATCGACGCCCCGCTGCCAAAGGCCCTCAGGAAAGGCGACGCGTAGGCCCGCCGGGGGCTGGCGCAGGGCCGCTTCAAAGTCTTCTTCCGGGAAGGGCGCACTTCGCGGGTCGCCTGCCTCAGGTCCCGAGAGCACCGTCAGCAGGCGCGCCCCATCGCGGACGGACCGTGTCATGGGCCCCAGGTGATCCAGCGACGACGCCAGAGGGAAAACGCCAGCGGTGCTGACCCGTCCGAAGGTGGGTTTAAGGCCTACGACCCCACAGGCGGCGCTGGGAAAGCGAATGGACCCCCCGGTGTCCGTACCGAGGGCGCCAAAACAGAGCCCGGCCGCCGTGGCAACGCCGGAGCCGCTGGAAGATACGCCGGTCCAGTGCTCTGGGGCCCAGGGGTTGCGCGGCGTCGGGAGATCGGGATGGTGCTGAGAATAGGCCCCCTCGGTGAGCCGCAGCTTACCGAGAACAATTGCCCCCTCAGCCAGGAGACGCTTAAGCGCCGGGGCATGCTCGGCCGCCGGGGCAACGCCGTGAACGCGCCCCCCCACGCCCGTGGGCAGGCCCTTTTGGTCCACTAAATCCTTTAGGGCGAGGGGAATGCCATGCAATCGGCCCAGGGGCTGGCCCGCCGCGCGCTGCGCGTCGAGGGCCGTCGCCCGCGCCAGCGCGCCTTCAGCATCGAGGGACACGAAGGCCGAGAGGGCTTCGGCATGCTGGCATCGGCGAAGCATCTGCCGCACGAGCGAGACCGCGGAGAGGTGCCCGCTGCGCAGCGCATCAACCGTATCAACCAAACTTTGATAGTGAAAAGCAGACACCAAGCCTCCCTGGGGCGCCCCGAAGGGCGACCCCTGGCAAGGCCTAGCAGACCTTGCCGGGGTTAAGAATGCCGCGAGGGTCTAGGGCCTCGCGAAGCGTTTGCATCAGCTGCACTTCCGCCGGACTGCGGCTGTGGCCGAGCCAAGACTTCTTTTCCAGACCAATGCCATGTTCAGCAGAAACGGAACCCCGAAGGGCCGGAAGGGGGTCGTAGACCGCCGCTTCCAGGGCGTGCACGCCCTCTGCCTCCCGGGGCCGGGGCGTCAGAACGAAGTGAAGATTGCCATCGCCCAAATGGCCAAAGGTGAACACCTTCACGCTTGAATCCACCTTTGCTACCGCCGTCTTAACGGTCTCAACGTACGCCCCCATGGCCCCAATGGGAAGGGAAACATCGAAGACCTGGGTGGGCTTCCCCGCCGCCAGCACATCGACGCTATCGCGCAGCGCCCAAAGCGCTTCATTACGGGCGGCGGTGCTTGCAAGCACGGCATCGCTCACCAGGCCCGCCTCCAGAGCGTCCCCTAAGACCGACTCCGCCCAGGCTTCATCCCGAGCCGCATCGGCCCCGAGCAGCTCCGCGAGCACGTAAAAGGGTGCGCCGAGGGGTAGGGGGGGCGCGGGGCAGCGCGGCGCCGTGGCCACGGCCTCGTAAAACTCCGGCCACATCACTTCAAAGGCCGACAGCTGCCCCCCAAGGCCTTGATCTAGATGGCGGAGTAAGGCCGTTACGGAGGGAAAGTCCGGCACCGCGAGCAGCATGCTCAGGCGGCTCCGGGGCGCCTCCCGAAGCCGCAGCACGGCCCGCGTAATCACCCCAAGGGTGCCTTCGGAACCAATAAACAGATGCTTTAGATCGAAGCCCGCATTGTTTTTCACCATGCCGTAAAGACTGTCAATCACCGTCCCATCGGCGAGCACCGCCTCGATGCCCAGCGTATTCTCCCGGGCCATGCCATAGCGCAGCACCCGATTTCCGCCCGCGTTGGTCGCCAGGTTCCCGCCCAGAAAACACGAGCCTCGAGCGCCGAGGTCGAGGGGAAAGCTGAGCCCTTCTTCTGCCACGGCCTCCTGCAATCCCTGCAGCAATACCCCGGCCTGCACCCGGGCCGTCCGGCCCTCTCGATCGATTTCCTCGATCTGATTCATGCGCTCCAGGGACAGAATCAAATCGTCCGGGCCCGTGTCGGCGCCATGAACCAGCCCCGTGAGTCCGCCCTGGGGAATCACCGGCTGGCCCATCTCGTGGCAGGCCTTCAGCACGAAGGCGACTTCCTCCGTATTCCGGGGCCGGACCAGAGCCCGCGCCACGAGGGGCGTCGGGCGCCAGATCCCTTGGGCGCGCTCGGCCACGGCCTCGGCATCGAGGACAGCGTGCGGCCCAAGGCGGTCTCGAAGGGTGTCCAGTAACTGCGTTTGCTCAGGGCGCATAGCTCGACCTCGCCACAATGCCCCAGCGATCGCCGCGACGTTCAACGATGTAGAGCGACTCATATTCTCGGAGGACGTGCCCCGCTTCGTCATAACGCGCAAAGCGGACCGCAAGATGCACCTTGCCCGGGCCTGCCTGGACCACCTTTCGCTCCAGCCACGCGCTGTGGTGCCACCCGGTGGCGGCCAGGGCCTCAAACAGCGCATTAGATCGAGTCCCCGCCGAAGGCAGGACGGTCACCTTTCCCGACGCCATGCGCACATGGGGAAAGTGAAAGGTGGCTTCGAAGGCGTCGATGTCTCGGGCGTTAAAAGCCGCCATGAACGCATCGAGGGTGGCTAGGGCCGCTTCCCTTTGCCCCGAAGGCGCCTGGGCCGAAAGGGCGTGGGGCGAGGGGCCCGACATACTGAGCGTGGCGATCAGCGCCAAGGCCCCAAGGCCCCGAGAACGGCTAGCTAAAGATGGCATCATGATGGGTCCTCCTCCCAGGACCATGATGCCCCTCGCTCCGGCGAAGGGGAACCTCGACGCCCCGTTGGCGCCGCGCTAGCCTCTGCCCTTTTCCTTAACGCGAGGGGACACCATGAACGCGCTAGCAGGACATTACGCACTGATTACCGGGGGCGGCAGCGGCATCGGTCTGGCCTGCGCCGCTCACCTCCTGCGCGACGGCGCGACGGTTACCCTGCTCGGCCGCGACCCCCAGCGCCTTGCGGACGGCAAGGCCCAGCTCCAAGGCCTTGGCGACTTCGCCGACGACCGCATCCGGACCTTTGCCGGCGACACGGCGGAGGAGGCGGTGATGGCCGAAGCGGTGGCAGCGGCGGAAGGCCCTGGGGGCATCCTGCATATTGCCGTGGCCAGCGCCGGGGTCGGCGGCCTTGCCCCCCTCACCCATCAGAGCCTCGAGGATTTCGAGCGCGTGATGCGCACGAATCTCACGGGCACCTTCTTGCTGCTCAAACACGCCGGAAAGCGGATCGCCGCCAGCGGTGGCGGTGCCCTCTGCGCGATTTCCTCCATTGCCGGGGTGCGGACCCATCGTTACGGCGGCACCTATGCGGCGTCGAAGGCCGCCATCGACATGCTGATTCGAACCCTCGCTGATGAGCTGGGCCATGCAGGGGTGCGCGCCAACAGCGTCTGCCCCGGTCTGGTGGAGACGGATCTCAGCCAGGGCCTTCAGGACAGCGCTGAAGTGCTCAATGATTACCTTGCCTGCATGCCGATCGCGCGCACGGGCTCCGTGGACGACATCGGCGCCGCCGTACGCTTTCTCTGCGGCCCGGAAGCCAGCTGGATTACGGGCGTGAACCTCTCCGTGGATGGGGGCCAGCACCTGCGCCGGGGCCCGGACTGGTCGAGCTTTGCCCGCATGGCCTTCGGCAATGCCGCCGTGGACGGGCCCTACTAGGGGGAAACCTCGGCGTCCTCGGCCGTAAAACGGAGCACCACCGCCGTCTGCGGCCGAGGCAGCTGCAGGGGCAAGCCCTGAGCCGGCAGGTACCCCGGGGCCACCCAAAGCCCAGGCCCCTGAAAGGCGCCGAGCCCCGGCATTTCGCCCGGGGCTGGGCCCGGCCCTTCCAGGGTCACGCGATAGGCCAGGGGCCGGGCCAAGCCCACGAGGGGCACCCGCAGGGGCCGTCCCGGATAGGCATCGCCAAGACGCAGCACGATGGCCACGGCGGCCCGCTGATCAGCGGAGACCACCACCCGAACCTGGTGATCCGGCGCCAGTTCGTAGTCAAACACCCTTCCTGAGTGAAGCAGATCGCGTAGCCGCTTATAGCGCGCGATGCCCGCTTGAAGCGTGCGCCAGTCCTCAGCGCCCAGGGCCCGAGGGTCAAGTTCAAGGCCAAAATGACCCAGCAGGGCCACGGCGCAGCGAAACGCCATGGATGTCACCCGTCCCGTGCCATGGGACGGCGAGGGGCCGACGTGAACCCCCGCGCGCGGTGGCGCGAGAAAGAGACTGCTCCGCGCCATGATGGGTGCTCGGACGATGGGGTCGTTGGCGTCGGAAGGCCAGCCGCGGTGCATAAATCGCAGCATGCCCCAATCGAGACGCCCCCCACCGCTCGCACAGCTTTCCAGCTCCACCTCCGGAAAGGCTGCTCGCACGCGCTGAAGCACCGCGTAAAGGCCTTCCACCTGAGCCCGGTGCCCCACCCCTGGGCCTGCCCCCTGCCCCGTCAGAATCCGGTTGTGATCCCACTTGAGGTAGCTGATGGGCAAGCTCGAAAGCAGCGCCGCTAGGGCATGGAAAATGGCGTCTTGCACCGGGCCCTGAGCCAGATCGAGGACGCGCTGATGGCGCGCTTCAAGCCCCCCATCGCCGCCCCGAAGCCAGCCGGGATGGGCGCGCGCGAGGGCGCTGTCGGCGCTGACCATCTCCGGTTCCACCCACAGGCCGAAACTCAGGCCCGCCGCCACCACGGCCTCGGCCACGGGGCCAAGGCCTCGGGGAAAGCGGCGCCGGTCGACCTGCCAATCGCCCAGCGCACGACGGTCATCCACCCGCCCCGCAAACCAACCGTCGTCGACGACAAAGCGCTCAACGCCCAAGGCCTTCGCGGTGTCTAGGAGCGCGAGGAGCGCGGGCTCATCGAGGTTGAAATAGAGGGCTTCCCAGCTATTGAGGTGCACGGGCCGGGGCCGTCGGAGCCCCTCCTGGGCAAAGGGGGCGCCCCGCTGCAGCGTCTGGATGCGCTGGCGCAGCCCATTGCTGCCGGCGTCCGAGAACACGCACCAGAGCGGGGGCGATTGATAGCGCTCCCCCGCCGCAAGGCGGCCCTCCCCGGGATTTAGGTAGGCCCCGCCCTGAAGCTGGTAGGTGCCCTCAAGGGTTTGATCAATGCGCAGCTCATGATCGCCGCTGGTGGCCAACAGGACCGCCAGCACGCAGCCCTTGTCAGCCGCGAGGGGGCCCTCGCTGAGCAGCAAAGCGGGGTAGCGATGGTGATCGCTGCGCCCGGCGGTGCGGAGCCACTGGAAGCCGCTCGCCCCCAAGGCCTGGCTCTCGAGGCGTAACTCCCCACTCCAATCGCCCGCGAAGGCCGTCACCGTATCCACCCAGGGCGGCAAAGGCAGATGGGCGGCGGCGAAGCGCTGCAGCGTCAGGCCGCCCCCCTCGCCGACGGTGACGGTGCTTTGAAAGCTCAGCGCCGCGGCGCCATGCGCCTGGCAAAGGGTGTCCACCGCCAGCCCATCCCCCTGGCGCAGAAAGCGCAGGGCCTCGGGCCCGGTGCGTTCCTGGCGCCGCTCTGTGGGCAAAAACACGCAGCGTCCATCATCGGCCAGAAAGGACAGGGGGGCGGGGTAGCCCAGGCCAAGGCCATCGCTCTGGGCCATGCCGTAGGTCAGCGGACGATCGAGGCGCGCCCCCCAGCGCACCACCGCAGCCGGTGGCGCAGCCGACGGAACAGGCCCGGACCACAGATCCAGGAAGGCTATGCGATCATCCGCCCCCGGGGATCCCGTTTCCCAAAGCAGCAGGGCGCCAGGAACGTCCTCATCCGAGGCGGCAGAAAAAAGCGACGTGAGACGTGAGGTCATGGGGCCATCCGAAACCAGCAAGCAGCAGATCATGACACGAGAGGGCTTTTGGCTCTTCGCCTACGGCTCGCTCATGGCCCGGCCCAGGCTACCCTGGCGGGAGCGTATGGAAGCGACCATGCCCGGCTGGACCCGCCGCTTCTGGCAGGGTTCCCACGACCACCGGGGTCGGCCCGGGGCGCCCGGGCGGGTGCTTACCTTAGTGCCGGAACCCGATAGGGGGGCGCCGCCCTGCGTGGGCTTTCTCTACTTTTTACCCCCAGCGGTGGCCCGAGGCGCCCTGACCCGTCTCGACTACCGGGAAAAGAATGGCTATGTGCGCACGTTCCATCCCGTCATCGACCGCTTTGGCACCGCTCGGGAAGCGCTCGTATACCTCGCAGGGCCCGGTAATCCCGCCTGGCTTGGACCCGCCCCCCTGAGCGACCTTGCCGCGCAGATTTGCGCCGCAGAAGGGCCCTCGGGGACCAACACCGCTTACCTTTTTGACCTCCACCGCACCCTAGCGCGCCTGGGCCTCGAGGATCCCCACGTTAGCGACCTGGTCGGCGCGGTGCGGGCCCGGCTAAACCCAGCTTGAGCTCTGGCGCCGGCCCGCGCGGCCCAGGAGGAACCCCAGCAGCACGCCCCCGAGGCCAATTAAACCGCCCCACTTCAGCCCCTCCACCTGCTGATTCGCTTCCAGGGCCGTATTCTCTTCGATGAGTGTTCGCTGCACCGCCTCAAGCTCTCCCGTGCGTTGCTTTAAGGCTTGGAGCGCCTCATAGGTTTGGGCCGCATCCCCGGCCAGGGCTTGAAGCGCCTCATAGGCCGCGGTCTGCTCCAGGAGGGTCGCTTCCAATTCGCCCCGCGTCGCCTCGGCCGTGGCGAGCGTGTCCTGGAGCGGGGCCAGCTCCGCCTCAAGCTGCTTTGCCCGGGCCTCGGCCGCCGCCGCCCGGGCCTGGGCTTCCGGCAGGCGCAGCCGCGCCACCGGTTGGGCCACCGTGTACTGGCTCCGAATCCAGCCCTCCCCCTCGGGCCAGCGCACGCGCAGCCAGTCCGCACTTTCTTCTAGGACCGCGAAGCGCGCCCCGGTGACAAGGGTCGTCTGCACCGGGTAATCCATGCCCGGCCCTTCCCGGACCTCAATACGAAGTTGATCGCTGACATAGCGAACCGGCGTTTCAGCAGCCTGGACGCTCGCCGCGGCCAGGGCCACGGCGCCGAAAAGGGCCAGCGAAGAACGGATAAAGGAACCCATAGGTTGCTCTCCTCACGAGTGGCCGGGCGAGAACGGGGGCACCCGCCTTTGACACAAGCTAGACTGTAGCGAAGGGAGGGGGCCATCACTAGGGGCGGCCTCTGCAACCGGGAGGCGCACCATGGATCTGTCCTTTTCCCCCGAACTCGAGGCCTTTCGCCAGACCATCCGCGGCTTTCTTGCCACGGCCCTCGGCGACGACCTGCGCCGGGGCGCGGCCTACAACGGCGGCATGTTCCAGGATTACGAAACCAATATTCGCTGGCACCGTATCCTGGCCGCCCAGGGCTGGGCCGCCCCCGCCTGGCCCGCGCGCTTTGGGGGGCCGGGCTGGTCCGTAGAGCAGCGCTACCTGTTTGCTTCGGAATGCGCCGCCGCCGGCGCGCCGGCCCTCGCCCCCATGGGGCTCGGCATGTGTGGCCCGGTCCTCATGGGCCATGGCACGGAGGCCCAGCAGGCGCACTTTTTGCCCCGCATCCTGTCCGGGGAAGATTACTGGTGCCAAGGCTACTCGGAGCCTGGCTCCGGCTCGGACCTTGCCGCCCTGAACCTCGATGCCAAGCGAGAGGGGGACGTCTACCGTTTAAACGGCAGCAAAATCTGGACGACCCACGCCCACCATGCGAACTGGATGTTTGCCCTGGTGCGCACCGATCGCAGCGGCAAGCCGCAAACGGGCATCACCTTTCTGCTCATCCCCATGGACACCCCCGGGCTCCGCGTCGACCCCATCCTTTTTGTGTCCGGGGAACACGAAGTGAATGCCGTGTTCTTCGACGACGTCTGCGTACCCGTGGCAAATCGCGTGGGGGCAGAAAACGACGGCTGGACCGTGGCGAAGTATTTGCTGGAATTCGAACGCGGCGGCGGTAACGCAGGCCCTGGCCTTGAGGCCGCAGCCCAACGGCTACACCGCCTCGCCGCGGACCACGGTGTGCGCCTGCCGGAAGGGAAGCTGACATCCCTGGAAGTAACCGTGGAAGCGGTGAAAACCCTGGAGTTCCGCCTTCTCTCCGCCTTGGGGCAGGGGCAAAATCCGGGCCCCGAGTCCTCCATGCTGAAAACCCTGGCGGGCCATGCGCGGCAGCTGCTCAGCGAATTGACGGTGGAACTCCTCGGGCCCACGGCCCTTGGCGGCGCCGCCGGGCCCCGGCCCCCGGGGGCCACGGACGAAGTGGCGGCCGCCACGGCCACCGCCGCAGCGCGCTATTTCAATATGCGCGCCCTGTCCATTGCCGGAGGCACGGACGAAGTGCAGCGGGACATTATCGCCAAGCGCGTGCTGGGCCTTTAGGCGAAGCGCTCCGGGCGGAACGCCTGGGGATCAAACGCATGGGCCATCACGGCCTCAGGCGCGGCGCGCCCCAGAATCTCCGCGGCGCACCATGCAGCGCCGCCCGCCGCCGTCTGGAAGCCCGTCCCCCCCTGCCCAGCGCACCAATAAAACCCCGGCAGGGTGGGATCGAAGCCGTAGATGGGCTGGCCGTCTTCGCTGAAGGTTCGCAGGCCCGCCCAGCTTGAATTAATACGCCGCACCTTCAGGTCTGCGCATTC
The DNA here is from genome assembly GCA_016779325.1 of Pseudomonadales bacterium. GTDB lineage: Bacteria > Pseudomonadota > Gammaproteobacteria > Pseudomonadales > Azotimanducaceae > Salivita. The sequence goes on from JADHNU010000023.1 coordinate 16,573, forward strand.
TTCAGCTCGGGCGATGCCCACGGCGAGATCGTAATCGTCGGGGAAGGCATCACAGGCGTCGAAGGGCGTTTCATCGGCGGGAGAGACCATCAGCTCTCCCCCTTCGGGCTTGAAGTAAAAGCTCTTTTGCAAGGATGAGACCGCCGGCCAGCGGCGAATATCCGCGTCGTCGGGGGCAGAAATGAGGGCCGCGGAGCGGCGCAGGGGGGAGAGCTTGAGGGGGGCCGCCCCGGCGAGGGCGCCCACCTGGGCGGCCCAGGCCCCGGCAGCGTTGACCACCACCGGCGCCTGAAAGCGTGCGCCGGAGCGCAAGGTCACGGTAAAGAGGTTGTCCGCCTTTTCGATCCCGCAGACCTCCGCGTCGCCCTGAAAGCGCCCCCCGTGGCTTTTCACCTGCCGGAGATAGCCCTGCATCATGCCGTGCGTATCCATGGCGAGGGCATTGCCATCGTAGACTGCCCGCCCGGCATAGCCCTGGCGCAGCACAGGCAGATGGCGGTGCGCGTCCTCGAGGGAGATCTCCCTTAGATCGGTACACCGATGGGCCCAATTTTCCAGGTAGGCATCGACCTCGGCCTCCGTGCCCTGGGGCGCCAGCAACAGATAGCCTCGAGGACTCACAAGCGGCGCTTCCGAAAAGCCATCCGGCGGCGAAGTGAGGAAGGGCAGGGTCCCCAGGGTCAGGGCGAAGAGCGGATCGCTCGAATAGGGCTCAATATAAATGGCGGCGGACCGCCCGCTCGAATGGTAAGCCGGCTGCGCCTCCCGCTCGAGCACGAGCACCTTGCGCTCCGGAGCGAGCGTACCGGCCAGCGAGGCACCGGCAATGCCGCCGCCAATCACGATGACGTCAAACTCTTCGGTTGCTGCGCGCTCTGCCACGTGCTTCTCCTTACGGTATTTGTGCGCCCCGGCTTCCCGTCCTAGCATGGCCTGCGGCCCTAAGGCCTCACCAATAGAGGGGGAGTTATCATGACGGAACTTATCCAACGAGACGAGCAGGACGGCCTTTGCCGCCTTACCTTAAATCGCCCGGAGGCCCTAAACGCGCTCTCGCCGGCGCTCTTCGTGGAACTGCGGTCTCACATCGATGACCTCGCCCAGCGCAGCGAGGCCATCGGTGCGGTCATCCTCTGCGGCGCGGGGCGCGCCTTCTCCGCAGGCAATGACCTCAAAGCCATCGGCGACGGCGCCGTCGCGCCCTCCCCTCATTTTCAAGCGGAAACCATCGACGCCCTCGAGGCCCTCCCCCAGGTGGTGATCGGCGCCATCCACGGCCCCTGTTACACCGGTGCCCTGGAGCTTGCCCTGGGCTGCGATCTGCTCATCGCCGGCAGCTCCGCCGCCTTCTGTGATAGCCACGGTCGCTGGGGCATGTCCCCTACCTGGGGCATGGGCTCGCGCCTGCCCCGCCGCCTCGGCGTGCAAGCGGCGAAGGACATGATGTTTTCCGGCCGCGTGGTCGGGGCCGAAGAGGCCGTCGCCCTCGGCCTGGCGTTGGAAACGGTGCCCGACGAGACGCTGCTGGCCCACGCCGAAGCCAAGGCCCGAAGCTACTTGGAAAATTCCTGGTTCACGCTCCGCGCCGATAAGTTCCTGGTGAACGGCGCCCAAGAGCGCCCCGGGCAAGCGGGACCGCAATGGGAAAGAGCGGTCAGCCCCGGCCGGGGTCCGGATATGGCTGAGCGCCTGAAAAACTTTGGCAAGCGCGCCTAAGCCTAAACCCCTAGAGGACCGAGGCATGCTCGGAGCGCCTCGGTCAGCGGACCGCCCTTGGCAAACAGAGTTTTCGGCCGGGACCAGCCATGATCCGCCCCGGGAATGCGCCACAGGCGAGCGCTCCGCTGGCCGGCCAGCGCGGCCTCAAGGGACCCCGGAGGCGCGAGCGCATCCCGGTCGCCACTGATAAACGCGCAGGGCGCGCCGAGGGGCAGGTCAGGTAAGGGTGCGGGGGTTTTCCGTTTTGGCGGCGCAAGGGGGTAAGCCAGCAGCAAGGCCCCCGCCACCGGCGGCGCCGCGCTCGAGAGCCACTCCAAGGTGCGGCGCGCGCCGTAGGAATGACCCGCCAACACCACCGGGGCGGCACCGGCAAAGCCCTGCGCCACCCGAAAGGCCGCGGCCACGGCGGCCTGCCCCCGCGCCGGGCTATCGCGACCGATACGGCCCGCGGGGCGAGCCGCGCGAAAGGGAAAGGCAAAGCGTAGAACATTCCAGCCTAAGCGGTGGAAGCACGCGCTGAAAGCCTCTTGAACCGGATGGAGGGGCCCGGCGCCGGCGCCGTGAGCCAGGACGAGCCAGGGGCCCTGGAGGCCGGCCCGGGCTTCGTCGACCCAGTAAGGCAGCGGCTCGGCACCCGGGAAAAGCCCCGAGGGCCGCCGCGCCCAAGCGCCGTCAGTTGACGTTGCGCTCATAGCCCGCCCAATAGGGGGCTCGCAGCTCACGCTTTAAGATCTTGCCCGACGGGTTGCGCGGCAGCGCGTCGATGAAATCGACGGTCTTTGGGCACTTGTAGGCGGCAATGCGGCCCCGGGCAAAGGCGATGAGCTCATCCGCCGTCGCGGTGACCCCAGGTTTCAGCACCACCACGGCCTTCACCGCCTCTCCCCAGCGCTCATCGGGCACGCCAATCACGGCCACATCGGCGAGGGCGGGATGGCCAAAGAGCGCGCTCTCCACCTCCGCGGGGTACACGTTCTCCGCCCCAGAGACGATCATGTCCTTTACGCGATCATGCACGTAGACGTAACCGTCCTCATCGAGGTAGCCCGCATCGCCGGTGTGCACGAACCCATCCACCAGCGTCTTCGCCGTGGCCTCGGGGAGGTTCCCATAGCCCGTCATGTTCGCCGGGGACGCAAGGCATATCTCCCCCACTTCATAAGGCGGCAGGGCTTCCCCGGCCTCATTGACCACCTTCACCCGCACCCCCGGGAGGGGCTTGCCAGCGGACTTCATCCGCTGAGACTGACCCGTGGGATCGTGATCCGCAGGCGGCAGGTAGGTGGCGGTGCCCGTGGTTTCGGTCATGCCATAAAGCTGAGCAAAGCCGCACTTAAAGACCGTAATGGCTTCCCGGAGGAGGTCCAGGGGAATGGGGGAGGCCCCGTAGAGCATGGTCTCGATGCTGGAGAAGTCCGTCTCGGCGCAGCGCGGGTGCTGAAGGCATAGGCGCATGGCCGCGGGCACAATAAACAGCTTCGTTACCCCCGCCTGCTCGATGACCTCAAGCACCTGACCGGGCTCGAACTCGGAAAGCACGATGTTCTTCGCCCCGGCCCAAACCCCCTGCACGCCCCAGCCCGCGCCGCCAATATGGAAGCTCGGCATGGCCACCAGGCTGACGTCCGCCTCGCTCCAATGATCCCACGCCATGTCGTCATGGGCCGGCAGGCGGCGGATGGCCAGGAAGGCTTCATGAGCCAGCTGCACGCCCTTCGGATGCCCGGTGGTGCCTGAGGTATACATTTGAATGGCAATATCGTCTGCGGTCACCGGGCAGTGGGGATCTTCGTGGGGCTGGTCGTCGCGCCAGGCCTCAAAGCTCGGCCAGCGTGCGTGCCCCGGCATCATGGCAATGATGGTTTTGACCGTCGTCAGCTGCGCTTCGATCGTCTCCACCAGACCATAGAAGTCCGGCCCCACGAACAGCACCTCGGCCGCGCTGTCATTGACGATATAGGCCACTTCCGGCGGCGCCAGGCGCCAGTTAATCCCCACGGAAACCGCGCCTGCCTTGGCGCAGCCGAAAATCAGTTCATAAAAGAGATCGGAGTTCTTATCGAGAAAGGCCACGCGAGTGCCGTGGCCGCAGCCTGCGGCGAGGAGACCCTGGGCGACCTGGCTGGCATGGGCATCGAAGGTGGCGTAGTCCATCTGCCGATCTTCAAAGACGAACGCCATCGCCGATGGCCGCGTAGCCGCCTGAAAACGAAGCACGTCCCCAAGCGTTTGTGCTTCCGTCACCGCTGAAATGGCCATACTGCTGTCTCCCCAAGGTCGCAAGCGTGGCCTCGGATCTTAGGGTTAGGGAGGATAGGCAGCAAGAAAGGGCCGGTAGGCTAACCGTCTTCGAGCAGGAAAAGGGTGAGGGACAGGGGCCCATGAGCCCCAAAAAGCATGGTCATTTCGATATCCCCGGATCGGGACGGTCCGGTGACCCAATGAAGCGTTCGGGGGAATACGAGCCCTTCCGGGCCTGCCTGCTCCCGCAGCAGGGCCCACAGGTCTTCCGAGGGGCCGAGCACGGCGGAAGCGGGCACCACCACAGCGTGATGCTCCGGCAGGAAAGCAGAAAGCACGGGGTTTTCTGGCCCCGATGCCAGGGCCACGGAGCCCGTTTCCGCAATCGCAGCCACGGCCGTACTCACCGCCAGGGCATCGCCGCTTTGCACCGCGCGCAGCGCAGGGGCCGTCGCCCAGGGCAGCTTAGCAAGAGGCGACGCCGGGGCCACCACCGGCACCTCGCCGTGCTCCGCCGCCAGCGCAGCAAGGGCCTGGGCCAGGGCCGCCTCATCGGGCACGGAGACGACCGTGGCCCCCGCCGCCTGGGCTTGCTGGACAAAGAGCGCGTGAAGCTCCGGCGCTTGGCGCTGCGCCCGCTGGGGAATGAGGTGGGAAGGAGGGCAAGGGGGCGGACCGACCGCCGCGGTGCGGCGTGCAAGGGCCTGGCGCACAGCGCCAAGCACTGCCTCCCGCCCCGAGTCCGTCATGGGAGATCGCTAAGCCGTTCGATGATGGTGCCCACGATGCCGTAAGCCACGGCATCCTCCGCGCTCATCCAATAGTCGCGGTCCGTGTCCTCGGCAATCTTCTCCACGGGCTGCCCCGTGCGCGCCGCAAGGGTTGTATTCAGACGCTCGCGCATCTTGATGATTTCCTGCGCGTGGATCTCGATATCGGAGGCCGTGCCGCCGAAACCGCCTGCGGGCTGGTGGATGAGGTAGCGCGTGTTCGGCAAGGAGTAGCGGTTTTCCTTATCTGCCGCCAGATAGATCAGGGCGCCGGCGCTGCCCACCCAACCCGTGCCCACCACGCGCACGGGCGCCCCAATCGCCCGAATCATGTCGTAGATGGAATCGCCCGATTCCACATGACCGCCGGGGGAGCTGATGTAGAGGGTGATGGGCGCATCGCTCGCGAAGGCCAGGGCGAGGAGGCGCTCATTGGTGCGCTGCGCGCTCTCCGTGTTGATTTCCCCGAAGAGCGTGACGACCCGGTTCTCAAATAGCAGGGCAGGAATAGGGCTGGCCTTTTGCACCGCCTCGAGCTCGGCTTTCTTGTCGTCTTTCACGTCTGTCATGAACCTGTCCTTATGCAGCGGGCCACCGGTTAGGGTCCGGCGCCCTGTTGAATGCCATTCTAGCGCGCCGAGCGGTCTTCTGCTGTGGGCGAGAAGGTCTCCTGGGAGAGGCTTGCGATGAAGCTGCCCCCCTCCGGCGCGGGAAAATTGCGCTTTGCGGTCCAGGCTTGGCCTCCGACAAGGCGCCGAAAACTGCCCCGTGGCCCGGCGAGCCCCGCCAGCACTCGTGTGCCGAGGCGAAGCCCCGCATGGTAGAGCCGGGGGCGGGCTGCGAAAAAGCCCCAAAGGGCCAGCAGCCAGCGGGCCTTGGTCCCTCCAAGCTCCGCTTCATGGGCCCGCTGACGCCACTGGCGGAGCAGGGTAGGCAGGGGGATTTTGACCGGGCAGACCGCCGCGCAGGCGCCACAAAAGGTGGAAGCCGTAGGCAAATGTACCGTTTGATCGAGGCCGGCGAGCTGAGGCGTGAGCACCGCGCCCATGGGGCCCGGGTACACCGACCCGTAGGCATGGCCGCCAACCTGGCCATAAACCGGGCAGTGGTTCAGGCAGGCGCCACAGCGAATACAGCGCAGCATGGCCTCAAACTCCGTACCCAGCATGGCACTACGGCCGTTGTCCACCAGGACCACGTGGTAGGCCTCGGGACCGTCGGGATCTTCCGGGCGCCGCGGCCCCGTAGAGAACGTGGTGTACACGGACGCCTCCTGGCCCGTGGCGGACCGCGCCAGCACCCGCAGAAGGGTAGAGGCATCTTCCAGCGTGGGCACCACCTTTTCGATGCCGGTCACGGCAATGTGCACCTTGGGCAGGGATTGGGTGAGATCGCCGTTGCCTTCGTTGGTCACGATCACCGTGGACCCCGTTTCCGCAATGGCGAAGTTCGCACCGGTGATCCCCACATCCGCGGAGAGAAAATGCGCCCGCAGCTCGGCGCGCGCCTCGGCCATGAGCGCTTCCGCCGTGCTCCGGTCTCGCCCGCCGGCGTCGCCGTGATGTTCGGCGAAGCTTTCCGCCACGTCTTCCTTTCGCAGGTGAATCGCCGGCGCCACGATATGGCTTGGCCGCTCGCGGCGCAGCTGCACGATGTACTCGCCAAGGTCCGTTTCGACGCAGCGAATCCCCTGGGCCTCGAGGTGCTCGTTCAGCTCGAGCTCCTCCGTGACCATGGATTTTCCTTTCAGGACCTTCTTCGCCCCGTAGCGCTGACACAACTCGAGGATGATCCGCCGGGCCGCCTCCGCATCCGGCGCCCAGTGCACCTCTCCACCCCGGGCGCGCACCTGCGCCTCAAAGGCCTCCAGCTGCTGATCTAAGGTGGCCAGGGTGTAGTCCCGCAGCGCGGCGGCCTCGTCCCGAAGGGCTTCAAACTCCGGCAGGGCCGCCACCGCTTCCCGCCGCCGCAGGCTAAGCCCCATGCGAAGCTTGCCGAGGGCGCTCTGCAGCGGTGCATCCTCAAGGGCATCGCTTGAGCGGGCGATAAAATCCTGGCTATCGACGCGAAAGCTCATGGCGTCCCCTGCCCTAGGGCCCGGGGCTGCTCACGCTCGGGTACAAGCAACTCCAGTACGTGGCGAAAGGCCAGCGGGGCGACACTGCGCTCGCTCCGCCCCGCAAGGTGGAGTAGGCACCCCACATCGCCTCCGACCACCAGCGAGGCCCCCGCCTGGCCGGCGCTGGCGAGCTTCTCATCGGCCATGGCGACGGAAATCTCCGGATACTTCACGCAGAAGGTCCCGCCAAAGCCGCAGCACGTTTCCGCCTGCGCCATTTCCACAAGGATGTAGCCGGCCCGCTCAAGGAGAATCCGCGGAGCCGTTTTCACGCCAAGCTCCCGCAGCCCGGCGCAGCTGTCGTGATAGGTGAGGGTCTGGCCCTGGCCTAAGGGACCCGGGTGGTAATCGCGCTGTTCGACCAAGAAGGTGGTGATTTCATAGCACCGCGCCGCGAGGGCTTCGGCTTCGGCCCGACGGGGATGGCTCGCGCCAAGCACCTCCGGCAGCTGGTGAACCATGCCTGCACAGCTTCCCGAAGGCACAACGACCGCGTCTACCCCGGCGAACTGGTCGAGCACCCGCAGGGCAAGCGTGCGAGCGGTAGCCCGATCCCCACTGTTCCAAGCCGGTTGACCGCAACAGGTTTGGGCCCGGGGCACGACCACGGTACAGCCCGCGGCCCGCAGCAGCTTGAGGGCCGCCGCTCCAACGCTGGGACGCAGGCCATCTACGAGGCAACTGACCAATAGGGCAACGCGCATGCCGTCTCTCCTTCCTTTACGCAACGCTACCGCAGACGCGCTGCACGGGGCCAGGGGCTGGGGTATGCTCGGGGCTTATTCACGCCGGGGGAGGACGGCCATGAGTGTAGATCCTGTAGTCGCTGCCATACTGGCTCAGAACGCGGAGGCTGGCGCCCCGCCCATGAGCAGCCTAAGCCCCGCGGACGCTCGCGCGGCCTATCTGGCCATGCAGGCGCCGGCCCTAGAGCTGACCCTCGCGAAGGTCGAGGACCGCACGATCGATGGCCCCGAAGGGCCCATTGGCATACGGATCTACACCCCGGAAGGCCCGGGCCCCTTCCCGCTCCACGTTCACTACCACGGTGGGGGCTGGGTCATTGGCGACCTCGACACCCACGACCGCGACTGCCGGACCCTAGCACGAGAGGCGGGCTGCATCGTGGTGGCGGTCGATTACCGCCTGGCGCCAGAGCACCCCTTCCCCGCCGCCCCGGAAGACTGCTACGCCGCCACCTGCTGGGCAGCAGATCACGCCGAGTCCCTTGGCGCCCGCAGCGGGGCGATCACCGTGGGGGGCGATAGCGCCGGCGGTAACCTGGCAGCCGTGGTCTGCCTCATGGCGAAGGCCCGCGGCGGCCCCCATATCGCGCTTCAGCTGCTCATTTACCCGGTCACGGACCATGACTTCACCCTGCCCTCCTACACGGAAAACGGCGAGGGCTATTTGCTCACGCTGGAGACCATGCAGTGGTTCTGGGATCTCTACTGCCCCCTTGAGCAGCGAGACGACTGGCGCGCCTGCCCAAGCAAGGCAGCTAGCCTCGAGGGGCTGCCGGAAGCGGTCATCATGACGGCCCAGTACGACCCCCTTCGGGACGAAGGCCACGCCTATGGCGACGCCCTGAAGGCCGCCGGCGTGCCTGTCACCGTGAAGTGCTTTGACGGCATGATTCACAGCTTCTTCTCCCTCGCCCACCTCATTCCCGCCGCCCAGGACGCGGTGACCATGGCGGTGGATGCGCTCCGCCGCGCCCACGGAGAACCCTAACCGTGGCCTACCTGCTCGAGTGCCTCGACAAGCCTGATAGCGGCGCCCTCCGGCAAGCCACCCGCCCCGCCCACCTCGCCTACGTCCAGGGGGCGAGCGGGATTCTCGCTGCGGGCCCGCTGCTGGCGGAGGATGAGGAAACCATGATCGGCAGCTTTTTTATTCTCGATCTGCCGAATCGGGCGGCCGTTACGGCTTTTAACGCGGAAGACCCCTACACCCAGGCGGGACTCTTCGGCAGCGTACGGATTACGCCCTTCCGCTGGCTGATCGGCAGCGGCCCCGGCCCGGCCTAGGTCGCCCTCGGGTCGCCGGTGCAGGTGCTTTACCATCATCCGGCCGGCGGCCGCCTCCGAGCCCGCTTCGACGCCCTCGCCGAAGCGGGCTTCTCGGTGCAGGTCGTTGAGGACGCCCAGGGCCCCGCCCTAGATCGGGCCCTGGAAACCGCAGACGTGCTTTGGCATTGCCTCTATCCCGTGGACCAAGCCTTCCTCGATCGGGCCCCGCGGCTTCGTCTTATCCAAAAAATTGGCGTCGGGGTGAACACCATTGAGCGCGCTGGCGCCGCCGCCCGGGGCATTGCGGTGTGCAACCTCCCCGGCAGCAATGCCCCCGCCGTCGCGGAACACACCCTTGCCCTCATGCTGGCCACGCTGCGGCAACTGCCTCGCCTCGACGCGGCCATGCGGATAGGCCAGGGCTGGGCGCTTACCCCAGCCCTTGAAGATGGCCTCGGGGAGCTTGGCGGTCGCCGCGTTGGGCTGGTGGGCTGGGGGGCGACAGCCCAGCGCCTTGCGCCGGTGCTCGCGGCCCTGGGCGCCACGGTACAGTTTTGTGCGCGCACCACCCACGATGCGCCCTACCCCCAGCGCCCCTTCGAGGCACTACTTGAGGAAAGCGACGTTGTGTCCCTGCATCTGCCCTTAACGGCGATGACCCAGAACATGATGAATGCCGGGGCTTTTGCCCGCCTTCCCGCCGGCGCAATCCTGATCAACACGGCCCGGGGTGCTCTGGTCGAGGAGGCGGCGCTGCTTGCGGCCCTGGCCTCGGGCCGGCTTGCGGGGGCCGGCCTCGATGTCTTTGATACCGAGCCTCTCGCCCCCGACCATCCCCTCCTCGCCTTTCCCCAGGTGGTGCTCTCCCCCCATAGCGCCTGGCTCACGCAGGAAACGCTGGCCCGGAGCCTCGAAACTGCCGTGGAAAACCTTCATCGCCTCCGAAGGGGGGCGCCCCTACTCCACCAGGTCCCCGCGCCATGACTGCCCCCTTTATTGCCGCTTGGCCCGCGCAGGGCGCAGAACGGCTTCAAGCCTTTCGTCGCTATCTGGAAACCACGTTGGGCGAAGCGCTCCCAGGCCCGGACGGGCTACACGCCTTTAGCTTGGCTCAGCCCGATCGCTTTTGGCGCAGCCTGTGGGCCTTCGCCGAACTGCCGGGCCATCCCGGAGAACGGAATCGAGAGTCCGACGGCACCATGGCCGGCACGCGCTTCTTTCCCGACGGCGAGCTGAACTTCACGGAAGCGCTGCTCCGTGGGCCGGAAAGGGATCTGGCCCTCATCGCAGGGGACGAAGCGGGCACCCTAACGCACTGCACCCGCAGCGAACTGCGTGCGGCGGTGGCCGCCCTGGCTCAGCAACTCGCCCGGGAGGGCTTCGGACGGGGCGACGTGCTTTGTGCCCTGACGCCAAACCGTCCGGAAGCGGTCATCGCAGCCCTCGCGACGGCGGGCCTTGGCGGCACCTTCGCCAGCTGCTCCCCCGATTTTGCCCCTCGCGCCGTGCTCGAGCGTTTTGCGCCGCTAAAACCCAAGGTGCTCTTGGTGGCCGATGGCTACCGCTATAAGGGGAAGGCCCATTCCCTCGCCGAGACGGCGAGCAGGCTCCGGGAAATGCTCACGCCCGAGCTCGCCCTAAGCTACCCCGTGCTGGGGACGCCGCCGGCTGGTTTCAGGCCCGTGGCGACCGCGGAAAGCCACCCCGGCAGCGCCTGGGAGAGCCTTTCCCGGGGCTCGCTCGATCCGCTCTACGTGCTGTTTTCCTCGGGAACCACAGGGCCGCCCAAGGGCATCATTCACGGCACCGCTGGCCCCTTGCTCCAGCATCTAAAAGAGCACCAGCTGCACTGCGACCTTCGCCCCGGCGACCGGCTGCTGTACTACACCACCTGCGGCTGGATGATGTGGAATTGGCTGGTCTCGGGCCTCGCCAGCGGCGCCGCCATCGGCCTCTATGACGGCGCGCCGGACGCGCCAGGGCAGAACGGCGAGGACGCGTTTCTGACCTTCGCCCGCACCAGCGCCTTTACCCACCTGGGGACTTCGCCGGCTTATTTGACGCGTCTGGCCCAGCAGCCGCCCGGGCCCGCCTTGCCGGCCCTGCGCGTACTCCTGTCCACCGGCGCCCCTCTGCCTGCCTGGGCTTGGGGCTTTGCCGCGGAGCGCTTTGGAGACGTGCCGCTGTGCTCCATTTCCGGCGGCACGGACCTGCTCGGCTGCTTTGCCCTAGGCCACCCCGAGCGCCCCCTAAAGGCCGGGGCGCTTCAGGGGCCAGGGCTCGCCATGGCCATGGATTTTGCCTTCGACGACGGCGACGATCAGGCCGGTGAGCTGGTTTGCCGGGCGCCCTTCCCCTCCCAACCCCTGGGCCTGGTGGACGACCCCACGGGGGACAGGCTGCGCGCCACCTACTTCCCCGATGACCCCAACCTGTGGCGCCACGGCGACTACGGCTACTGGACCGAAGACGGCGGGGTCGTGCTCCTCGGCCGGGCCGATGCGGTACTGAATCGGGGCGGGGTGCGCATGGGCACAGCGGAATTTTACGGCCCCCTGGAAGCCCTGCCCTCCCTCAGCGATTGCCTCATCGTCGATCGCCCCGCAGGGGATGATCTCGAGCTCATTCTTTTCATCGTGCCCGCGCCCGGGGTGACCTTGGACAGCGCCCTTGAAGCGGAGATTCGCGACGCCCTGCGCCGCCAGGCCAGCCCCCGCCATCATCCAGACCGCATCCTGGCCGTGGAAGCCATTCCCCGAACACGTTCTGGCAAACGCGTGGAGCTGGCGGTGCGGGATCGGCTCCGGGGTCGTGCCCCAAAGAACCTCGGCGCCTTGGAGGCACCGGACGCCATCGAAGCCTTGGCGACCCATCCGGGGCTCCGCTAGGGCGGGGCTTATAACTAAACGAGAACTCAGTTAGCGCATTTATTCCCTTCGCACCAAGCAAGGGCGGTGCTAGGGTTCGGGCTCTTGGGAAGGGAGACACGCTATGTCTTTTGCTGCGATCGCCAATTTGGTCGTCTTTGCCGCCCTCGCGGTAGGGCTCTTTCAGGTGCGAAAGCCGCGCCTAACGCTGGGCCGGCAGATTCTGCTGGGCCTCCTGCTGGGGGCGGGCTATGGCCTAGCGCTTCAGTTCCTCTATGGCAGTGGCGACGCCGTGGTGAAGGAAACGCTCACCTGGACCAACGTGATCGCCTCGGGCTACATCAGCCTGCTGAAAATGGTGATCATGCCCCTGGTGCTCGTAATGATGATTGCCGCCGTGGTGCGCATGCGAGAGGTGGCCGATCTTGGGCGCATTGGTGGCAGCGTGGTGGGCATCCTCGTCGGGACCACCGCCGTGGCGGCCCTCGTTGGCATCTTCGTAAGCAATCTCTTCGGGCTCAGCGCCGACGCCATTACCCAAGGCGCCCGGGAACTTGAGCGGGCCGCGTCCCTTTCTTCCCGCTATGAAAACGTTGCCAACCTGGGCCTGGCGGACATGCTCGTGCGCTTTATCCCAAGCAATATCTTCTCCGATCTGACGGGGGCCCGCCCCACCTCCATCATTGCCGTGGTCATCTTCGGGATTCTCTTCGGCATCGCCGCTCTTGGAGTGGCACGGGAAGAGCCCGCCCGCGGTGAAAAGATCCGCGAGGCCGTGCTGGCCCTACAGGCCATCATCATGCGCCTCGTGCAGATGATCATGGCCCTCACGCCCTACGGCATCCTTGCCCTTATGACTCGGGTCGTGGCGGGTTCGAATGCCCAAGACCTCTGGAACCTGGTGGAGTTCGTGGGCGCCTCCTATGTGGCCATTGCCATCATGTTCGGGATCCATGCGCTGCTGCTCCTGCTCGCCGGGGTGAACGTCAGCACCTACTTCAAGAACGTCTGGCCCGTGCTCACCTTCGCCTTCACCTCCCGCAGTTCCGCGGCGACCATTCCCCTGAACGTGGAAACGCAGATCGACGCGCTTAAGGTGCCCGAACCCATCGCCAACCTATCCGCCACCTTTGGCGCCACCATCGGCCAAAACGGCTGCGCGGGCATTTATCCCGCCATGCTCGCGGTTATGATTGCCCCCTCCATGGGCATCGACCCCATGAGCCTCGACTTCATCCTGCCCCTCGTGGCAATCGTGGCCATCAGCTCCTTCGGCATCGCCGGCGTCGGCGGGGGCGCCACCTTCGCGGCGCTGGTGGTCCTGCCTGCCATGGGTTTCCCCGTGACCGTGGCCGCGGTGCTGATTTCCGTAGAGCCGCTGATCGACATGGCGCGCACGGCCCTGAACGTGAACGGGAGCATGACCGCGGGGGTACTGACCGGGCGCTGGTTGGGTAAGGAGGTCGCAGCCTAGGTCGCTGCGAGGCACCCTAGGCCCAGAACGAAACGAGAACGAAAAAGGGCGCCCGGCCTGAGGTCTGGGCGCCCTTTTTTACTCCCCGATTAAGGGTCTAGGCGAGCAGCCGCAGAGCCGCTGAGGACTACCGCGCCGTCCTGATTGGTGGTTTCGACGTCGAACTCGGCGATGGCTACGCCATCGACGTCCTGCACCGCGGTAACCGTCGCTTTGGCGGAGAGATCATCCCCGGGCCACACCTGAGCGGTAAAACGCACGCCGTAGCGGGTGAGGCGGCCATCGCCCACGGTATCCGTGAGCAGCCGCGCCGTCATGCCCATGGTGAGCATGCCGTGGGCGAAGACGCTGGGGTAGCCCGCCACTTCCTTGGTGAAGATTTCATCCGTATGCAGCGGGTTGTAATCCCCCGAGGCGCCCGCGTACTGCACGATCTGGGTCCGCTTGAGGTCCTCGACCAGGACGCAGGAGAACACGTCTCCCACCTTCACTTCGCTTGCTTTTAAGGCCATGAGTTCCCCTCCCCTAGGCTTCGGACGTGGCCGGGCGTTCCGTCCGAACGCCGATGCCCCGAGCCGTGACCACCAATTCCCCGTTTTGATCCCGATACTCGGTGATCGTTTCCTGAAACAGCAGCTTTCCCCCCCGGCGCCCCTGCTTCTCCCAGCTTTCCCCGGGCTTCACGGTGGCCGTAAGCACATCGCCAGCCTGGGGATGGCGGTGGTACTCGTAATGCTGCTCCGCATGGAGACCGCCGCCATTACCGCCACCGCCAGACCCGGGCGCCACCCCCGTGGGATTTTTCCCAGACCCAAACCAGGGCGCACCGATTTTCGGGCGCAGGACGTAGTCGGGGTCGAACTGAGCGGAAGATTGAACGAACGTGGGGGGCGCGATAACAGCGCCCGGCTCCGTCGCCTTCGCGGCCTCCGGATCATGATAGATCGGGTTCGGGTCGCCCACGGAGCGGGCGAACATCATGATGTGGCTGTATTCCACGGGAAAACGGTCAACGGCCATAGGTGTACTCCTCCCTCTTGAAAGCCTTGATGATGGCCCACCCCCAGCGTGAGCGCTAGCGTCCCTGCCACTGCGGCGGACGCTTCTCTAGGAAGGCGCGGAGCCCTTCCTTTTTGTCTTCCGTTTCGCAAAGCGCCCCCTGGGCGAATTTCTCCAGCGCCAGCCCTGCGACAAGGCTGGCTTCCATGCCCGAATGCACCATGGCCTTCATAAATCGGGGGACAAAGGGCGCGAAGGTGGCCAGGTGTTCCGCCATGCGCTGGACCTCGCCCAAGAGGGCCTCTGGCGCCGTGAGCTTGGTCACCAGGCCGATCGCGAAGGCTTGCTGCGCGTCGATGGGCTCGCCCATGAGGAGCATGTGCATGCCCCAGCCACGGCCCACAATGCGCGGGAGGCGTTGCGTCGCGCCGCCGCCGGGGATGATGCCGAGCTTACCCTCGGGGGTGGCAAAGGCCGCCGTTTCACTGGCGACGCGGACATCGCAGCCCAGCGCCACCTCCAGGCCACCGCCAAAGCACAGGCCATTGATCGCCGCGATGGTGGGCTTGGGCAAGCGCTCAAGGCGCTCCGCCAGCCCCTGCACAATGGGCTCCAGCGCTTTCTTCAGATCCCGATGTTCCACCTCGGCCAAATCCGAGCCGGACGCAAAGGCTCGATCGCCTGCGCCAGTGAAGGCCAGGACCCGTACGGCGTCGTCCTGCTCCGCCAAGGTGACCGCCCGATGCAGTTCCTCAAGGGTAGCCAGGGAAATGGCATTACGCTTTTCCGGGCGGTTAATGGTGATAAGGGCCAGGGGGCCGCGAACCTCGTAAAGGACGTTGTCGAAGGCAGAGGACATGGGGGTCTCCAGCACATAGGGAGCGGCAGGCTAGCCCGGCTATGCCCCGGCGATCAATAATGGCGTTTTCCGCATCCGGAATGCTGGCATGGCTGATCCCACCCCCCTTTCCCTTGCTGCCCTGATGGACCCCGCCACGCTGCTGCCCTGGGCGCTGGGCGCGGCCGAGGAGATCTTGCCGCGGGTGGGCTGGGCTCTCCTAACCCTCGTGCTGGGCTTCTGGCTGGTGAACCGAAGCCTTCGACTCAGCCGACGGCTGATGGAGCTGAGGAACGTCGAGCCCTCCCTCAGCGGCTTCCTCCTCAGCTTTGCGGGCCTATCCCTTAAAACACTCATTCTGATATCGGTGGCGGGCATGCTCGGCCTAGAGACCACCTCCTTCATCGCGGTGCTGGGCGCCGCAGGCTTGGCCGTAGGCCTTGCGCTGCAGGGCAGCCTGGCCAATTTCGCGGGGGGCGTGTTGATCCTCATGTTTAAGCCCTTTCGCGTGGGCCATGTGATCGATAGTGGCGCGATCCTAGGCACGGTGACGGAAATTGGGGTCCTCAACACCCATCTAAAAACCTTCGACGGCCGCACGGCCATCATCCCCAATGGGCAACTGGCCAATAACCCCGTTATCAACCTCTCCCTCGAACCCCTTCGCCGGGCCGAGTGGCTGTTTACGGTCGCGCCGACGGCGTCCGGGGAGGCGGTACTTGCCCACCTAAGGGAGCTAGTCGAGGCGGAAAGCCGCATTGTGACCGAGCCTGCCCCGCTTATTGCCATGGCAGGATTCACGGAGCTGGGCGTTCAGTATCTCGTGCGAGGCTGGGTGGCTGCCGATCAGCTTTGGCCCGTTACCTATGAGCTCAATGCGCGCATTAAGGCCACCCTCGACGAAGCGGGCCTACCTTTGGCCCACTTCGTCGAACCCCTCCGCATCGGCGGCACCCCCTAAGCGCTCACGACGCTGAGGGGCAGGGTAACGGTAAAGACGGCCCCGCCCCCCCCACCGTGCTCGGTCAGCTCCACGCGCCAACCCTGGGCGTCGCAGAGCTGCTTGACGATGGCGAGCCCCAGCCCGCTGCCCCCGGTGACCACGGAGCGGGAGTGTTCTAGGCGATAAAAGGGCTGGAAGACTTTTTGCCGCTCGCTTTCGGGAATGCCCGGACCGCGATCGAGCACCTGGATTTTCAGCCCCTTGGCACTTTCCTTCACGCGCAAGACCACGGGGCCTTTACCGTAGGCCAGGGCATTATTCATCAGGTTCTCCACTACCCGATCGAGCGCCTCCATCGCCAGGGTGACGGACTTCGGCCCAGGCAAACGGCTCTCGAAACGGAGCTCGGGCTGGTGCTGAGTCTGCACCAAGGCTTCCAGGTGGGCGGCCAGCTCAATGGTCCGAGCCTGCCCCTCTGCCAAGCCCCGGGCGAATTTGAGGCCCTTGGAGAGGAGCGCTTCCATGGCATCCATGTTGCGCTCCATGCGCCCCCGCAGGTCGGGGTCTACGGCTTCGCCCATGAGCTCAAGCACCAGGCGCATGCGCGCCAGCGGCGTACGCAGATCGTGGGAAACCCCTGCCAGCAGCGTCGTTCGGTTAGCCAGGAGCGCGGAGATTTCCTCCGCCATGGTGTTAAAGCTACGGGTGAGGGCGACGAGTTCCTGAGGCCCCGTTTCCGGGAGGCGATCAAACTCCGCCCCGCCCCGGAACGCCTGCGCGGACCGCGCCACCGCGTCGAGGGGCCGCACGATGCGCTGCACGATGAGCAGGGAGGCAAAAAATACAATGACCGCCCCGGCAGCGAAAATCACGAGGACCACGGACCAGGGGGCGGCAGCGCCCCGGTCCGGCGCAAAGCCCAGCTGCAAGATCACGCCGCCCATGGGGATTTCGGCCCACATCAAATCATCACCCTGGAACAGGCCGATGGGCTCCCGGAGCCGTTCACTCAAGGCGCTCTGAAGGAGTGCAAGGCTGCCGCCCGGCGCCTCCACAGGCTCCAAGCGCCGCCGCTCTGGGGATAGGACCAGGTTGTGGCTTTCGAACAGCTCGAGCTCGTAGTAGGGCCGGGCCTGGGGTGGCAATTCGACCCAGGTTTGGGTTGAGAGCACGAGCAGCGCCGCCTCGTCCTCCGCCGATTGCGCCGCAATAGGCGATATCACGAACTGGCTGAGGGCCCAGATCGAGATTAGGGCAATGGCGAGGGCACTCACCCCCAGAGTGAGGCTGGTTCGAAACAGGAGGGACGCGGGCCGAAGCCGAGGCCAGGCGGCCAAGGGGCTAGGCAGCGCTATCGGGGCAGAACATGTAGCCCTTGCCCCACACGGTCTTAATGAAGGCGGGGTGGGCGGGATCCGCTTCAATCTTGCTCCGCAAGCGGGTCACGCGGACGTCGATGGAGCGATCGAAGGGGGCCCGCTCAGCGCCGGTTAGGAGATCGAGGAGCTGATCCCGGTCGAGGACGCGATTCGGGTGCTGGGCGAGCACCACGAGGAGGTCGAACTCCCCGCTGGTGAGGGGCACTTCCTCCCCGTCTCGGGCTAGGCGATGCGCCTCCACGTCGAGGAGGTAGGCGCCAAAGCGGTATTGGCGGCGCTGCTCCTCAAAGCCGACGGGCATGGACTGGGCCCGACGGAGCACGGCCCGCACGCGGGCCAGCAGCTCCCGCGGATTAAAGGGCTTGGGGAGGTAATCATCGGCGCCCACTTCGAGGCCGACGATGCGATCAATATCTTCCCCTTGGGCGGACAGAATCACGATGGGCAGGTCCCGCTCGCTTTTAAGACGCTTAGCGATGGAGAGCCCGTCTTCCCCCGGCAGCATCAAATCGAGCACGAGCAGATCGGGGCTTAAGGTTTTCAGCGCCTCATCCATCTCCTGCCCATCCCCTACGGTATGCACCGTAAAGCCTTGCTGGCCCAGGTAGGTTGCAGTGAGTTCGCGC
Organism: Pseudomonadales bacterium; assembly: GCA_016779325.1. GTDB lineage: Bacteria > Pseudomonadota > Gammaproteobacteria > Pseudomonadales > Azotimanducaceae > Salivita. Next base: position 34,560 of record JADHNU010000023.1, read on the forward strand.
AGTTCGGGGTCGTCGTCCACGACCAGCAAAACAGGAGCGGCGGTCACGGCAGGGTTTCGCCCCCAGCGCTCAGCGCGACCGGTAGATCTTCCAGGCGATCGTCAAGGGGGAGGGGAATGAGCCCCGGGCCCACCTGCTGCGAGGCCGGCCCTCGGTCCCCTTCCGGCTGCGCCAGGCGCTGCTCGAAGCCCACACCAAAGCTGGCCCCTTCCGCATCACGAAACTGCACCACGGCCTGGCGCCGTTCAATGCGCAGCACCGTGCCGTCGGGGCGCTGAACGCGGTAGCCAAAGCGGCGCTCGGAACGCACTTGAAGCTTCCCTTCCCGGCCGGCTTCGGCCAGCTGCCGATGCAGGCTTGTGAGTACGGCGCGGCGCTCGTCATCGGACAAGCTAGACCAGTTCGCAAGATGATTCCGAAGGCCCTCAGGGGCGTCCAGCACGCCCTCCTCGCCGGGTGCCGCGCGCACCGCCCCGGCACCCACCAGAAGGCACAGCGCAGCCACAGTGCGAACCCAGCCAGACCGGCGGGGCGCCCTAGGAGAGGCCTTTAGGAGCTTGACGGACGTTGCGAGGGGCATCAAAGCGAGCCCTCTTTTAAGGAACAGGGGAAAAGCTTAGAGGGGGCAGAGTTGGGAAGCAAGGCCTAGGAGGGCCCTAAGGTTGTAACAATATATTTCAAAAACAGGCCCTTAAGCCGACGGGCAACGCCCGTCGGCTTAAGGTGAGGGCTTAGCAGGCTTCGAAGAGCCCCGCTGCGCCTTGGCCACCGCCAATGCACATGGTGACCACGCCATACTTCTTATTGCGGCGCTTGAGCTCGCGGAGCACTGCGCCCGTCAAACGGGAACCGGTCATCCCGAAGGGGTGGCCGATGGCAATGGAGCCGCCGTTGACATTGTACTTCTCGGGATCGATACCAAGGTGATCGCGGCAGTAGAGGCACTGGCTCGCGAAGGCTTCGTTGAGTTCCCAGAGATCGATGTCGTCGATGCCAAGGCCCGCCCGCTCGAGGAGACGCGGAATGGCGAACACGGGACCGATGCCCATTTCATCGGGCTCGCAACCGGCGACGGTGAAGCCGCGGAAGATACCGATGGGGGTTAGGCCCAGCTGCGCTGCGCGCTCAGCGGACATGAGGAGGGTCATGGAGGCGCCATCGGACAGCTGGGAAGCATTCCCGGCGGTAACCGTGCCGTTCTCTTCGAAAGCCGGCGGCAACTTGGCCAGACCCTCGAGGGTGGTGTCGGACCGGTTGCACTCGTCGCGATCCACGAGGGCGTCGACGATGCTCTCTTCGCCCGTTTCCTTATTGACCTTCTTCATCTTCACGGCCATGGGGACGATTTCTTCCGCAATGGCGCCGCTGGCGGCGGCCGCGGCATAACGCTGCTGGCTCATAAGCGCGAACTGATCTTGCGCTTCCCGCGTCACTTGATAGCGACGGGCCACCACCTCTGCGGTGTTGCCCATGGCCATGAAGATCTCCGGCTTTTGCTCCACCAGGATCGGGTTCTTCTCCGCCTTGGCGCCCTGCTGCCGCGCCCCCATGGAGATGGAGTCCACCCCGCCGGCCATGGCGATATCCGTCTGCCCACTGGCGATTTGCGTCGCCGCGATCGCAATAGACTGAAGACCGGAAGAGCAGAACCGGTTGATAGACTGCGCCGCCACGCTTACGGGCAGCTTAGAAAGGATGACGCCCAGGCGCGCGACGTTCCCGCCCTGCTCGCCCTCGTGGTTGGCTGCGCCGACCACCACGTCTTCGACCTCTACGGGGTCGAGGGACGGGTTGCGCTCAAGCAGCGCATCGATGCAATGGGCGATCATGTCGTCCGAGCGCGTCAGATTGAAGCTACCCCGAAAGGACTTCGCGAGGCCCGTACGAACACTGTCTACGATTACAACATCACGGCTCATGGTCTCTCCCCTTATGCCACGTGATCCGGCGCTTCCCACCGGGGTCGGCGAATGGTACTGCAATGCTTTCCGCCTCGCACCTCACCCGCCCCCAAGATCATGGAGGCATGGTGGAGGCGATCCGAACGGTGCCTGCTCCAAAAAAAAAGGGCCGCCGAGGCAGCCCTTTTTCCTTCGGCGGCGAGCACCGGCCTAGTAGAGCTCCCACTGCACCGAAAGGGAGAACGTGCGGCCAACCTTCTCGGTCAGAGTCTCGACGCCATCGCGCTCGATGGAGATCGGATCATCAAGGAGATTCGACGCCTTCAACTGCACGGTCAGACTGTCCGTCGGATAGAAGAAGTAGGTCGCGTTGATGGAATGGCGAGATTGCTCAAAGCCGTCCGGCGCTCCATTCCGACCGGCAACGAACAGCCGGTCATCAAAGGCGTTGTAGGCCAACGTCGCAGAATGCATGGCATCCATGGAATCGAAGCCCACAATCAGGTTGACGATCCAGGGCGACGCATTCGTGAGCTCCCGCGTGTCGTTCGTTGGGGCGTCCGCTTGAGAACCGGCCACTATCTCTGAATCCTGCAGCGTCAGGTTTGCCTGCACAAAGAACGGCGACAGGAAATCGGCCACGGACCCCAGGTCCTTAAGCGCTTCGATTTCCACGCCGTACACCTCAGCAGATTCGGCGTTCACGATTTCCCGGGCCACCGTGGTATCGGAAGCGGTGGTTTCGAAAAATTCAATGGGGTTCTCGATGTCCTTGTAGAACAAGGAGACGGTGAGCGAGTCGCCGCTGTTCCAGAACCACTCGGCCCGCAGGTCATAGTTGCTCAGCGTCGCCGGCGTCACCCCCGAGTTACCAAACACCAGATCCTCCGTGAGGGGATCGATGTAGGAAGCGTCGGTGATTTCCCGGAGGTCCGGGCGCACCACCGTTTCCGCATAGGTCGCCCGGAGCTGGAAGGTATCGGCCCAGAAGGGACGCATATAGGTCACGGAAAGCGACGGATACAAATCGTCATCCTGGAAAACCGCAT
>JADHNU010000024.1 GCA_016779325.1 Pseudomonadales bacterium
CGGCGACGGCCGGGGTTCGCGTTCCCCTTTGGAAGGGCGGGGAGTTTTCCTTCGAAGGGGTTTACTCCGAAGTCGATTCCAATATCGTCGTGTTCACTAACGACCGCTACTCAATCGAGGCGGGTTTTCGGCATAGCTTCTAAAACCCGGTGGTGCCATGTCGACCTTCACTGAGGAAGAACGGCGAGGGCTGGCGACCCTCGTGCCCATGCAGGGGCTGCCGGAGCGGGCGCTGGAGGGGCTGATCGCCCAGAGTGAACGCCTCGCCGTGCCCTCGGGCCGGGTCCTTTTTCGTCGGGGGGATCAGCAGGATTTCCTGCTCTTTCTTTTGGCGGGATCGGTCGATCTGGCCGATGCCCAATACCAGGTCCGCTGTGTGGTGGCGGGCACGGAAGCGGCGAGCTTTGCCTTAGATGAAGCCTCGCCGTTTCGAGTTGCGGCGGTGGCGACGGCGCCTTCCGTGCTGGCTAAGGTGCCTCGAGATGCCCTCGATGTGGCGCTGACCTGGGGCCAGGCCGGAGATTATGTGGTTTCCGAGCTGTCCGATAGCGTTGTGGGCGCGGGTGATTGGATGGCAGGCCTGTTGGCCTCGCCGATCTTTTCCATGGTGGCCCCGGCCCAGCTGCAGGCCTTGTTTTCCGCCTTTGAGCCCGTGGCCTACGCCGCGGGAGACGTTGTGCTCCGAGAAGGCGAAGAGGGGGACTACTTCTACGTGGTGCAAAGCGGCATCTGCGAGATTACGCGAGCGGGCAGCAGTGAAGTCTTGGCCGCCCCCGGGCCGGGCGAGTGCTTTGGGGAAGACGCCCTGATTAGCGGGGCGCGGCGGAATGCCACGATCACCCTTCGAACGGATGGCGTACTGCGTCGGCTTGAAAAGGCCGCCTTTCGTGACTTGGTGGAGGAGCCGGTGCTAAGCCGAGTGCTGGCTTCCGATTTGGCCTATCTTCGCCAAGCGGGTCAGGAGCTTGTGCTCGTGGACGTACGTTCAGAAGCGGAGCATGCTCACGATTCCTTCCCAGGCAGCATCAACTTGCCCCTTCGCACGCTCCGAGAGCGCATCGGAGAGCTGCCGCAAGGGGGGACTATCCTTACGGTGTGCGATGGGGGGCGAAGAAGCCGGCTTGCGGCTTTTGTCCTCTTGGGGGCGGGTTATGATGTGCGGGTGCTAGAGCGAAACGAAGATCGTCCGCCCGAGCGGACCCTTAGGGAACAGGTGAGCACATGAGTCTGATGGATCGATGGGTGCAGCATGCCGATCGGCTGTTGCGCACGGTGGCGGGGCCTGTGCCGGCCCACCGGCCTTCCCCGGCAAAAGCGCTGCCGCCGACGCACTTGGATGACGACGCTCGCCGGCACGCGGCCGGACTGATGCGCGTGAACCACACGGGGGAAGTTTGTGCCCAGGCCCTATACGAAGGGCAAGCGCTCGTGGCGAAGGCGGCCCATGTCCGCCGGGCGCTGCGCCACGCGGCGGCTGAGGAAGAGGATCACTTAGCCTGGTGCGAAGAGCGCCTCCGGGAGCTCCACGCGCGACCGAGCGTATTCAACCCCCTCTTCTATGGGGCATCTTTTGCCATGGGTGCGGTTACCGGGCTGCTCGGTGATCGGGTGAGCCTGGGCTTTGTCCACGCGACGGAAGACCGAGTGGTCGCCCATCTGGAGGCCCATCAGAAAACCTTGCCAGAAGAAGACCATCGTAGCCGAGCAATCGTTGAGCAGATGCGTCAGGACGAGGCAGAGCACGGGGAAGCCGCGCTAGACCTGGGCGGTACCCCCTTCCCCGCGCCCCTGCGGTCCCTCATGGCCGCGTCCGCTAAGCTGATGACCGAGACCACCTACCGCCTCTAGGCCAGGGCCGGTCCCTTCGAAAGGGGCGGATGATAGATCAGCTGGACCAGCGTTCCCGCGGGGTCGTAGCAGTAAAGACTTCTGGCCCCGTCCCGGTGTTTTTTGGGTTCCTGGGCGATGGTCACGTTGTGCGCGAGGAGATAGCTATGCCAACGCTCTACATCCCCTTCGTCGTCCACAATTAGGCCGATATGATCAAGACGCTGCGCGTCACTTGGGGAGCCGGCCCTTCTATGCAGCGCTAGATTGTCCACGCCGGAGCAGAGGAAGGCGTTGTCTTTGTCAGGTTGCCACTCAACGGCAAAGCCCAGCACGTCGCAATAGAACGAGAGACAGGCCTCAAAGGGCTCGATAAATAGGGCGACGTGTCGGAGCCCCCCATGGGCCGGACGCTCGGGCGTAGTCATGCGCTCGCCTCCTCTTCCCCGTGGACTTCAATAATTTCATGGCTATGGGTGATTTCAACCCCGCCCTTTCCCAGCATGATCGAGGCGGAACAGTACTTTTCCGCCGACAGGGCCACGGCCCGGGCGACGGCAGCGGCTTTCAAGCCTCGGCCGCGAACCTTAAAGTGCAGATGAATCGCTTCAAAGACTGCGGGGACCGCGTCAGCTCGGCGGGCTGACAGCTCGGCTTCACAGCCCTCGATCGGTGCTCGGGCCTTTTTTAGGATTTGGACGACATCGAAACTCGAGCAGCCGCCGACCCCCAGGAGCAATAGCTCCATGGGGCGAAGCCCTGAGTTTTGGCCCCCGGCGCTTTCCGGTCCGTCCATCACCACGGAATGACCGCTGCTGGCCGTGCCGACGAAGCGCACGCCATCAACCCACGTTACGGTGCCTTCCATTGCGTCGTCTCCTGCGAAGGCGCGCTAGCGCGCAAACAGTTGCTGAAGGGCGACCCCGGGCTCCGGGGCGCGCATGAAGGTCTCGCCAATTAAAAAGGCGTGGAGGTCGGCGGCGCGCAGCGTTTGGACGTCTTCTGCGGTGGCAATGCCGCTTTCCGTTACGACCACGCAGTCAAGGTCTTCGGGGATGCGGGCCCGTAGCGCAAGACTCGTTTCAATGCGCGTTTCGAAGGTACGGAGATTACGATTGTTAATCCCGAGGAGCGCGGGGGAAAGGGCCAGCGCTCGGTCAAGCTCGGCCTCGTCATGGACCTCGACGAGGACGTCGAGGCTCAAGTTCTTTGCTTCCCGATGGAGAAGCGCCAGGGTGGCCTGGTCTAGGGCCGCGACGATCAGCAGGATGCAGTCGGCGCCCAGTGCTCGCGCTTCGTAGAGCTGCCAGGGATCCACGGTGAAATCCTTGCGGAGCACGGGGAGGTCGCAGGCCGCGCGAGCGGCTTCAAGATCTTGTTCATGCCCTTGGAAGAAGTCGTGATCCGTCAGCACGGACAGGCAGGTTGCGCCGCCCCTGGCGTAGCTTTGTGCGTGGGCAGCGGGGTCGAAGTGCTCGCGAATCACGCCCTTGCTTGGGGACGCCTTTTTAATTTCCGCAATGATGCCGGCCTTGCCAGCGCGCTGGGCCGCCTGCAGGGCGTTCACGAAGCCCCGCGGTGCCGGGCTCGCCGCACACTGCTTGGCTAAGGCTTCGAGGGGGCGGGCGCGCTGCCGCTCCCGGACTTCTTCCCCCTTACGGGCCAGGATTTTTGAAAGTACATCACTCATGGGCGGGGCCTGCTAGCGATTGGGTGAGGGCCGCGAAGGCCTCAAGGCGCTTCAGTGCAGCGCCAGTGCGAAGAATTTCTCCAGCGGCCCCAACCCCTTCTTCTAGGCTTGCAGCCCGGCCGGCAACGTAGAGGGCTGCGCCGGCGTTAAGGGCCACCATGGAGGTGCCGGGGCCGGTACCCGCGAGCGCACCGCGGACCAGCGCCAGGCTGGCTTCTGGGCTGTCTGCCTTTAAAGCGGCCAGGGGCGTCGGCGCAAGGCCGAGCTGCTCGGGCGTTACCGTGTATTCCTGAACCGCGCCGTTGCGCAGTTCCGTATAACGCGTGACCCCTTCGGGGCTGAATTCGTCTAAGCCGTTGTCGGCGTGGACAACCAGCACATGGGTGCTGCCCAGGCGCGCCAGCACTTCCGCCAGGGGTTGGCGCCAGCGGTGATCAAATACCCCAAGCACCTGGCGCTTGGCCCCAGCGGGATTGGTGAGCGGGCCCAGGACGTTAAAGAGGGTGCGAATTTTGAGCTGCTGGCGCACGGGGCTCACGTAGCGCATGGCGCTGTGGTGGCGCTGGGCAAACATGAACCCCACCCCGAGCTGCGTGAGGCACTCGGCGACTGCCTCGGGGGTGAGGTCTAGGCGAGCGCCGGCGGCCTCTAGCAGGTCGGCGGAGCCACTCGCACTGGTCATGCCGCGGTTGCCATGTTTAGCGACGCGCGCCCCGCCTTCCGCCGCCACGAAAGCCGATGCGGTGGAGACGTTAAAGAGCTTATGCCCCGTGCCGCCGGTCCCGCAGGTGTCGATGAGATCCTCAAAGGGCGTGGGTACGGGGGTGGAGAGGGCGCGCATGGCTTCGGCGGCGCCGGAGATTTCCTCCACCGTTTCTCCGCGAACCCGAAGGGCCATGAGCACGGCCGCAATCTGTGCCTCGTTGGCCTCGCCGGTCATGAGGGCGCCGAGCAGAGCCTTTGCTTCGCTTTGGGTGAGTGTTTCCCCGCGGGCAAGCCGCTCCAGGTCGTCCGTAAGGGCATAGCTCATGGCTTGCGCCTCGGCTTGTCCGTGAGGAAGTTCTTGAGAAGCCGCTTACCCGCGGGGGAGAAGATCGACTCGGGATGGAACTGAACCCCTTCCACGGCCAGCGTTCGATGCCGCAGCCCCATAATTTCCTCCTTCTCTCCCTCGGGGGTTTCGGTCCAGGCCGTCACCTCAAGGCAGTCCGGCAGCGTTGCCCACTCGACGACGAGGGAGTGATAGCGGGTAGCCACCATGGGCTGGGGCAGGTTTCGAAAAACCCCCGCACCGTCGTGGTGAATGGGCGAGGTTTTACCGTGCATCACCTTCTTGGCGCGAATGACCCGTCCGCCGAATACCTGGCCCAGGGCTTGATGCCCAAGGCAGATGCCGAGGAGGGGGATTTTTCCGGCGAAATGCTCAATTGCCGCTAGGGAGATCCCCGCTTCATTGGGCGTGCAGGGGCCGGGCGAGACAACGATTTTCTCCGGCGCAAGCCGTTCGATTTGCGCTAGGGAAATTTCGTCGTTACGGACCACGGAGACGTCCGCACCGAGTTCTCCCAGATATTGGAAGACGTTGAAGGTGAACGAATCGTAGTTATCGATGAGGAGAATCATGCGTTGGGCACCTCAGGATGAAGCTGCAGCCCTTGGGCCGCCAAGGCCGCTGCCCGAAACATCGCCCGCCCCTTATTCAAACTTTCCTGCCATTCGTTTTCCGGGACCGAGTCGGCGACGATCCCGCCGCCGGCTTGGATATAGAGCGTATCGTCCTTGAGTACGGCGGTACGGATGGCGATAGCCGTATCCATATTTCCGTTCCAGGCGATGTAGCCCAAGGCGCCGCCATAGACGCCGCGGCGCGTCGGCTCGAGCTCGTCGATGATCTCCATGGCGCGAATCTTTGGCGCCCCGGAAAGGGTGCCCACGGGCAGCGTGGCCCGGAGGACATCGAGGGCGCTGAACTCGGCCCGAAGCCGTCCCTGCACGTTGGAAGAAATGTGCATCACGTGGGAGTAGCGCTCCACCACCATTTGCTCCGTTAAGGTGACGGAGCCGATCTCCGCAACGCGGCCCACGTCGTTCCGCCCCAGGTCGATGAGCATGAGGTGCTCGGCAATTTCCTTGGGATCGGCGAGCAGCTCCTTTTCAAGCGCTTCGTCCTGTTCCGGCGTTGTCCCCCGCGGCCGCGTCCCCGCCAGGGGGCGGTTGGTGATCACCCGGTCCTCGACTCGCGCCAAGATTTCCGGAGAGCTGGAAACCAGCTGGAACTCGCCGAAATCCATGAAAACCATGTAGGGCGAAGGGTTCAGGCTGCGCAGGGCGCGGTAGAGGTTGATAGGGGGCGCCTTAAAGGGCACGGACATGCGCTGCGCGAGCACCACCTGCATCACATCCCCAGCGGCGGTGTAGTCCTTGATACGCTCCACGGCAGTCTTGAACGCTTCTTGCCCGAAGCTTGAGGTGAAGTCTGTTTCCCTCGGGGTGCTGCCCGCTTCCAGGGGGGCGCTAAGGTCCGCCGGAAGGGGGTCGCTCAGCCGCGTCGCGAGCTCCCGGAGTCGCTGTCGGGTGGTTTCAAAGCTGTCGGCCTCATGGGGGTTGGCATGGCTGATAAGGGTCATGCGCCCCTTCAGATTGTCGAAAACAATAACGTCGTTCGACACCATCAAGAGGACGTCGGGGGTCTCGAGGTGGTCCGGCGGGGCGCTGGCGGCCAGCTTGCGCTCGCTGTAGCGGACCGTGTCATAGCCGAAGTAGCCAACTAGGCCACCACTAAAGCGGGGGAGCTCCGGGCGCCGGGGGATGCGGTAGCGGTCCTTGAAGCGATCCACGAAGGTCAGCGGATCTTCGCTCTTTACCGCTTCGATGACGGCGCCGTCCTGAAGCACTTCAATCTGGTCGCGCCGAATGCGGAGCACAGTGCGCGCCGGTAGGCCGATCATGGAGTAGCGGCCCCATTTCTCCCCGCCTTGAGAGGATTCGAGCAAGTAGGAGTAGGGGCCTCGGGCGAGCTTAAGATAGACCGAAAGGGGCGTGTCGAGATCCGCCGGGACTTCTAGCGTTAGGGGGATGCGGTTGTAGCCTTCCTGAGCAAGGCGTTGAAATTCTTCAGCGTTCATGGGGGTAATTCCTAGGCAATAACGTTAAGCGAGATCAATTGAACTCGTTAGCTTCGCCATCGCCCTTGCCACAACGCCACAGTAGAGGCTCCCCGTTGGTTCATGATTCAGCGACCAGGGCGGAAAGATCGGTAATGACCCCGTCGGCCCCGGCCATACGAATATCGTGTCCGTGATTGTACCCATAAGGCACGCAAAACACGTCAATTTTTGCCGCTCGCGCGGCGCCGACGTCGGTAACGGAATCGCCAATCATGACCGCGGCGTCCAGCGCCACGCCAAGGCGGGCGCAGGCCTCCAGCACCGGCAGGGCGCTGGGCTTGCGCTCGGGCAGGGTGTCGCCTCCAAGGATGACGGGGAAGTGATGCTGAAGCTCAAAGGCCGCCACCACGGCGCGGGCGAGGCGCTCGAATTTGTTGGTGACTACGGCCAGCTTAGCGCCCCGTTTTTGCAGGGCCCTTAGGCTGTCTCGAACTTTGGGAAAGAGGCGGGAATGGTCGGCAAAATGGCGACCGTAGTGGGCCAGGTAGGCCTCCAAAAGGCGATCGAGGCGCGCATCGGTGACCTCGGCGCCTTGGGCGGTGAGGCTTCGCTCGAGGAGGCGCCGAGCGCCCTCGCCGATGAAGTTACGGACCTCTTCCAGGGTGACAGCGTTTAAGCTTTCCGCTTCAAGAATCCGGTTTAGGGTTTGGTGGAGGTCCGGTGCGCTATCGACCAGGGTGCCGTCCAAGTCGAAGAGGTAGGCTTCATAGCGTTTCATGAAACGCCTGCGAGGGCCTCGCGAAAGGCCGCGAGGGTTTTACCGTAGTCTTCGCTGCCGAAAATTGCGGAGCCGGCCACAAAGGTGTCGGCGCCGGCCTCGGCCACGGCCGCGAGGTTCGCCGGTCCAATGCCACCATCGACTTCGAGGCGAATGGGGCGATCCTGAGTATCGAGCTTTTGCCGCACGGCCCGGAGCTTATCAAGGGTCTGGGGGATGAAACGCTGGCCGCCGAAGCCGGGGTTAACGCTCATGAGCAGCACCATGTCACAGCCTTCAAGCAGCCAGTCGAGGCTCTCCAGCGGGGTGCCCGGATTGAGCACCAGCCCGGCCTTTGCGCCGCCGGCGCGGATCATCTCAAGGGTTCGGTGGGGGTGCTGGCTCGCTTCCGGATGGAAGGTGATCCAGCTTGCCCCCGCTTCAAGAAAGTCCCCGACGATGCGGTCCACGGGGGACACCATCAGGTGCACATCAATATCGGCCGTAATGCCATAGGCGCGCAGCGCCTTACACACCATAGGGCCAATGGTGAGATTCGGCACGTAGTGGTTATCCATGACGTCGAAGTGAACCCAATCGGCGCCGGCGTCGAGCACGGCTTTCACGTCCTCCCCGAGGCGTGCGAAGTCCGCGGAAAGGATAGAGGGGGCAATGCGATAGTCGGCCATGGCTTTGGCTCCCAAAAGGACGCCGCAGAGTCTAACCGAGGGGCCTGGGGGCCAAAAGGGCTAGGGGAAGCGGGCCCGCGCCGCGGCGAGGGTTTCCGGCGTGCCGACGTTGTCCCAGAGCCCGTGGTGGCGCAGGCCAAAGAGGGTGCCTCGATCTAGGGCCGCCTCAAAGAGAGGGCGCAGGGGGCGGGGCCCCGGTGGGAAGCCGTCGAAAAAGGCGGTGGTGAACAGCCCCGTCCCGCTGTAGGTGAGCCGGGCGCCACCGTTTCGGCTCAGGCGCCCCTTGCCGTCGAGGCTGAAGTCCCCGGCGGGGTGCCAGCTCGGGTTGGGCACCATGGCCAGCGTGGCCTCGGCGCCGGGCGGCAGGGTAAGCCGCGACAGGGGAAGGTCGCAGAGGACGTCCCCAGCCAGTACGTAAAAGGGGGAGGTCAGCAGGGGTAGCGCTTGGATGATTCCGCCGGCGGTTTCGAGGCGTTTGGGCTCTTCGCTGAAGCTCAGGGCGAAAGGCCAGGGCGACGGGTCTGCGAGGTGCGCCCGAATCTGGTCCCCCAAGTGATGAAGGTTGATGACCACCCGCTCAACCCCGCTTTCCGCGAGGTGATCAAGGGCTCGGCGTAGGAGGCTGCGCCCGCCCACCTCAAGCAAGGGCTTAGGGCAATGGTCCGTCAACGGCGCAAGGCGGCTGCCCAGGCCCGCGGCCAGCACCATGGCGCTTTGGGGCCGAGTCATGGAGCGCCCTTGGCGTAGGCCCAGGCGCGAAAGCGCGGTCCCAGGACGTCCGTGAGCCAACGCTCGAGCGCTGGCGCCAACCCCGTCTCCCCGAGGCCCCAGAGGAGGCGCTCGTAGACCGGCTGGAGGTAGGGCAGGTGGGTGGGGCGTTGGTCGCGAAGCCAGAGGCGCGCAAAAATTCCCAGCACCTTTAAGGCGCGTTGTAGTCCGCAGCAAAAAAAGTCAGCCGTGAACTGGTTCCCGTAGCCTCGGGGCCACAGGCCAAGGCGCTCTGCGCCCGCGCGGTAGTGGGCGATCCATGGCGCGTAGTGCTGGGCCGTCCAGGGTGCGTAGGCATCCCAGCAGAAGGAGACCAGGTCGTAGGCTAGGGGCCCCCAGCGCGCATCCTGGAAGTCCACGATGGCGACGGAGCCATCGGGCTGAGGCAGGAGGTTTCGTCCATGCCAATCGAGATGCACCAAGGCCTCGGGGCCTTCTTGAAAGGGGCGCTGGAGGGTCTGGAGGCTTTCCTCGAGCAGGCCGTCCGGCGGCGTGGTATCCAGGAGCCCCTGGCAAAACCAGGGCGTAAAAAGGCTGCCTTCGAGGTTGAGGCGGGCTTGATCGAAGTGGCCCGCGGCGTCCGGGGGCGCGGCCTGCCCGGCCCGTTGCCAGGCCAGCAGCGCGTCCATGGCGGCGCACCCCCAGCGCTGGCGGTCCAGCGGCATCACGTCGCTTAAGGTTTCCCTGCCAAGATCGTCGACCAGCAGGCGGCCCGCCTGGAGATCGAAAAGCTGCACAGCCGGGAGCGCCAGGCCCTGGGCAACGCCCCAGGTGCTTAGGTTGAGGAAGCTGGCGAGAGTGGGGTCCTCTGGCGGCGTGGTCATGAGAAGCAGGGGGGGCGTGCCCGCTTCGAAGCGATAGAACGCGCGGCCGCTGGCTTCCACGCCGAGCGCCTCAAGGCGGCCGCTGCGTTGCCGCCCGAGCAGCGGGAGCGCGTCGTCCACCCACCGGGTGAGCACGGAGCGTGGCGCCGGAAGGAGCGGCAGGGGCTGGGTTGAGGGCGTTGATGCCACGGGATCGTTCCCGAAAAAGACACCCGGCTATCATAGCAGCCCCCCCTGGGCTCCCGTATGATTCACCGGTCGATTCCCTTAGCCGTAAAGATCGCGCCGCTTATGACCAGACGCCTCATTCCTTGGCCCACGCTTGCCGTCGCCGGCCTCGCCTTCTTGGGTGTGCCCGAGGCGGGGGCGGTTGCCGACGCGAAAAGCCAGTGGCGATGCCAGCAGGGTGATGATGGGGGCTGGGTATGTGATGCCGCGGCCCTGCCGCCCGGGCCCTTCCCGGCTACGGCGCGCGCGCCCATCTACAAGAAGCCGCCGTCTCGGCGCGTTGAGGAAGCTAAGCGGGGGCAGGTCATTCCGCAGGGGGGGCAGAGCCTTGCTCAAGCGGAGCTGAACTGGGTGCCCCGTCGCGCGCTGCCCACGGAGGTTGCGGAAACCCTCGAGCCCTGGTGCGGCGGCGCCTATCAGCCCTATGTGTGGCCAGAGGATGTGCTCGCGGTTGATCCGAAGTCCGCGGTCATTGGCCTGACGGCCGACGAGGCCAGCTACACCTTGGGCGAGGCGGCGGAACTGTCCGGGGCGGTGCAGTTGGAGCAGGGCGCTCGGCGCGTCTTTGCCGGGGCTGCGCACTACGATGCGGTAGATCGGCGTCTTGCCTTGGAAGAGGGCGTCAGCTTGGAAGAGCCCGGGCTCCTCGTGCGCGGTGACAGCGCCAAGGTAGATCTTGAAAGCGGCGACGCAGAGCTCACGGGCGCACGTTTTGTGCTCTACGATGGCGGCTACCGAGGCAGCGCAGAAACCTTCCGGCGCACGGGGGGTAAGCTTGAGATCGATCAGGCGCGCTTTACGCGCTGTGCCCCGGGGGATCAGGCCTGGGTGTTGGCTGCGGGGCATATCGAAATCCCCGAGGGGGAGAACTTTGCCACCGCGCGCAATGCGCGTTTAAAGGTGCGGGGTGTGCCCATCTTTTGGGCGCCGTACCTTAAGGTGCCCGTGAGCAACGCGCGTCAATCGGGGTGGCTATTTCCGCGCATGGGGGCCACGGGCTCCAACGGCGTCGACGTTTCCGCGCCCTACTACTTCAATCTCGCGCCCAACTACGATGCCACCTTTATTCCCCGCTACATGAGCGAGCGGGGGGTGCTGGCGGAGGGCGAGTTCCGTCATCGTTCGGCCCGGTCCGAGAACATCCTTGGCGCTGCCTACATGCCCGAGGACAACCAGTACAACGGTCAGCTGTCCTTTGACGAGTTCGAAGAACAAATTCTGGCGGCCGAAGCTCCGCCGGGGATTTTTCAGACCACGGATCGCTGGCTGCTTCAAGCCAAGCATCAGGGGGTCTGGCTCCCGGGCCTCAGCACAGCGGTGGATTTCGCTGCCGTGAGTGATCGCGACTACTTCCGCGATCTCGGAACCGATCTCGGCGTCACCTCGAAGGTTCAGCTAGATCGCTACGCCGAGGTGAAATTGCAGGCGGGGAACACCCGCATGCGCCTGTGGGCGGAAGACATCCAGCTGCTGGAGGAAGGACTCCCGGAAGCCTACCGCCGCCTTCCCCAGCTCGATGCGGCCTTCCGAAGCCGGGTTTTCAATACGCCCCTGGTCTTCGGTTATGACCTTCAATACGCAAATTTTGACCGCAGCGATGCCCAGGCCCTGGACGCCGAAGGTGTGACCGGCACTCGAACCCACATCGCGCCGCGCTTGGTGCTGCCCTTTGAGCGCAGCTGGGGCTTCTTGCGCAGCGAGGTGGCTTACCAGCTCACCAGTTACAAACTGTCTAACCGGGTAGCGGGGCAGGAAGAGACGCCCCATCGGGGCTTGCCCACGGCCAGTGTTGATGCCGGACTCCGCTTCGAACGGGATTTGGGCCTTGGGGGCAAGCGCTTCCTCCAAACCCTCGAACCGCGGCTCTACTACCTGTACATCGAAGACGAAGACCAAAGCGCCCTGCCGCTCTTTGATAGTACGTCCCTTACCTTTGGGCACGAGCAGCTCTTCCGGGAAAACCGCTTCGCGAGTCTCGATCGCATCGGGGATGCCAATCAGGTGACGGCAGCGCTCACTTCCCGTCTCCTATCGCTCGCTAACGGCGCCGAGTTGCTCACGGCGACCGTTGGGCGCATCGCCTACTTTGACGATCAAGATGTCACCCTTACCCTTCAGGAGACGCCGGCCCAGGATTCGGCCTCAGGCTGGGTGAGCGATCTCGTGCTGCGGCTGGGCAGTGGGCTAGACGCCCGGGCCCTTTGGGTTTGGGATAGCCCGAGTAGCGTTCGGGACCAGAGCATGGTGCAGCTTCGCTACCGTCCCGATGGACGGCGCGTATTTAACCTCAGTTATCGAACGCGCGGCGCAGGCATAAAGCAGGCCGACGCGGCCTTCAGTTGGCCCGTCTCCAGCCATTTGGCGCTCATTGCGCGCTACTACTATGACCTTGAAGAGTCCTCGCTCATCGAGGCCTTCGGCGGCTTTCAGTACGACGATTGCTGCTGGCGGCTCCGGGTGGTGGCGCGGAGTTTCGAGCGGCCCTTCGACGTGATCAATCCCAACGATACGGACCGGGAGTCCGGGGTGTTCTTTGATGTGCTCATGAAGGGCCTGGCAGGCTTTGACTCCGGCGTGGACTCCATTCTCTCTAACGGCATTCGTGGTTATGAGGAGCCGATCAATGGCGCTGTTTCCCTCTAAGCGGGCCCTCGCCCTCGTTTTCGGCGCGGCCCTGCTCCCCGGTTTTGTTCAGGCCCAGCAGCAGCTTGATCGGATCGTGGCCATCGTCAACGATGATGTTATTACGGCCACGGAGCTGGTGAGTCGCATGCGCTTTGTGGAGCGGCAGCTCGAGTCCAGTGGCATGGCGACGCCGCCCCGGGATGTCATCATCAATCAGGTGATGGAGCGCTTGGTGCTCGACAGCTTGCAGATGCAAATGGGCCGTCGCGCCGGCGTGCGCATCTCCGAGGAGGAGATCACCCGGGCCATCACCGCCATTGCGGGGCAGAACGGTCTCGAGATCGACGGCTTTCAGGCTCTGCTGGCGCAGGATGGCATGACTTACCGGGAGTTTCGGGAGCAGATCCGGCAGGAAATGATCATTGCCCGAGTTCAGCAGAATCGGGTGAACGATCGGATCTATATCTCGCCCCAGGAGCTGGAGAATTTCCTCGAATCCCCCGTGGGGCGGGCGGCGACGGAGGATGAGTTCCGGGTCGGTCATATTTTGCTGGCGGTGGCGAGTGATGCCACGGCCGAGGCCATGGCCGAAGCGGAAAGCAAAGCCCAGAGCCTGGTCGCGGAGCTGCGCGCCGGCGCAGACTTTTCCCAGGCGGCGGTGGCGAATTCCGCCGGCCAGCGGGCGCTGGAAGGCGGCGATCTTGGCTGGCGGAAGCCCGGCCAGTTGCCCAGCTTGTTTGCCGAGGAGGTGCTAAAGGGTGATCTCGGAGAGGTGCTCGACCCTATCCGATCGGCGAGCGGTTTTCATATCGTTAAGGTTCTGGATAAGCGCGGGGCGAGTCAGCAGCGCGTGCAGCAAACCCTAGCGCGCCACATTCTGGTTCGGCCCACGGAAATCCGCAGCGATGACGAAGCCGAGATGATTATCCGGGATCTCCATGAGCGGCTTCAGGGCGGGGAAGACTTTGCCCAGCTGGCGCGAGATTTCTCTGACGATCCGGGCAGCGCGCTGTCCGGTGGCGATCTCGGTTGGAGTATGCCCGGGCAGATGGTGCCAGCCTTTGAAGCCGTGATGGATGCGTCGGACCCGAACGTGGTCTCCGAGCCCTTCCGTAGCCAGTTCGGCTGGCACATCCTCGAGGTGCTGGATCGCCGGGAACAGGATATGTCCGAGGAGGTGAAGCAGCGCCAGGCCATGCGCATTCTTCGGGATCGGCGTTTTGACGAGGAGCTTGAAGCGTGGCTCACGGAGATTCGTGAGGAAGCCTACGTGGAGCTCAAGATTTAGGAGGCGCTCATGCACCGCCTTCTCCTAACCCCGGGGGAGCCCGCGGGGATCGGCCCCGACGTGGTGCTCACCCTGGCCGCCGCGCCCCGGAAGTCTCGGTGGGTAGTGCTGGCCGATCCGGCCCTGCTCCGGGAGCGCGCCGAGCAGCTCGGCTGTGCGGTCACCCTCCAGGCCTACGATCCCGCTGCCGCACCCTCGGCGCCGGGCGCCCTGGAAGTGATTCCTGTCCCGCTGCGCAGTCCTGTGGTCCCCGGGCAGCTTTGCCCTGCCAATGCCGCTTATGTCATGGCCTGTCTTGAGCGGGCTACGGACATAATGGGCGACGGCGAAGCCGATGCGCTGGTAACCGGACCCGTCCATAAGGGCGTCATCGCGGCATCGGGGGTGCCCTTCTCGGGGCATACGGAATATTTCGCGGAGCGCGCCGGAGTGGAGGGCGTGCTGATGGTGTTGGTGGCCGGTGCCCTGCGGGTGGCCCTTGTGACCACGCACCTTCCGTTGCGCGCCGTGCCCGATGCCATTACGGCGGATCGGGTTCGGGCTCAGCTCGAACGCTTTTACCTGGGCCTCCAGCGCTATTACGGCATCGCCTCCCCTCGTATCAAAGTGCTTGGCCTAAACCCCCATGCCGGGGAAGGCGGGCACCTGGGGCGTGAAGAGCTCGAGGTGCTCGAGCCCCTCTGTGCGGCCTATCGGGAAAAGGGTTGGGCTCTCGAAGGCCCGGTTTCGGCGGATACGGCCTTTACGCCAGCTGCTCTTCAGGGCGTCGATGGGGTGCTCGCGATGTATCACGATCAGGGCCTGCCGGTCCTGAAGGCCCAGGGCTTTGGAGAGGCGATTAACACCACCTTTGGGTTGCCCTATCTGCGTACCTCCGTGGACCACGGAACGGCGCTTCCTCTTGCGGGGACGGGGCAGGCCGACCCGGGAAGCCTGGCGGCGGCGATTCGAGAGGCGGAACGTATGCTTGCGCAGCGGCGTTCATGAGCGGCGACGGACCCTTCGCGGGCCATCGCGCTCGGCGGCGCTTTTCCCAGAACTTCCTTCACGACCAGGTGATTATCCAGCGCTTGGTGGATGCCATTCGGCCCCGGCCTGGCGACGCAATCGTCGAGATCGGCCCCGGCCAGGGCGCCCTCACTACCGCCCTGCTGGCCAGGGGGGTTGCGGTTACGGCCATCGAGCTCGATCGAGACCTGGCTGCCGGCTTGCGGCAGCGCTTTCCCGAACTCGACTTGCTGGAGGGGGATGCGCTCAAAACCGACTTCCGCGCCCTGGCGGCCCGGCTTGGGGCATCGCGACTGCGGCTGGTGGGCAACCTGCCCTACAACATTTCCTCCCCGCTGATCTTCCATTGTCTGGCGCATGCGGAGGCGGTAGAGGACGCCCATTTTATGCTTCAGGATGAGGTCGTTCAGCGTCTTGCCGCCGAGCCTGGGAGCAAGGCCTGGGGTCGCCTTGGGGTGATGGTGCAGCGCCACTGCGCGGTGCAGGCCCTGTTCCCCGTGCCCCCGAGCGCTTTTTTTCCGGCGCCTAAGGTGAACTCCCGCATCGTTCGTCTGCTTCCGCTGCACGGTAGTAAGCGGGCGCTGGCGGACGAAAAGCTGTTCGCCGAGCTGGTCCAGGCGGTTTTCGCTCAACGTAGGAAGACCTTGCGCAACACCTTAAAGCCTTACCCGGAGCGGGATGAGTTGGCCCTGAAATGGGACCTTTCCCTCCGCCCGGAGCAGCTTTCCCTCGAGAAATTCATCCAGCTGGCGAACGATCTGGCCGCCCTGCGGGAGGCGAAGGCCTAGCATGGCCACCTATGTGGTCGGGGATGTGCAGGGCTGCCTGGAGCCCTTGCTGCGGGGCTTGGATGAGTTGGCCTTCGACCCTGCGGCCGACCGTCTCTGGTTAGTCGGCGATCTGGTCAATCGCGGTCCCGATTCCCTTGGCACCCTTCGCTTCCTGCGTAGCCTTGGCGCGTCGGTCACCGCCGTTTTGGGCAATCATGACCTGCATCTTCTGGCGCTTCTTCTGGGCGGCCGCCAACCGAGCAAGAAGGACACGCTAACGCCTATCCTCGAGGCGCCGGATCGAGACGACCTCACGCGCTGGCTACGGCACCTCCCTCTGATGCACTACGACCCGGGTTTGGAAGTGGTGCTGGTCCATGCCGGTCTACCCCCAGGCTTTGGTTTGGCGGGCGCTCTGGCGGGGGCAGCGGAGGTCGCGGAGTGCCTGCGCAGCCCCAAGGCGCCAGCGTTCCTTCGGGCCATGTATGGCAATGAGCCGGCGCGCTGGGATGTCGCGCTGATGGGCCTTGACCGGCTGCGGTGGTGGGTCAATGCGTTCACGCGCATGCGCTTTCTGGACCCGGCCGGGGGCTTGGAGCTCACCTATAAGGGCCCGCTCGCGGAGGCGCCCCCTTTCCTAACGCCATGGTTCTCATCGGTACACGACGATTTTGCGTCGCGGCGCGTGTTCTTCGGCCATTGGGCTGCTCTCGAGGGGCGGGGCGTTCCCGCGCCCTGCATGCCACTGGATACGGGGTGCGTATGGGGCGGGGCGCTGACCTTCTACTGCCTAGAAACGGGCCAGGCTCACGCTGTTGAGGCGTCGCCGTGAGAGCGCTCAAGGTGGGTGGAGCGGTGCGTGATGCGTTGCTGGGCCGCCCCATTCACGAGCGCGATTGGGTGGTGCTTGGGGAGACCCCGGAAACGATGGAGGCTCAGGGCTATCGGCCCGTGGGGCGGGAGTTTCCCGTGTTTCTCCATCCCCTAACGGGGGAGGAATATGCCCTTGCGAGGACGGAGCGAAAGACCGCCCGGGGCCATCAGGGTTTCGAGTTTTTTGCGTCCCCGGAGATAACCTTAGAAGAGGACCTCATTCGCCGGGATCTCACTATCAACGCCATGGCGCAGGATGAGCAGGGCGTGCTGGTTGATCCCTACGGCGGCCTAGCCGATCTGCACGGGCGGTGGCTCCGTCATGTATCCCCCGCGTTCCAGGAGGATCCGCTCCGGGTGCTCCGGGTGGCGCGCTTTGCGGCCGAACTCGCACCCTTTGGCTTTCGTATCGCGCCGGAAACGGAGGCCCTTATGGCGGCCATGGCGGCAAGCGGCGAGCTGGCTAGCCTATCGTCCGAACGGCGGTGGCGGGAGCTGACGCGCGCAGTCGCCGCGCCTGGCCCCGCGCGCTTTTTTGCGTCCCTGCAGCGCTGTGGCGCCCTGGCGCCGTGTTTTCCCTTCCTGGCGGAGGCGCCAGAGGCGGGGGCGATCTTGGCAGGGCTGGCGGTGCCCCTACCCCTGCGCGGTGCCCTGCTTTGGGCAGAAGCCGCGCGGCGCCAGGGAGTTGATGACCGGTCCCTCCTGGCCGCTCTTAAGGCTCAGGGCGCCCCCAAGCGGGTGATCCAGCTGGCGCAGGCGCTCGTCCGGGCGTCGGTCGTGTTCTCGGCGAAGGGGCGAACGGCTGACGCGCTTTTGGCGGCCGTGCTGGCCCTCGGCGCTCAGCGCCAGGGTGCGGAGCTGGAGCGCGAGCAGTATGCGCAGCTGGCCACGGCCTTGCTCGCCTGGGCGCACGGCGTATGCTCCGAACTCACCGCTGGGTTAGGCGCTCTTCTGGACGCCGCACCTGCGCTTTTGCGTGAGCTAGACGCGAGCGCGGCGCTGCAGTCGCTCCCGCCTTCGGAGCGGGGCCCAGCCTTGGCGGCGGCTCGCCGGCGGGTTCTGCAGGGTTGGTTGGACGCCCACCCCCTGGAGGAGGGGGCCTAAGACAGCCCCGAGGTGCGCGTTCGCCGGAGCGACAGCGCGATGTCTGCGCAGCCTTCGAGCGCGCCGGGTTTGTGCACCGTGAGTTCAAGCCAGGGCAGGTCGAAGTGCGCCAGAAGATGGGTGCACATCCGTTCTGCCAGGGTTTCGAGGAGTTGTACCGGGTTGGCTTGGCAAAACGCGCGTAAGCTGTCCGCCAGGGCGACGTAATCGAGGGCATCGTCCAAAGCGTCGTCCTGGGCCCCTTTCCGCGCGTCCGTGGGTAAGGTCAGGTCGAACAGGAGCCGCTGGGGGACCGTTTTCTCCCAAGGGTAGACGCCGATAATCGTCTCCACCGTGAGGCCGCGGAGGTGAAGTTGATCAGCCATGAGCGATCGGCTCCAGCTCGGCGAGAGGCCAGCGCGGCCGGGCGCCGATTTCGAGGCCTGTTTGCTCTCCGGCCTGCAGGCGACATGCGCCTGCAAAGGCAATCATGGCGCCGTTATCCGTGCACAGGGCTGGCCGGGCAAGGAAGGCGCGAGCGCCAAGGGGGGGAAGCCGTTCTGCAAGGGCTGCTCTCAACCGGCTGTTGGCTGAAACCCCCCCGGCAATCACCAGACGCTCTCGCTTTTGCTGAGCCAGGGCGCGTTCGGCTTTGGTGACCAGCGTATCCACCACCGCCTCTTCAAACGCCGCGGCAATGGCCGCGCGCTCGGCGTCGTCTAGGCGCCCGGCTTCCTCGGCGCGCCGTGTAGCCGTCAGAACCGAGGTTTTCAGGCCGGAAAAGGAAAAATCGAGGCCGGGGCGGTCAACCATGGGACGGGGGAAGCGGTAGCGGGCTACTCGGGTGGGGTCGGCGGTTTCCGCTAAGGCGGCCAGGTGGGGGCCCCCGGGGTAGGGCAGGCCGAGCAGCTTCGCCGTTTTGTCGAAGGCTTCCCCAGCGGCGTCATCAATGGACTCGCCGAGGGGGTGGTAGCGGCCAATGCCCTCGACGTCGACCAATAAGGTATGGCCTCCCGATACGAGCAGGGCCACAAAGGGGAAAGCGGGCGGCTCGGGCTCGAGCAGGGGCGCCAGGAGATGGCCCTCCATGTGATGGACCGCGAGGGCAGGAATCCCAAGAGAGAAGGCAAGACTGCGCCCGAAGGTCGCGCCCACCAGGAGTGCCCCCATGAGCCCGGGCCCGGCGGTGTAGGCGATGCCGTTGAGGTCGTCGAGGGTAAGCTGGGCCTCCTTGAGCAATCCCTCGAGCAAGGGCAGGAGGCGGCGGCTGTGATCGCGGCTTGCCAGTTCAGGCACCACGCCGCCATAGGTGGTGTGGAGATCCACCTGGCTATGGAGTGCGTCGCCAAGGAGCCCCGACGCCGTGTCGTAGAGGGCGAGGCCCGTTTCGTCACAGGAACTTTCGATGCCAAGGACGCGCATGGGAGAGCCTTTTGGGGAAAGGGGCATATTACCAGAGCCGACCGCCGAGGCGCTCGGGGTGCTGGACGGGAGCCGTCGACCTTCCTATAATCGCGCGCCCTTAAATCAGGAAGGCCAAAAGGTCCTATGCCGAACGTCAAGGTAAAAGAAAACGAGCCCTTCGATGTGGCCCTGCGTCGTTTCAAGCGCTCCTGCGAGAAAGCCGGCGTGCTTTCCGAGGTGCGGCGTCGCGAGCATTACGAGAAGCCCACGGCGGAGCGTAAGCGCAAGCAGGCCGCTGCGGTGAAGCGTCACGCGAAAAAGCTCCAGCGGGAAGCTAAGAAGCTCGAAAAGAGCTACTAGGGGTTGGAGCGGTCTCCCGTGCTCACCCTGGTCGAGCAAATCAAAGATGCGGTGAAAGACGCCATGCGTGCCCGAGATAAGGCGCGCCTGGCGGCTTTGCGTCTAATTACGGCGGAGTTTAAGCGCATCGAGGTGGATGAGCGTATTGAAGTTGACGATGCGCGGGCCTTGGCCGTGCTCGATAAAATGGTGAAGCAACGCCTCGATTCGGAGGCGCAGTACCGCGCGGCCGGTCGCGATGAGCTTGCGGAGGTGGAGGCCTTCGAAATTCGCGTTATTCGCGAGTACCTCCCGGCGCCCCTAAGCGATGATGAGCTCGATGCGCTGATCAAGCAGACCGTGGTCACCCTTGGCGCCTCGTCCATGGCCCAGATGGGCGCAGTCATGGGGCAACTCAAGGGTCAGGTTGCGGGGCGCGCCGATATGGGCGTGCTCAGCGCCAAGGTAAAGGCCTTGCTCGCTGCAAGCTAAAATCCAAGTAAAAAACCTCTGCCACACCCCGTGCTATGCTTTTTTCCCACGCCCGTGAGTGAGTTGCATGGCCGGCCGCATCCCCCAGGATTTCATCAACGATCTTCTTGATCGAGTCGACGTTGCCGAGGTCATCGGTGCCCGCCTCGAATTGAAGCGTGCTGGCAAAGAATTCAAAGGTTTATGTCCCTTCCACGGCGAGAAAACCCCCTCCTTTCATGTGGTGCCAGATAAGGGGTTCTACCATTGCTTTGGCTGTGGAGTGCATGGCACCGCCCTCACCTTCCTACTTGAGCACGACCGCCTCGAATTTGTGCAGGCCGTGGAGACCCTCGCGGCCCTAGCTGGCATGGAGGTGCCCCGGGAGGCTGGGGCGGGGGCCGTGCGGCGCAATGATCGCCGCAGTGCGCTCTTTGCGGTGCTAGAGCGCGCGGACCATTGGTTTCAGCAGCAGCTCCGTCAGCATCCGGAGCGAGGCCGAGCCGTGGACTATCTGAAGGGCCGCGGGCTCACGGGGGCGACCGCGAAGCGCTTTGGTATCGGCTAT
Organism: Pseudomonadales bacterium; assembly: GCA_016779325.1. GTDB lineage: Bacteria > Pseudomonadota > Gammaproteobacteria > Pseudomonadales > Azotimanducaceae > Salivita. The sequence continues at coordinate 20,320 of JADHNU010000024.1, forward strand.
GCCCCGCCGGGCTATGAGAATCTTCTGAAGGCCCTCGGTGGCGGCCAAACCCTCGAGCAGCAGCTCCTTGAGGCCGGGCTGCTGGCTGCGCGGGAAAGCGGCGGCAGCTACGACCGCTTTCGTGATCGCATCACCTTTCCCATTCGCGATGGGCGTGGGCGGACCATTGGCTTCGGCGGGCGGGTGCTGGGAGAGGGGCAGCCAAAATATCTGAATTCTCCGGAAACTCCCGTGTTCCACAAGGGAAGGGAGCTTTACGGGCTCTGGGAATGTCGCCAGGCGCTTCGCGATCCGGAGCGTGTGCTGCTCGTTGAGGGGTACATGGACGTGGTGGGCCTCGCCCAAGCGGGGGTTCCTGAGGCCTGTGCTGCCCTCGGCACTGCGGCGACCGCGGATCATTTGGAAAAGCTGTTTCGCCTGGCGCCTGAAGTGGTCCTGTGCTTCGACGGCGACGGGGCGGGGCGGCGCGCGGCCTGGAAGGCGGCGCAGCTTGCGCTCGACGCCCTGACCGATGGGGTGTCCGTGCGGGTTCTGTTTCTGCCCGACGGCGAGGACCCGGACTCCCTTGTGGCCAAGGAGGGTGCGGAGGCGTTCCGGGCGCGGCTGGCGAAGGCGGAAGCCCTGTCCAGCTACCTTTTTCGGATGCTCAGTGACGGCTTAGATGTGTCGGTGCTTGATGATCGCTCCCGCCTAGCCCATCGGGCTCGCCCCTTGCTTGAGCGCATCCCCGGAAGCCTTGTGAAGACCTTGATGTATCAGAAGCTTGCGGAGATGACCGCCTTGCCCGTGGATGCTCTCGAGGCCCCTCCAGAGCAGCCGGCGCCCGTGGATGCTTACGGGGATGCCCCCCTGCCTGCAGGGGAACCGCCTTGGGCGGGCATGGCCGAGGCCTTTGACGGGGAGGGGGGGCGTCAAGGACCGTCCATGGGTCCCCCAGAAAGGAGGGGGGCTGACCGGCCTCCGCGCGGACGAATTAAGCGCCAGCGAGCCGACCGGGCGCTGGCCTTTCTTCTCCGCCGGCCCGACCTCGCCGATGGGGTTGGGGAGGATACGCTCGTTGCCCTGGCCGATGCGCCCACAGAGGCGGGCCAGCTGCTTGGGGAGCTTTTGACGATCTTGCACCAAAGCCCAGGGCTCTCTGCCTCGGCGCTGCTTGGCCGCTACGTGGGCACGGCCGCGCACGATCGGCTCCTGGAGCTCGCGAAGGCGCCCTTGCCTTTCGAGGGCAGCGCCCTGGTTACGGAGTTTCAGGAACTTCTGGCGCACTTGGCGGTCGAAGCGGCGACGGAAAAACGGCGCCAGCTTCTGGGGCGCATTCGCGCCGGCGACGCAAGCCAGGCCGATCTCGAAACCTACCTCACCCTGAAGCGTGCGGCAGCCGGCGTGGACGGGGGTGGCACGCGCTAGTTGGGCTCGCCGCCCTTTCGTCGTATAATGTCCGGCTCGCCCGCCTAAATCGACGCCCTGACGCGAAGGAGCACCATGGCCGCTCAGAGTGCAACGCAGCACCAGCAATCCCAGCTCAAAGAACTTATCGCTAAAGGTAAGGAGCAGGGCTATCTCACTTACGCGGAAGTGAACGATCACTTACCTGCGGATATCTCCGATCCCGATCAGATCGAAGACATCATCCGAATGATCACGGAGATGGGCATCAAGGTCTTTGAACAGGCCCCCGATGCTGACGAGCTCCTCACCGCCGGCGATTCCTCCGCCGACGAATTGGCCGCGGAGGAAGCCGCAGCGGCCCTTGCTGCCGTGGAAACGGAAGTCGGCCGGACCACCGATCCGGTCCGCATGTACATGCGGGAAATGGGCACCGTTGAACTCCTGACGCGGGAAGGGGAGATTGAGATTGCCAAGCGCATCGAAGAGGGCCTTCGCGATGTCATGGCCGCTGTCAGCCAGTTTCCCGGCACCGTGGAGTACATCGTCGACGCCTACGATCGCGCCGTTGAGGACGACAAGCTCACCGATGTGCTGATTGGCTATCTCGACCCCACCGATGACGTACCGCCGGCGGCCCAGGTCCAGAACCGCAACGACAGCGAAAACGACGACGAAGAGACGGAAACCAACACCGGGCCCGATCCGGAAGAGGCTCGCCTGCGCTTCGAAGCCATTCGCAAGCAGATGAAAAAAACCGAACGCAACGTGAAGCGCTACGGTCGGGATGGCAACGCAGCGGTCAAGGATCTTGCGGTGCTGGCGGAGTGCTTTGCCCCGCTTAAGCTGACGCCCAAACATTTCGATGAAATTGTCAGCCGGGTTCGGTCCACCCTCGACTCCGTGCGCGATCAGGAAAAGGTCATCAGCCAGACGCTCATTCGTCGGGGCCGCATGCCGAAGAAGGTCTTTCTTTCCGAGTTTCCCGGCAAGGAGATCGACGAGAAGTGGCTCGAGAAGCAGCTTACGGGCAAGAATGAGTGGGCTTCGCGCCTAGCGGCCCACGCCGATGAGCTCCGTCGGGCTCAGCGACGTCTGCGTGCTGTGGTTGACGAAACGGGGCTCTCGGTCGCGCAAGTTAAGGAAATCAATCGCGCAATGTCCCTCGGGGAGGCGAAGGCGCGGCGAGCGAAGAAGGACATGGTGGAAGCCAACCTTCGTCTCGTAATCTCCATCGCCAAGAAGTACACGAACCGTGGCCTACAGTTCCTCGACCTCATCCAGGAGGGGAACATCGGCCTGATGAAGGCCGTAGATAAGTTTGAATATCGTCGCGGTTACAAATTCTCCACTTACGCCACCTGGTGGATCCGCCAGGCGATTACCCGGTCCATTGCCGATCAGGCCCGGACAATCCGGATTCCCGTACACATGATCGAGACGATCAACAAGCTCAACCGGATTTCCCGGCAAATGCTTCAGGAAATGGGGCGAGAGCCTACGCCTGAGGAGCTTGGGGAGCGTATGGAGATGCCTGAGGACAAGGTCCGGCGCGTGCTGAAGATTGCAAAAGAGCCGATCTCCATGGAAACCCCCATCGGCGATGATGAAGATTCCCACTTAGGCGACTTCATCGAAGACGTGACGGCCGGTTCTCCCATTGATATGGCCACCGACGAGGGCCTCCGGGAAGCCACGCGAGCCGTGCTAGGTGGGCTGACCGCGCGGGAAGCCAAGGTGCTACGTATGCGTTTTGGCATCGATATGAATACGGATCACACCCTCGAGGAAGTCGGGAAGCAGTTTGACGTCACTCGGGAGCGTATTCGCCAGATCGAAGCGAAGGCGCTGCGGAAGCTGCGCCACCCCACCCGCTCCGATCACCTCCGGAGCTTCCTCGATGAGTAAGCCCATCCAAAGCGCCCTTCGGGGCGCTTTGTGGTTCTAGCTTTGGAGATAGCGTTGCGCCAGGGTGTGCCGCCTATCCCTGTCCATTCCCAGTGCATCCTCAAGATAGGCTTCTAGGGAAGCGAAGTCCTGCGCGATTGCGTGATAGGCCGCGCGGAGGTATTCCGGCCGCACGCCAGCGATGGCCATGATGGCCTCAAGCTCCGGCAAGGGCCGATCCCCATAGTAGCGCCGCATGCGGGGCAGGACTTGTCCTTCTAGATCCACCGCGCTGTTGGTGAACAGGTAGTCCGACAGCACCAGGTCCTCGGCGACGCCTAGAGCATGAAGGATCAAGGCTACGGCAAAGCCCGTGCGGTCCTTTCCGGCCGCACAGTGGACGAGGAACCCTCCCTGATCCGTATCGAGGAGGGCTTGGAAAAGTTGAGCGTAGTCCTCCTGATGGTGGGCCGCCAGCTCATGGTTAATCGCCACCATGTAGTCAATCCGTGCCTTCGCATCGAGGTCTTCCTTCGCGAGGGCCTCCCGCATGGCGATGGCACTGCCCGGATCCATGGGGATTTCGACCCGTCGCGCGCTAAGGGTTGTTGGGGTTGGCTCCTGGTCCCGCTCTTCGGGGCGGCGCAGATCGCAGATGGTCTGTATCCCGAGGGCGTTGAATTGCGGGATACCGACGTCCTTAAGCCTGTCCAGGGCGCCGGAACGAAAGAGCTTTCCGCGGCGCACGGGGCGGTCGCCCAAGCCGGGATAGCCCCCAAAGTCTCGGAGGTTGACGGCGCCGGGGATGGCGATAAGGCGGTCTGGGGTCATGAGAAAGATCCTGTTCAGTCCAGCGTTAAAGGATCGCATACTCTGATGACGAAGCGATGGGCGCTATACTGTCTTTGCGGGCCTATAGCTCAATTGGTTAGAGCAGCGGACTCATAATCCGTTGGTTCCAGGTTCAAGTCCTGGTGGGCCCACCATCTTCTTACTGAAGGATCTTCGAGCGCTCAGTATCAAGCTTGGGCGATAAAATCGTCCTCAATCATTTCCCTGGTTCCGCATTCCAACCCTTCCTCGCGGCGTTAGCGTTAGCGTTTGCGCTTGGCCAAGCCTACAGATGCCCTTCAGTTGACGGCGTTGGGGTACTTCGGCGGCGCCGACGGCAGGCTACCCCGGGGCGCGATGGGGAGGGTGAAGAAGCGGCGCTCGAGGGGCAGGTAGGGGAGGTTTCGAACCATGGACCAGGCCAGGGCGACCACCAACAGGCGTGCGGAAAGGGCGAAGAAAGCCTGCGAGTTGAAGCCATAGGGGCTGGAAAAGAAGAAATAGGGAATATCAAAGAACAGATTCAAAGTGGTGACGATGGCGTAGGCCCAGAAGGTCGTCTGCTCGCCGCGCCGCTGCTTCCAAGTGGCTAAAAGCATCAGGAACCAGAAGGGCACCCACAGCGCGCGGGCATACACTATGCCCGCGGCGCGCTCGGGATCTAAGCCCGCTTGGTCGTAGATTCCCGTCTCGGGAAACATCAGGCGAAAAAAGTAAAACGCACCGATTAAGCACGAGAGGTGTAATCGCAGGAGGAATAGCCGGTCCACCGGCGCCTCCCCCCAAAGCAGACGAGATGCTGCGCGTAGGTCGAACCAAGATTTTTGAGGGGCGGTAGAGCCAAAGCGCGCTCGATAGCGCACGGTGAACACACTGATCGCGGAAGCTAAGAGCCCCTTCACGAGCACCGCCAAGGGGGTTGCGCGGCTGACGGACGTTTCTGCGCTTATTCCAAGGACAAAAAGGTCGAGAGCCAAGGTAAACATTAGGTAACCCACAAGCGCCTGGCCCAGAGCAAAGGCTCGAAGGTTCACTGAGTGGCCTAGGGCAAAGGCGAGGGCGAGGGTGATCACCAAAAGGCTTCGAAGGACGAGTTCGCTGCCGCCATTAAATAGGTGAGTCGAACCCCGTATCGCGTCCACCGCCCCTAGGGCGCCTGCGAGGGCCTGAAGCTCTAAGAGTCGAGCTGCGCCAAGCATCAGGGCGGGAAGGGACGGCACGATGACGGCAGCGGCCAGGAGCCAGGCCATGAGGAGGACGCCAGGGGTGGGGCGGGTCGCGCGGCGCGCGGCTTTCGAGACATCGCCCAGCGCCTGAAGTTCCGCTTCCGAGAGAAACGGAAGGGTTTCCTTACCCATAGGAAGGGATCTCCTTTGGATGCGCGCGGCTGTAGAAGAGGGCGAATTCGAAGATCAGCCCGGCGGTGAGGAGGCGCGCGGTGAGCACCGTAGCGAAGAGCCCGGGGGACCGCTCGGCAAGGGCGGAAAAATACAGCGGCACGTCAAAGCCGAGGTTGGCCAGGGATACAAGGCCAAGGCCGATCATCAACTCTTGAACTCGCCAGGCTCGGCTCCAGCACACCACGGCAAGCATGGCGGCGCCGAGAACCACAAGGGCGCGCCACCGAAGGATGTCCGACACAAAGTTAAAGTCGGCGTGCGACATCATGGGGCTAAGCACGGAAAGCCATCCGTTCTCCGCGGTGAGCAGGTTGACGACATAAGCGACGGCCATGGTCAGAAGCAGCCCCAGGCGCACTTTCTCCCCTTTGGAAATCGTCCCCGCCCCCCGCTCCTGGGCGATCCCCCAGCGATCCCCGTCGTAGGTGATGAGGGCGATCAGGCAGCCCAGGGCGGCCAGGCCTCGGGCGGCCATGTCAAAGGCAAACGCCTCCGCGAGGGCGAAGTGATCGAGCCGCGGGGCCAGAAGGGTGTCTAGCGCCACGCTGCCGAGCAGAACGAGGGCGCTGGACAGCAGCGCCGGGCGTACGGAAACCCGAAAGAGGATCGCCGGCGCGCAGAATAGGGCAAGGGCGATCCAGGTCAGATTGCGCTGAATGACGATTTCCGGCGGGTAGGGCAGGGCAATTACCTGAGAAAATACCAGGTAAGGGAAGGCCGCGAGAGATTCCGATTGGCCGGCTAAGCTCGCATTCCAGGCAAATAGCAGTTCGAGGCCGCAAAACACCGCCACAAAAAGCAGGATGAGAAGGGCGAAAGCTGCCCGAACAACCGTTGCCCGTGAGTTCATGAGCGCTCTAACAGATCTGCACTGTTAATGAGCATAGTGCAAAAAGGGGGGCGTTGTCTTCAAGGTGCTGGCGTATAGTCCGGGGATACGGAGGAGGCTGAACTATGCTGGAGCGCGACGGAGTTCCGAGGGGGCACTACATTGGGGGAAGCTGGCGCGAAGGCCATGCGGGGCTTAAGGTTTTTTCTCCCATTGATGAGGCGCCCTTAGGAACAATCGCTGAGGCTTCGGCGGAAGAGGTAGCCGAAGCGGCCACCGCGGCAGCAGAGGCTTTTCCTTCCTGGGCGGCCCTTGGCGCTAGTGGCCGGGCCCCCTATCTCGAGCGCTTCGCCGAGGCCCTAGGCGCTCGGGCCGACACCCTTGCCCGGGTTGAAGCCCTCGATGCAGGCATTCTCGAATCCCGGATGCGCCACGGTATCGTGCCTCGGGCTCAGCTGAATATCCGCCATTTTGCCCAGGCGGCCCTCACGCTGCAGGATCGCACGCTCGAGACCAAACAGGCTCGGCATTACGTTCGTCATGACCCGGCTGGAGTTTGCGCGATCATCACGCCCTGGAACTCGCCGCTCATGCTGAGCACCTGGAAGCTCGGGCCGGCGCTGGCGGCGGGCAATACCTGCATTTTAAAGGCGCCAGAGTGGGCCCCCTTCTCGAGTGCCTTGGTGGCCCAAGCGGCGGAGGAGGCCGGCCTACCGCCGGGGGTCCTGAACCTGCTTCAGGGTTCAGGTGCGGGAACGGGGGCGGCCCTGATCGATCGTCCGGAGCTGTCGCGTATTTCCTTTACGGGATCGACGGCCACGGGGAAGGCCATTGCCTCGAAGGCGATGAGCCGACTGGTGCCCTGCAGCTTGGAGCTGGGGGGGAAGTCGCCCTTCCTGGTGCTGCCCGGGGCCGATCTTGATCTCGCAGCGCGGACCGGGGCGTTGATGTATCGCAATGCCACCCAGGTTTGTCTGGCCGGGACGCGCCTGCTGATTCACGAGACGCTTTTCGAGCCCTTCTTAGAACGCATGGGCCACTACGTAGCTCGGCTGACGGTGGGCGATCCGCGGAAGCCGGAAACGGAAGTGGGGCCGCTCATTCACCCTCGCCAGGCTGCCCGGGTTCATGGCTATGTGGAAGGAGCGAAAGCTCGGGGCGCGGAGGTCCGTTGGGGCGGCCGGCCTTCGGCCTTCGGCGCGCTTTATTATGAACCCACGCTGTTCACTGGGCTTCCGGCGGACGATCCTCTGGTGCAGGAGGAGGTGTTCGGCCCCGTACTCGTTGCCCAAGCATTTCGAGACGAAGATGAAGCGGTCTCTCTGGCCAACGATACGGTTTACGGCCTTGGCGGAGTGTGCTTCGGACCTGAAGCGGACGCCGTACGCGTGGCAGAACGCGTGCGCACGGGTTTTATCTGGGTGAATGCCTTCGGAATTCGCGATCTCGACGCGCCCTTTGGAGGCTGTCGCCAGTCCGGCGTAGGGCGGGAAGGGGGCGCGTGGAGCTTTGAGTTTTTCTGCGACATCAAGGACATCATCGTCCCGACGACGCCCTTTGAGCCCAGCTTCGCTTTGCGCTAAGGAGAAGGCCATGACCGTGGCAACAGCAGGAACGGGACGCATCGTGGGCGCGGCCCTAGTTTCCCATCATCCAGGGCTGGCTCAGGATGAAGCCTTTCGCCTGCGCGCAGGCAATGGGCGGGATTCGGACCTTATCGCGGGTTACCACCGCCTTCGGGAACGGCTCGATCGCGCTACGCCCGATACCCTCGTCATCATTGATACCCACTGGTTTACTACCGGCTATCACTTGATCGACGCGGGGGCGCGCTACGAAGGCCAATACGTGTCCGACGAGATGCCCTGGTATCTCGCCGATCGGCCCTACGCCTATGACGGTGATCCGGAGCTCGCCCGGCTCTGTGAGGTCGTGGCCCAGGAGCGAGGCATCATGGCCCGCTGCGCCGATCATCCGGCGCTGCCTCGTCATTACGGCACCGTTAATCTCGTAAATGCCCTCGGGCGCGGCGAACGGGTGCTGACCCTAAGCTGCTGTCAAAACGCGCAGAACGAACATTTTTTGGCCATGGGGGCCGTGCTTGGAGAGGCGATTCGGCGGAGCGACCGCCGGGTGGCCATTTTAGCCTCAGGCGCGCTTAGCCATAAGTTCGTGCCCATTGACTGGCAGCAGGTGCACCCGCGCATCTACCACCCTGATAATGTCTCCTCACCCCATCATCGGGCCCGGGATCAGGAGGCCATCGCCTTACTGGAAGCGGGTCGCCATCGGGCTTTGCTGGAGGCCTTCGCGCGAGATTTTCGGAGCCTGCCTTGGGAGGCCCTGGGTGCTCATTACCTTCAGATGGTCGGCGCCCTAGGGGGAAGTGCTTGCCGCTTGCCGGGAGAGCGCTTATCTGAATACGAGAATGCCCGGGGCACCGGGAATATCCATATATGGTTTGAGGGGGCGGCATGAGCGTTCTTGAGGGGCCACGGCGGGAGCGCCGGCGCATTCTGTTTGAGGGCGTAGCGCGCTGGGGGGAGGTCGAAGAGGATCATCTGGCTTTGGACGGCGGCCCGACCCTGCCCTTGGCGGGGCTTTCCTATCTGCCGCCGTGCACGCCCCAAAGTATTTTCTGCCCCCACCTCACCTATCGGTCTCGGGGCTTCGAATCGAGGGGGGTACCGCAGCCTACGGCCCATCCCACCTATTTCATGAAGCCGGTGACGGCGCTCACCCATCATGGCGCTGAGGTCGCCCGCCCGGACCGGTGCCAATACCTGAACTACGAAGGGGAATTCGCGGCGGTGATCGGTCGCCGGACCTTTGACGTCACCCCCGAGGAGGCCTGGTCCTGCATTGCGGGGTTTACCCCTGTACTCGATTTGGGACTGCATGATTTTCGGGATACGGACTCCGGGTCCATGCTCCGGGTGAAGGGGATGGATGGCTTCTGCCCCGTTGGCCCGGGGCTCGTGTCGGGGGTCGATCCCCGCGAGTCGCGGCTCCAGACTTTCGTGAACAGAGAGTGCGTTCAGGACGCCCAAATTGGCGAGGAGCTGATCTGGGGACCGGATTACCTGATTGCTGACCTGGCCCGGCACATCACCCTGATGCCCGGGGATCTCGTGCTGACGGGCACCCCTTGCCACTCGCGCTCGGTGTACCCCGGCGATGAAGTCAGCCTGACCATTTCTGGCTTGGGCACCCTTGACGTGCGAATTACGCGCCGCTCGGCGCCTCGCGCGGAGCAAGGGCATCCCCCTCAAGATTCCGAGGAGGCCCGTCGCGTTGCCCTGGGAAACGATGAGCGGGTGCCGGAAGCCTTGCGCCAGGGTCTGCATCGGGCCCGCCAGGGGCATCGCTCCAAGGAGGTGCGCTGATGCGGATTGCCGTGGCAGGTCTGGGAGCGATGGGTTTGTGGCTTGCCGGGCGTCTACTGGCGGCGGGGCAGGAAGTGCGCTGTTTCGCCCGGGGTGCCACGCTTAAGGCGCTGCAGACCGAGGGTCTTCACCTAACCTTTGAAGGCGAGGCGACCCACTACCCCGTTTTCGCAACGGAGGATCCCGCGGCCTTAGGTCCCGTGGATCTGCTTTTGCTCACGCCGAAAAGCCAGGCCCTGCCGGCGCTAGCGGCCCAGCTTGGCCCGGCGATCACGCCCGACACGACCGTGCTCCCGCTCTGTAACGGGGTGCCCTGGTGGTTCCTCGCCGGAGCGCCGGCGCCGCTGCAGGGCCAGTCCCTCCCTGGGATCGACCCGGAAGGACGCTGCGCCCAGGCCTGGCCTTTCGATCAAGTGCTGGGATCGGTGGTGCATGCCTCCGCCTACGTCACCGCGCCGGGCCGGGGCGTGCATGTCATGGGTAAGGGGCTATTCCTGGGCCCTGTGGTTGAGGCCGGAGCGGCCCGCCTTGGGCCCGTGGCCGAGGTGTTCGAAGCCGCGGGCCTGAACGTGGGGCGAAAAACCCTAGCCGAACTGCGCCAGGAAGTTTGGTACAAGCTTTGGGGCAACCTGACCATGAATCCCCTTTCGGCGCTCACGGGTGTGACCTGTGATGTGCTCCTTGCCGATCCAGACCTGCGCCGCTATGCCTCGGCCATCATGGATGAGGCCGCTGCCCTCGGGGCCGCCCTCGGCTGTCCCATCACCGATAGCCCCGAGGATCGCCACGACGTCACCCTGGCCTTGGGAGCCTTTAAAACCTCCATGTTGCAAGACCTGGAGGCGGGGCGCCCGCTGGAGCTAGAAGCGTTGCTTTGGACTCCACAGAAGCTTGCCAAGCAGCTCGGGCTCGCCGTACCCATGATGGATGCCCTCGCCGGGACCCTGCGCGTGTTCGAGCAGGGGCGGGGTTTCGGCCCGGCCTAGGCGAGGGTGTCCTTAAGGGTGCGCGCGTGGCGGCGAAGCGCCGCTGCCAGTAAAGCGGTGTCGGCACCGACGCCGAGGAGCGTCGCCCCGGCCTTTCGTGCTTCCCCAAGAAAGCGCTCGCTTCCGGTCATCAGCCCTGAAGGCACCCCCAGGGCCTTGGCCTGGGTGATGGCCGCTAGCACCCGCTGCTCCATTTCGGGATCGTCCGCCGTGCCCAGGCGGCCTAGGGATGCCGTGATGTCCGCAGGCCCGAAAAATACCCCCGCAAGGCCAGGGGTTTGGGCGATGGCTTCGAAGTTGTTCAAAGCGCGCTCGGACTCGATTTGAATCCATAGCTGTACCCGCTCGTTCGCCCTCGCGAGGTAGTCCCGATCCGCGCCCCAGCGCGAGGCCCGGGCAAGGCCGGCGCCGACGCCCCGAATGCCCTCCGGGGGGTAGCGGGTGGCGGCCACCAGCGCTTTGGCTTGGTCGGGGGATTCGACCATGGGGATCAGCAAATGGTCGGCCCCGATGTCGAGGTAGCGTTTGATGAGGGCCGCATCCCCGTGGGGGAGGCGAACAAAGGGCTGGCTGTTGTAGGCGGCCAGCACCTGGAGCTGGGCCAGCACGGAGCGTAAGTCGTTGGGGCCGTGTTCGGCGTCGATGAGGAGCCAGTCATAGCCCGCGCTGGCCACAATTTCGGCGCCGTAGGGGTCGGCCAAGGCGAGCCAAAGGCCGACCATGCCTTCCCCGGCGGCGAGGCGTTCTTGAAAAGAGCTCATGCGCTGCGCTCCTAGCTGAAATGAACGGCAAGGGTGCCCAGGTCGCCATAATCGGCAAAGAAGCTATCGCCCGCGCGGGCGGCGACGGGGGCGGTGAACGATCCGCAGAGGACAATTTCCCCTGCGGCGAGCCCCTCTCCGTGGGCTGCGAGCCGATTGGCCAGCCAGGCAATCCCCAAAGCTGGGTGGCCGAGGACTGCGGCCGCAACCCCCGACGCCTCGATGGTTTCATTGCGATGGAGGGTCGCCGCCACTCGGGGCAAATTGACCGCCTCGGGCGGCTTCACCTGCCCGCCGATGATGAGCGCGGCGTTGGCTGCGTTATCCGCAATGGTATCGATCACCGTGCGGCGCCGCCCGCTGCTCGCGTCCTCAAGGGCAATGCGGGCGTCGATGAGCTCGAGGGCCGGGGCCACCCAGGCGGTGGCGCTCAGTACATCAAATAGCGTTACGCCGGGCCCTTGAAGGGGCGCCTTGAGATAGAAGGCCAGTTCTACCTCCAGCCGAGGCGTAAGGAAGGCCTCCGCTGCCAGCTTGGCGCCGCTGTAATGCAGCATGTCATCGAGCAGGATGCCGAAGTCCGGTTCATCAATCCCCGACGCCAGCTGCATGGCGCGGGAGGTCAGGCCAATTTTGTGGCCAATGATGCGTCGACCTCGCGCCGCCTTAAGCCCGACCCAGGCGCGCTGCACCGCATAGCTGTCCTCGATGGTGAGGCCTTCGGCGCTGGCGGAGAACTGCGCAATGGGTTTCCGTTCTTGTTCGGCCTGATCCAGGGCTTCGGCCCAGCTTTGGATGGTATCGGGGGGCAGCGTCATGGCGTCGCTCCTAGGCGATTAAGCAGATAAAGGCCGGCCAGAACCGTTAGGGCCAGGCAATTGAGGGCGCTCCAGCTCCGCAGCACGCGGTTAGGGCGCAGCGCGGGGGCAATGGCGGGATCGTCCATTACCCGGTGGTTGAGCAGCGCGATCAAGGGCCCGACGAGAAAGGCCGCCGTGGTCATAAAGTCGATGAAGCTCAAAAAGCGCTGAAACAGGGTGAGCAAAAGGGCGATGGCCAGAGCGAGGAGCATAAGACCGGCCGCGCCCGTGGGCCCTTCCTCTCCGGGGGCCTCCCGGTCCTGGGCGATGAGCAGCGCTGCGCTGTAGACGCGTGGGAAGCCGTCGACAATGGTCAGCAGGGTGGTTGCCATCACGCCGAAGGCGGCGATGCCTACCAGGTAGGCGGCGCCGTCTCCGAGGGTGGCGGCGTAGAGTCCAACAATCTGCTTTGCGAAACCGACGGCCGACGGTTCGGGTACCACGGCGGCGCTATGCATTACCCCCGCGCCCATTACCACGAAGCAACCGGCGAGGGCGGCGGAGCCAACGTAGCCCACCTTGAAATCAAAGATCGCCGCGGCGAAGTCCCGTTGCCGATCGGCCGCGGCCACGGCCCAGAGCGAATGCAGAATGGAGAGGTCGAGGGCCGAGGGCATGAGGCCGAGCAGGGCGACGAGAAAGAATAACAACCCTGTGTCGTAGGTTGGGAATGCGAGCGCATGGGCGCTCCACTCGACGCTCGGCACGGCCAGCAGCGTCGCCAGCACCGTGGTGACGGTCAGCACGGCAATAAAGAAGCGGCTGAGGCGCATGAGCCCTCCCAGGCCGCCGCTGCGTACGAGGCCAAAGGCGAGGAGTAGGAGAAGCGCCGCAACCTTAGGCGTGCCGAGCGGCAGATCGATCCCCAGGGCCCCGAGGAGTCCGGCGCAGGTCACGGCCGAGGCCGCCAGGATAATGACGTGCACGGGGAGCTGGGTCAGAACAATCAGCGCTAAGGCCCAGCTACCCTGGCGCCGATAGCCCGTCAGGAGGGAGTGGCCGGTGGCGGCGGCGTAGGCGGGCCCAGCCCGGAAGCTCGGATACTTCAGCACATTGGCGAGGACCACGAAAAGCAGCAGGCCGAGACCATAGAGCGCGCCGGCCCGGGTCGCTTGGACAAGATGGGACGTCCCGATGGCCGCCCCCGCAAACAACAGGCCCGGCCCCAGCTGGCTCCATCTCCCCATGCGATCTCCGCCCTGTGCTGTCGAGTGGGGTCTCCGCCCCATCCTTGCCCAAGGATGGCCCAAGCCCCCATGATCGTCCAGGGAGCATGACGGGGGATTCAGCGATGGGTAGTTGCATTCGACAGGGCCTTTGGGTGGCCCTTTGGTTTTCGGCGCAGGTCGCCTGGGGTGCCTCGCCGGCGCCGCATATTCTTCTTGTGGTCGCCGATGATCTGGGCTTTACCGATCTGGGCGTTTACGGCAGCGAAATTCCCACCCCGAATCTCGATCGCCTGGCCGCCGGTGGCACGCAGCTCCTAAATTTTCATGCCAATGCGTCCTGCACCCCGTCTCGGGCCATGCTGCTTTCTGGCCTGGATAACCACGCCGTGGGCTATGGGGCCAATCCTGCTGCCGTGCGGCGTATGCCTGAGTTAGCGGTGCGCCCTGGCTATCGGGGGGCCTTCCCCGCAGAGCTCCCCTTGCTGCCCAGCTATCTAAAAGCGCAGGGCTACGGCACCTACTTCGTTGGGAAATGGCATTTGGGCGCCGACCCGTCGGCCCATCCGCCGGCCCGGGGCTTTGATCACAGTCTCTATCTTGAGCAGGGTGGGGGGAGCCACTTTTCCGACGCCATCGGCACGCTCTCTGCGGACGAACAGCTCACCTATTGGCGCGACGGCGCGCCGCTCAAGGCGCTTCCCGACGACTTTTTCTCCACCACCTTCTACGTCGATGAGGCGCTGCGCTACCTTGAGGACAGCGCGGGCCAGGAACAGCCGGTGTTTTTGCAGCTTTCCCTCACGGCCCCCCATTGGCCCCTGCAGGCGCCGGAGGGCTGGCGCGAGCGCTTTGAAGGCCTTTACGAAAACGGTTGGGAGGCCGTGCGGCAGGCGCGCCTTGCGCGTTTAGGTGCGCGCTTTCCAGCCCTGGGCGCGGGGCCACCTCTGCCCGAGGCGTTGGGTGCTTGGTCCGCCCTAAGCCCCGCAGCACAGCGGGAAGAGGTGCGACGCATGGGGCTTTATGCCGCCATGATTGCGCACCTCGATCAGGCGCTCGGGCGCTTGCTCGATCGCTTTGCCGAGGAAGCGCGGCCCGTGGCCGTGGTTTTTCTGTCAGATAATGGCCCCGAGGGCAACGACGTAATGGCCATTGCCGATAACGCGACCTGGGTGCCGGCCACCTTTGACTTGTCCTATGACGCGATGGGAACAAAGGGCTCCTATGTGGCGTTGGGGAGGGGCTGGGGGCATGTTAGTGCGGGGCCGCTGAACCGCTATAAGAGCTTTCTTTCGGAAGGGGGTACGCGCACCCCGGCCATCCTGAGCTATCCCGGTGTCGTGCCCGCGGGCCTTGCCAGTGACGCGCTGGTGTCAATCACGGACCTGCTGCCCACCTTGGTGGCCTGGGCGGGCGGTGAGGTGCCTCAGCTAGCGGGGGTGCCGATCGATACTGAGCGCTTGGTTGGCGCCCCTCGAGGACAACCCCTGGCCATGGAAATTTATGGTAACCGGGCTGTGTGGGAGGGCCCTTGGAAAGCGCTTTGGGATTTCTCCACGGACCACTGGCAGCTCTTCCATCTGCCCTCCGATCCTGGGGAACAGCGCGATCGTTCCGGCGAGGAGCCCGCCCGCGTGGCGGAGATGGTGGCAATCTGGGAGCGTTTCGCCGAGGAGAACCAGGTATTTCGATTTCCTCGGGAAACGGGCTATGGGCGTTACCCAGACCAGCGCGTCGGCGACGGCTCGGCGCGCTAAGGATTTGCGTTTGGAATGAGCGGCAATACCAGGTGGGATGCGCGATCGCGGTCGAAGAAGATGCGCTGCTCTGCCGTCACTGCGGTCGTGCCCGTCGCAAAGGGCGCCCCCGTATTAAGATTACGCGCCAGCCTGGGGAAATTGCTGCTGGTAATGTCTACGCGCAGGCGCTCCCCGGGGGCAAGGGCGTAGCTGGTCGCCCAGAGGTCTAGCTCCAGCCGGACGACCTCCCCCGGTGTGAGAAAGGTTTCTTGTTCATAGCCTTCGCGGAAGCGGGTGCGCATCACGCCATCAACAAGATTGAAAGCGCGGCCGTCTTCCTTTACGACAATCAGCTTGGCCATGAAATCCGTATCCACAGCGCTGCTGGACACATAGAGCACGGCCGTTAGGGGTCCCGTAATCTCCATGCGTGTCTCGAGGGGCGCGGTCTGAAAGCGGAGGATATCTTCGCGGTTATCTAGCGGAGCCTGATCATAGGGCCCTCGAAGTTCCGAACGCATGATATTCCCCCCAAGCGTGGGTACGGGGTTCAGGGGGTCGTACCGATACGCCTCGTTCGCGCTCCGGGCGGTGGGGGCATCAAAGGTGAGCCGTCCCCCTGCCCGCAGGTAAAGGGGCGTTGTCTGGGCGCGGGCCAGGGGCCAGGCGTCCTCATCGCGCCAGAGGTTGTCGCCCATCACAAAGATTCGTACCTTCGCTTCGGCG
>JADHNU010000025.1 GCA_016779325.1 Pseudomonadales bacterium
AAAATGGGGGACCATCCAAGACAGCGGCATCACCGCCTCGGGCTGGGCCTGGGGCAGGATAAAGGACATCCCTCCCAGGGCTTCAATCTCTACAATCTTCGTAATGCGGACTTCGCCGATTTGCCATCGCTGCATGAGGCCCCCTCCCTCGCTGTTTGGCCTTCAGCGTGGCGAAACTGCTGACCAGAAACAAGCGCCAGCATCGTGCTCGCCCCCCCCATCCCCTTCTCGATTCTCAAAAACAAAGGGCCCATCTTTGGCACAAGTGCCCCAGAACTCTGCTGATTTCCATCAGGCATAATTTTTTCTTGTCATATTGTTTTTAGTTATATATGCAAATTACGCATTTTTTACTGCGCGGCAGAGATTGTTTCATTTTATATCTATCTGTTATTGACAGCGCCGAGGTATCTCGGGATTCTCATTGCTGCTCAGAAAAGATTCTGAGCGACGCTCGCACACGAGGCATAAGCCCAGGGCGAGCGTGGCTTTCAATCTGGGGAGGAAATTATGTCTAAGCTGTCCCTACGGCGGGCAATCGCTGCCTGCACCCTTCCTGCTGCCGTCTTGGCCGCGCCTTCCGTGGTTTTCGCGGAGGAAGCGATCGAAGAGGTAGTGGTTACAGGTTCCTTTATCCGAGGCACGCCTCAAGACGCGGCCCTGCCCGTCGACGTGGTCAGCCAGCAAGACCTTATGGATATTGGCAACCCCACCATCGCCGAGATGGTGCGGAACCTAAATATCTCCAACGGTAACTTGGCCGAAACGAACCAGTTCAACGGTTCCGGCGGTCAGGGAAATGAAGGGGTGAACACCATCAACCTGCGCGGCCTGGGTTCAGCTCGCTCGCTGGTACTGATCAACGGACGTCGCCACGTGTCGGACTCCAACATCGGTGTGGATATCAGCGCGATTCCGAGCATCGCCATCGGCCGCCTCGAGGTTCTCAAGGATGGGGCAGCGGCGCTCTACGGCTCCGACGCCATCGCTGGGGTGGTGAACTTCATTACGCGGGAAAACTTTGAAGGGGTCGAGGCGCGGGTCTCCGGGCAAATGTTTGAAGAGTCCGATGGCGAATACCAAGCCGGCATCATCTGGGGTGGCGGCAATGACCGCTGGCACGTTACTGCCGCTGCTGAGTACGAGCGCCGCAGTGAAGTGCGCCTGGGCGATCTAGACTGGGCCGTGCGGCCGCTAGCAGCCAATCCCCAGGGGGGTTATTCCGGTATCGGCAACCCGGGATCGATCTTTGCGCGACGGGCCGATAACTCCCTCGCTGCGCTGTTCCCAGATCCGCGCTGTGAGGATTTTGGCAACACCCGCGACGGAGCAATTTGCCGCTTCCAGTTCACGCAGTTCGACAACCTCGTAGAGAAGCAGGACACCTACAAACTTTTCGGTCAGGTGACCTACGATATTTCCGAGAACGTCGAGTTCAATCTGGAAGGCCTCTACTCAAAGATGGAGATTCCGGAATGGAAGACGTCCCCGTCCTACCCGCCGCAGGCCCTCTACGGTCCTGATCGCCGGGTGGAAATGGATCACCCTGGGGTCATCGATTTCCAAAGCAAGTATCCGGGCCTGATCCCCGACGACACTGCCTATATCGTCCCGCTGCTTCGCCACGCGGGCGCCGCGGGCTACGTTGGCGGCGAGCCTCGTCAGGCTAAGCGGGAGACCGATACCTACCGCCTCGCCGGCGGCCTGAAGGGCACGGCTTTTAATGATGAGCTTGGTTTCAACATCGCCCTATCCTGGTCTAAGCGCGAGCGCGCGACGACGGGGGTGGACATGTACGTCGAGCGTATGGCCCTGGCCTTTGATGGCCTAGGCGGCCCGAACTGTGATCCTGCCACGGGGACGCCGGGGCAAGGCGGGTGCCTTTACTACACGCCGCTGAGCAACGGCTGGGCAACGTCCTCTATCACGGGTTTCCAGAATCCCGATGCCAATCCTGAGCTCGTGGCCATGAACCGGGAGCTGCAGACCTGGCTCGATACCGGTGCACTGCGCACGCAAACGGATTACGAGCTTCTGGTCTTTGATGCCACCTTTGATGGCACCACGGGCATTGAGCTTGGCGGTGGCACCGTGGGCTGGGCTGCCGGGCTTCAGGCGCGGCAGGAAAAGTATGTTGTCGACCCCGATGACATCAATGACCTGACGATCAATCCCTGCCCGTTCATCGATCCCATTTCCGTAACCCTCGGCCACGTTGACACGCTGGACTGCACGCAGTCTGCCCTGACCACGGATACAGGGCTCTTCGCCTTCCTGTCGGGAACTATTCCGGGAGACACGGAGCGAACGATCTACGGGGCTTTCGCAGAGCTGAGTCTGCCGATTTCAGAAAAACTCACCGGTCAGCTGGCGGTGCGCTTCGAGGACTATGGCGGCAACGTAGGCGAGACCGTCGACCCCAAGTTGGCGCTCCGATACCAAGCCACCGACAACATTGCCCTGCGTGGCTCCATCTCCACCACCTTCCGGGGCCCCCCGCAGAACTTCCTGCAAGGGCGGGGTACGGCGCTGTCCTTCGTGGCCGCGACGAACGCCTTCAAGGCGATCGACACCAACGGAAATCCGAACCTTTCCCAAGAAGAGGCCGTGGCATCGAACTTCGGGGTGATCTTCGATTACCCGAACTTCTTCGGCTCCATCGACTACTGGCAGTTTGATTTCACGGATCCGCTACAGGTTGAAAACTTTAACGGGATCGTCGGGGCCTACACCGCTAACGGCTGCGCCGATCCGGCGGTGGCCTCGGGGGCCTGTGATGAGCTGCGGGGGAAAATCAGCTTCCAGGCAAATGCGGCGGATGACGGGACCGTTGCGCCCAATGAGCTGACTCGGATCTCTCGGGTCTTTACCAACGGCGGGGATATCACCACGTCCGGAATCGACTGGTTCGGTCAGTATGACTGGGATACGAGCTTCGGCCAGCTAGCGCTGGGTACCCAGGGCACTTACACCCTCGAGTACGACGTGGATAACTTCACCACGGACGGCGGCTTGTTCCTGGTGGCCGGAGGTGACTTTGCCGGCAACCTAAACGACAACAGGAACGAGATCACCCCGATCACCGAACTCCAGGGCAACGTGTTTGCCCGCCTGACCCGGGACACCCACCGTCTCACGGTGACCGCGCGTTACTGGGGTGAGTACGATGACGAAGGCGCCATCGCCGATCTGCAAACGATCGACGAGCACCTCAGCATCGATCTCAACTACAACACCACGCTGATGAACGACCAGCTTGGCCTAAACGTCTCCGTGTTCAACGTGTTCGACAATCTGGCGCCTCGGGCCCAGACGGACCTGAACTACGATCCTTACACCCACAGCCCCTTCGGGCGCATGGTGAAAGTGGGCTTGAGCTATAATCTCTAAGCGTTTGTTCTAACAAAAAAAAGGCGGCCCTGGCGGCCGCCTTTTTTTTACCTTTACTCAATTACGCTCGCAATTCGCGCCAACTATTTCTGCTCAAATTTTAAGCAAATCCCTTCTTTTTTCATAAACAAATGATTTAAAAACTTATTTTTCTATTACCATTACCCTCAAGGCATCAAATAATAACCTGTAGGTAAAGCTGACATTCCCCCCCGCCGTAGCCGCCTTGACACTAAATGTTTCGAAAATGATTCTCCCCCTCCGGCGCCTTGGGGGAGACGCCAAAAACCAACTGCTCTCCCAGTGCGCCCCTCGCGGCCAAGCCCCGCACGAGATCCTCTCGGCAGCTTGGCTGACTAAAAAAGCAGGGGAGACCAACGATGTCCAAGCTGTCCCTACGTCGGGCCATTGCCGCCTGCACGCTGCCCGCAGCGATGCTATCGGCACCGGCACTCGTATTTGCCGAGGAAGCCATTGAAGAAGTGGTAGTCACCGGCTCCTTTATCCGCGGCACGCCGCAAGATACCGCTCTGCCCGTAGACGTGCTCAGCGCCCAGGACCTCCAGGACGTGGGTAACCCCACGATCACGGAGATGATCCGGAACTTGAACATTTCCAACGGCAATATCGGTGAAACCAACCAATTCAACGCCTCGGGCGGTCAAAGCAACGAAGGCGCGGCAACCATTAACCTTCGTGGCCTGGGTTCCGCTCGAACCCTGGTATTGCTCAACGGCCGTCGCCACGTGGCTGACGCCAATATCGGCGTCGATATCAGCGCGATTCCGTCCATTGCCATCGGCCGGATCGAAGTGCTGAAGGACGGCGCCGCCGCCCTCTACGGCTCCGACGCCATTGCCGGGGTCACGAACTTCATCACCCGGGACAACTTCGAAGGCGCAGAGTTCCGTCTTTCCGGCCAAGCCTTTGAAGAGTCTGACGGCGAGTACCAGGCCGGGATTATGCTCGGCACGGGGAACGATCGCTGGCACGTGACTGGCGCCTTCGAGTACGAGCGCCGCAGTGAAGTCCGCTTGGGTGATCTCGACTGGGCCGTGCGTCCCCAAAGCGCCAACCCCCAGGGCGGTTATTCGTCCATTGGTAACCCCGGGACCATTTTTCCCGTGGGCGTCAATCCGGCAACGGGCACCGTAGGTATCATTGGCCGTGTACCCGACCCCGCCTGCGAAGCCTTCGGGAACACCCTGGCAGCCAACACCTGCTTCTTCCAGTTCACGAACTACGACAACCTGGTTGAGCAGCAGGACACCTATAAGGGCTTCATGGAAGCCAACTACGCGGTCACGGAGAACATCGATTTCCATATCGAAGCGCTCTACTCCCGCATGGAAATTCCGAAGTGGGCCACCTCGCCCTCCTATCCGCCCCAGTCTCTTTTCGGGCCGGACCGCCTCGTGCCGGTCACCCATCCTGGGGTGCAGGACCTGATCGCGCAGAATCCGGGGCTGCTGCCTGACGCGACCATCGCGGTTTACCCCCTGACGCGTCACGCCGGCGCCGGTGGTTACATCAATGGCGAGCCCCGTCGTGGTGAGCGCGAAACCGATACCTATCGCCTTGCGACAGGCCTCGACGGCACGCTCTTCGACGGGCAACTCGGCTTCGACGTCGCGGTGTCCTGGTCCAAGCGCGATCGCACCAACGTCACCCCGGACATGTATGTGGAGCGCCTGGCTCTCGCCCTCGATGGCCTCGGTGGCCCGAATTGCGATCCGGTTAATGGCACGCCCGGTCAGGGCGGCTGCCTCTACCACACGCCGTTCTCCAATGGCCTTGAGCAGTCCGCCGTCAACGGCTACGTGAACCCCAACGTGAACACGGACCTGGCTCGTATGAATCGGGAGCTTCAGCCCTGGCTCGAAACGGACCTCAGCTCCGAGACCTCCTACGAGTTGTTCGTGTTCGATGCAACCTTCGACGGGGAGTTGCCGATCGAGCTCGGTGGCGGCACCGTGGGTTGGGCCGCCGGGATCCAAACGCGGAACGAGCAGTTCTCGCTCGCCCCCGCGGCAATTAACGACCTGACCATCAATCCCTGCCCCTTCGTGGACCCGGTCTCCGTGACCCTCGGGAATACGGATACGCTGGACTGCACCCAGTCCCGCCTGACGACGGATACGGGCCTCTTCGCCTTCCTGTCCGGCACCTTCCCGGCGGATACGGAGCGGACTGTATATGGCGCCTTCGCCGAACTGGGCTTGCCTATCTCGGAGAAGCTGAACGCGCAGTTGGCCGTGCGTTTTGAGGACTACGGCGGCAATGTCGGCTCCACGGTTGATCCCAAGCTGGCCCTGCGCTACCAAGCAACGGACGCCGTGACCCTTCGGGGTTCCGTTTCCACGACGTTCCGCGGCCCCCCGCAGAACTTCCTCGAAGGCCGTACCACGTCGCTGCAGTTCACGGCGCCGGCAAACGCCTTCAAGGCCGTGGACACCACCGGCAACCCCGACCTCGAGCCGGAAACGGCCATCGCCAGCAACTTCGGTATTGTGCTAGACAAGGGGAACTTCTTCGGCTCCCTCGACTACTGGCGTTTTGACTTCGAGAACCCGCTCCAGGTTGAGAACTTCAACGCCGTGGTGTCCGCTTACGGTACCAACAGCTGTGCGCCGGGAGCAGCCGGAGACGGCTCGACCGCTTGTAACTCCTTGCAGCAGCAGGTGATCTTCCAGCCCGGCTCGGAAGGTACGCTGTCGGCTATCCAGCGGATCCGGATCAATTACATCAACGGCGGCGACATCACCACGTCCGGCATCGACTGGTTCGGCCAGTACGACTTCGAAACGGACTTTGGTCTGTTAGAGATCGGTACGCAGGGCACCTACACCCACGAATATGATGTGGGTGACTTCGAGAACGTCGCAGGCGTGTTCCTGATCGGCGGCGGCGATTTCGCGGGGAACCTGAACGACAACCGCAACACGATCACGCCGATCACGGACCTCCAGGGCAACGTCTTCGCGCGCTTCTCTCGCGATGCGCATCGGATGACCGTGACCGGCCGCTACTGGGGTGAGTACGACGACGAAGGCGCCATTGCAGACCTCCAGACGATCGATGACCACTTCACGGTGGATGTGAACTACAACGTCTCCCTGATGGAAGACAAGCTCGGGGTGAACCTCTCCGTGTTTAACCTCTTCGACAATCTGGCGCCGCGGGCTCAGACGGATCTCAACTACGATCCTTACACCCACAGCCCCTTCGGTCGCATGATCAAGGTCGGTCTGACCTACAACCTCTAAGCGCTTCTTGCGCTCACCCAAAAGGCGGCCGCAAGGCCGCCTTTTTTTTCGCCCTGAATTTGCCCATGCTGGTCTCTGATTCCCGGGTTCGAGATACCCTATGCGCGCTGCGATCACCGCCGACGAAATCAACGCCTACCTTCAAGACGCCTTCCCCATTTCCGGCCAGCGCTGCATCGAGGTGGGAGACCGCTGGGCCCTCGCGGCCCTCACCCCCGATGAGCGCGCCCGGCGCCCGGGAAACATCATCAGCGGACCGACAATCTTCGGGCTCTGTGACGCCGTGCTTTGGTACGCACTCTTTGGCGCCGTAGGCCTAGAGCCCATGGCGCTTACGAGCGAGCTTTCGATTCGCTACCTGCGCCCGGCCCAGGGCGATACGGTCTTCGCCCGAGCGGATCTTCACCATGTAGGTAAACGGTCCGTGATTGGCAGCATCCGCTGCTGGGTGGACGACGCGGAGGACAAAACCGTCGCCGTCGCCCAAGGCACTTACATTCGCCCCCAGCCCAAAGGCTAGCCCATGGCCCTTCACCGGCTCTGGTTCCGTCGCCTCGCCACCTTGCTCCTGCTCGCGGGCCTAGCCGCATGCACCAGCGCGCCGGCGGGAATCACGCCCATCGACAACTTCGACCTGAAAGCCTATCTGGGCACCTGGTACGAGATTGCGCGGTTGGACCACAGCTTTGAGCGGGGCCTATCGGACGTGCGCGCGGACTACGCGCTGACGGCCGACGGCACCATTTCCGTTCGTAACTCAGGCTACGGGGAAGACGGCTGGGAGATCGCCGAGGGGCGGGCCCTTCCCGTGGGCGATCCCACTCGGGGGCACCTCAAAGTGAGCTTCTTCGGACCCTTTTACGGGGCGTATGTCATTTTCGCCCTGGACCAGGGCGCCGGCTGGGCGCTCGTCTCGGGGCCGAACCGCGATTTCCTCTGGCTTCTGGCGCGGACCCCGAGCCTGCCCCAGGCCACCCAAGCCGAAGCGCTCGCCCTCGCCGACGCTGCAGGGTTTGCCACGGACGCGCTCATCTTCCCCACCCATAGCCGGGCGGGGACGGCGCCCGTCCCCTAGGGCTCGACAGGCGCGGCGTCTTGCTGCGGCCAGCGCAGCGAACCGAGGACCATGCCCAAGCCGCTGGCCAAAAAACCACCGAGCACGGAGGGCAGGATCGCGCCAAAGTCAGAAAACTCGAGCACGCCCCACACTCCAAGCCCCGCCGCAATGGAACACAAAGCCCCTTGCCGAGAAGCCTTAGTCCAGTAAAGCCCGAGAGCCAGGGGCCAGAAGGCCCCCACCACGGGAAACTGATAGGCCTTGCCGACAAGATCGTAAATGGGGGTGCCCTCCATGGCGCGGGCATAGAGCAGCACCGCCAGGGCGAACAGCGCCAGCGACCAGCGCAGTAACTTCAAGCGATGGGCCGCGGCGGAGGGGACAATATTCAGCAGAATGTTTTCCACAAAGGTGGTCGTCGGGGCCAACAAGGTTGCCGATGCGGTCGACATGATTGCGCTCAAAAGCGCTCCGAAAAACAGCACCTGTAGGGCCAAGGGCATGGTCGTGAGCACGAGGGTGGGAATGAGCTGCTCTGGATCCTCGGCGAAGAGCGCCTCCGCGCTCGGCAGAATCATCATGGCGGCTACGCCGAGGAATATGGGCACCGCAGCAAAGGCCATGTAAGCGGTCCCGCCGATGATGGGTCCCAAGGTGGCGGTGCGCTCGTCGCGCGCGGCCATAACGCGCTGGAAGACATCCTGCTGGGGGATGGACCCAATCATCAGCGTGATCGCCGCGGCCAACCAGGCCAGCCAGGCGGATAGGCTCGCCTCCGGGAAGAAGCGGAGCAGATCGCGATGCTGGGCCTCCTGCCACACGGCCCCTGCCCCCCCGGCGCTTTCGCCCGCCAGCACGGCAATCACCGTCAGCCCCCCCACCATAATGGTCATCTGGAAGAGGTCCGCGAGCGCAATGGACCACATGCCCCCAAGGGCCGTATAGATAAACACCACCAGGGTGCCCACGACCATGCCATCGGCGGTACTCAGCGCCCCCTGGGTGAGCACCTCAAGCACCAGGCCCAGGGCCGTAATCTGCGCCGCCACCCAGCCAAGATAGGACAGCAGAATCACCGTGGATGCGAAAATCTCGATGCCCCGGCCATAGCGGCGACGGTAAAAATCGCCAATCGTAAGCAGGCGAAGGCGGTAGAGCCGGGACGCAAAAAACATCCCAACCAGCACGAGCCCAAAGCCCGCGCCGTAGGGGTCTTCTACCGTCTCCGCAAGGCCCCCCTCGAGCACCTTGGCCGGCACCCCGAGCAGCGTTTCCGACGCAAACCAGGTCGCAAAGGAGGTGGTCACCACCATGATGAGGGGCAGCTGCTGGCCCGCCAGCATGAAGTCTCGCGCCGTGTGCACTCGGCGTTGCGCAAGCAGGCCTAGGCCAAGGGTGGCTGCCATGTAGGCAACGATTAACAACGCAAGGAGCATGGGAAGCCTCGCGCAGGGGTGGGTCGATGCGCGACTTTACGACGACTTTTCGCCTGCGCGAAGCGGAATTTTTAGGCCCCGGAGCCGCCGGCGAGGGCCACCCCTAGGCCAGGAGTTTCAGCCCTTCCAGCTCCCGGGCCATGACGGCGCTGCGCTGGGCCATGGCCATAAACATGGTGTCCCCGCGGTCCGTCTGCCCCACGATCATGGACGCCACCACGGCCATCACCAGCCCGGCAAAACTGGCACGCCGATAGGCAAGCCAGAGCGCGTCTTCCGTCAAGGTAACGCCATAGCTTTTCAGCACATCCCGGTACACCCGGAGGAGCGCCCGCTCCTCCTGACCTCGCAGGCCCGGCTCGAGGGAGGTGCCCATAAAGTAGGCCACATCCGCAGGCCCCACCCCGAGCGCCGGCGATTGCCAGTCGACGATGGTCAAAGGGGTGGCGCCCGGCGCCCGGCCAAAGAGCATGTTATCGAGGCGGAAATCGCCGTGGGTGACCGTTCGGGGGCCCGGCTCCGGCGTCAGATAGCGCGAAAAGCGCGCGCCCAGGGCACGGGTCATGGCGACGTCGTCACTGCTCAGCCGATCGGCGTAGCGCTCGAGGTAGGCGTCCATGGCCGTATCCCAAAGGCCCAGGGTGGCCGCAGCCCCCCCCGCTTCATCAAGCCCGCCAAGGAAATCGTAGCCTTTGAGGGCCTCATCCCCCCAGCGAGGGCCATGAAGATGAGCCGCCTGCTCGAGGGCGAGGGCCGCATCATCGGCGCTACAGCCCCCGAGCTGATCGCCCTGCTCCGCCGGCGCCATATCCTCCATCATAAGCAGGAACTCGTGGGTGTCCTCGTCGATTTCGCCGAAGTAGAGGGCGGGAATACGGACCCTCAAGGTGGGCGCCAGTTCCCGGTAGAAACGCACTTCTTTCAGGTAGTTCTGGAGCGCAATGCCCGTTTGCCGGCTGGCCGGGTCGTCCGAGGCGAACTTCCCCACTAGGGTCGCCGGGCCCGTGCCCGCTGCGTAATCGAGGGTGAAGCGCACGTTCTGCCCAACTTGCCCCGTACCGATATTGCTGGCTTGAAAGCCCGCCAAGCGGGCATCACGGAAGCCCGCGTAATGCAACACGGCGGTCAAATACGCGGCGTCGATCGCGCTTGGCGATCCCACTAATTTCGGTGTGCGCTGCTCGCCCATACCGTGCTCCCCCCCCAGGCCTTTTCGTTATGCTAACGCGAAATACTTGGGAGGAGCGCCATGTTTTCCTTGACTGCCGCCTTACGCCGCGCAGCCCAGTTGAACCCCCGCGGCGATGCGCTGCGCCAGGGGGCTCGCCATCAGCCTTGGGGCAGTTTCCCGGACCGGGTCGCGCGCCTTGCCGGGGGCCTCGCGCAGCTCGGCGTGGGCCCGGGCGACCGGGTCGCCGTACTGGCGCTGAACTCCGCCTATTACTACGAATTCTATTTTGCCGTGGCCTGGGTCGGCGGGGTTTTCGTGCCCGTAAACACCCGCCTGGCGGGGCCGGAGATCGTCCATTGGCTGACGGACTCGGAAAGCAAGGTGCTGTGCGTAGATGCCGCCTTCGCCGAAACGATTGAGGGCCTCCGCAGCGAACTCCCCAGCCTTGAAACGGTCTTGACCCTCGGTGAGGTCGCCCTACCCGGCAGCGCCACCCACTGGGAAGCCCTCGCCCAGGCAAACCCCATGGAGGACGCCGGCCGCTCCAATAACGATCTTGCGGGCCTTTTTTATACCGGTGGTACCACAGGGCGCTCAAAGGGGGTCATGCTCAGCCAGCAGGCTCTGTTGGTGAACGCCATGCAGGCCGCGCCGATTCTGCAGCTGCAGCCGGGGGACCGCTGCCTCCACGTTGCGCCCATGTTTCACATTGCAGACTGGTGCATGGCCGTGGGCATGCTCCTCATGGCGGGCACCAACTACTTCCTGCCGGCCTTCGAGCCCACGGAGGTGATGGCCACCATCGAACGGGAGAAGATTCAACGCATGCTCATGGTGCCCACCATGATCAATCGCGTGGTGCACGATCCCACGCTCGCGAACTACGATCTTTCAAGCCTGGAAGGCGTGCTCTACGGGGCGTCGCCCATGCCCGAAGCGGTCATTCGCCAAGCCCTCTCGGCGCTCCCGCACACGCGCTTCTACCAAGCCTACGGGCAAACGGAAGCCGCGCCGATCATCACCATGCTGGCCCCCGAGTACCACACGGTAGATCCCGCGAGCCCCTTCGCGGGAAAGCTCACCAGCGCCGGCCAAGCTATTCCCGGGGTCGAGGTGGCCATCCTGGACGAACACGACCGGCCCGTTCCTCGGGGGGAAGTCGGAGAAGTATGCGCGCGGGGCCCCAACGTCATGTTGGGCTACCGTAATTTACCGGAGCAAACCGCCAAGACCCTGGCCTCCGGCTGGCTCCACACGGGCGATGGGGGGCGGCTGGACGAAGACGGCTTTCTGACCATCGTCGACCGGGTAAAGGACATGATCATTTCCGGGGGTGAGAACGTTTACTCCGCGGAGGTGGAAAACGTTCTCATGCTGCACCCCGCCGTGGACCAGTGCGCGGTCATCGGCGTGCCCGATGCGGACTGGGGGGAACGGGTCCACGCAATCGTCGTGCTCAGCCAAGACGGCGCCGCAGCGCCGCCCACGGAGGCGGACTTGGTTGCCCACTGCCGCAGCCACATCGCGGGCTTTAAGGTGCCGCGAAGCCTCACCTTCCGCCGCGAACCCTTGCCCCTCTCAGGCGCCGGAAAGATTCTCAAAACCGAACTCCGAGCCCCCTTCTGGAAAGACACGGACCGGAACGTCAGCTGAGCCCGCATCGTTTTTCCCGGCCGATGGGGCTATGCTTCGCGGCCTTAAAAGGGGGCCGCTATGTTTACCTACATCGATCCGCGGGTGCGGGAGAAACTGCTCGCTGAGGGGAAGATTCAGCGTATCGATCACGCGGGGGCACCCCTGTCAGCGGCCCTCGCGGAGGCACAAAGCCCGGGCGCCCTGGAAATTCTTGGCCCCATTCCCCTACCGCTGAAGCTCGACGGCGTCGAGACCCAAGCCCAGTGGTACGCCTTCGTGCGGCGCACGGAATTGCATGAGGTGCAGGCCCTGGCCGACGAGCTCCGCAACCAGGGGGCGGCGAAGGACTTCGCGAGCCTGACTGCGTCCATGGCCGTCAATAGCCTGCTGGTATTTGGCAATGCCGATCACGCGGAGACCCCCCTTGTACGCGTCCACTCCAATTGCCTAACGGGTGATGTCCTTGGCTCCCAGCGCTGCGAGTGCGGGCCCCAACTGGCGGCTGCCGTACAGCGCATGGCGAACGCGGAGAGCGGGGGGTATCTGGTCTACATGGCCGGACATGAGGGGCGCGGCATCGGCCTCTGGGCCAAGGCCGCAACCTATCTGCTGCAGGACGACGGGGAAGACACCTACCAAGCCAACCGCTCCCTGGGGCTCCCGGACGACTGCCGCGACTTCGCCGATGCCGCAGCAATCTTACGCTGGCGCCTGGGGAACCGAGCCTGCCGTTTGATGACCAACAACCCCAAGAAGATCGCGGACCTGACTGCCGCCGGGGTAAAAATCCTCGATGCGCAGCAGCACGTAGCTGGGGTCTCGCCCCATAATTCGCGCTACCTTGCCGCCAAGCGGGCAAAAGGTCATGCGATAGACGCCGACCTCCTCGGACCGGAAAGCGCCTCCTAAAGGGCCCGCGCGCAAAGTGGGCAAATTATGAAACATCGAGGCTTGCCCCCTAAGACGCCGGCTCAAAACGGGGCATAGGCGCCGTTTTGGTGCACAATGGCGGCTCTGTTCATCGCCAGGGAGCGCACCATGGCGACGGTGTCTCGAAGACGCTTTCTGGAACTGGTCGGCGCCGCCGGCGGCTCGGGCGCGGTGTACCGCGTCGCCAGCGCCCTGGGGCTCATGGCGACCCCCGGCGCCGCGCCCCTTGCGCAGCTCGCGCCCTTGCAAGGCGCCAAACGGAAAGTCCTCATTCTCGGGGCGGGCATCGGGGGCCTCACCGCCGCCTACGAGCTCCGAAAGGTCGGTTACGACTGCACCATTCTCGAATCCTCTTCCCGTGCCGGGGGCCGCAACCTGACGCTGCGTCATGGCGACCGGGTCGACGAGCTCGGTCAAACCCAAATCTGCCGCTTCGACGACAACGAAGACCTCTACTTCAATGCTGGGGCCGCGCGCATCCCTCCAGACCACACCCTGCTCATGAGCTATTGCCGCACCCTGGGGGTCGAGCTGCAGCTCTGGAACAATGACAACCGGAACGCCTACTACCAAGACGACAACGCCTTCGGTGGCAAACCCGTACGCCAGCGCCAGTACATCGCCGACACCCGAGGCTTCATGAGCGAGCTGCTCGCCAAATCGGTCTCGGCGACGGCCCTCGATGCGCCCATCAGCGAAATCGATACCGAGCGGCTCCTTGCCCTCGCCAAGGCCTTCGGCGATCTCGACGACAACCACCTCTACGCGGGCTCCTCCCGCGGCGGCTACAAGCGTGGCAGCTTCGTCCTCCATGGCGAGCACCACACCCCCTTCGATTTTTCCGAACTCATGGACGCCAGCTTCTGGCGCTGGGCTATGCACTTCAATGAGGGCTCCGATCAGGCCGGCACCATGCTGACGGCCAAGGGCGGCATGGACCACATTGTGAACGGCTTTATGCGCGAGGTCGGTGACCTGGTGAAGCTCAACGCCTGGGTGAAGGGTGTGGAGCTCACGGCGCGCGGCGTTCGGGTGAGCTATATCGAGAAAGGGGAACGGAAAACGGAAGAGGGCGACTTCGTCCTCAACAGCATTCCCACCCACCTACTGCTGGGGCTGCGCCACAATTTTCCCAAGGATTACGTCGAGGCCCTTGCGGCGCCGAAGCGGGGCGAACTGTTCAAGATGGGACTTCAGGCCTCCAAGCGCTTCTGGGAAGACGACCGCATCTACGGGGGCATTAGCTGGACCAGCCAACCCATTACGCAGATTTGGTATCCGAATCACGGCTTCCACAGCGAAAAGGGCATCCTCCTGGGGGCCTACACCTTCTTCCCCGGCGCCGGCGCCTACTTCACCAAGATGACCCCGGAAGAACGCTACCGGGAGGTGCTTCGGCAGGGAGACAAAATCCATCCGGGCTGGGCGCAGTACATCGAAAACGGCATCAGCGTGGCCTGGCACCGCATGAACCACATGATGGGCTGCTCCGCTGAATGGTCCGGGGAAGACGCAGAAAAACACTTCCAGCGCCTTCTGAAGCCCGCGGGGCGACACTACGTTATTGGCGATCAGGTGACCTACCACACGGGGTGGCAGGAGGGCGCCATGCGGTCGGCCCATCTGGCTATGGCGGATATCAATCAACGGGTGCAGGCCGAACTGCGCGGCGACGCCCAGAACGCTTAGCGGCAAGGAGACGATCATGGAACGCCCACTTAAACTGGCCCGCGCCGGCGCGCTCCTCGCGCTCGCCCTCTTCAGCGCGAGCCTCCCCGCCCGGGCGGCGGACCACCGGATTCAACATGGGCTGCAGGGCAGCGATTTTCCCATCGCTCGCGCCGTCGAAGTGCCCCCGGGCACCCAGCTCGTCTGGCATAGCGGCCAGACACCGGCCCCCGCCAACCCCCAAGCGGAGCGCTTTAGCGCTGAATTCTGGGGCGACACGGAAACCCAGGCGCGCAGCGTGTTCCAAGCAATGGAAGGATCTCTGAAGGATCTTGGGCTTCGCTGGGACGACATCGTTAAAATGACCGTGTTCCTGGTGCCCGATCCCCATAACGGCGGACGCATGGACTTCGCCGGCTTTATGCGCGCGTACACCGAGGTGTTTGGCGAGGCAGCGGGGCGCAGCAATTTGCCGGCCCGCTCCGCCGTGGGCGTGGCCCAGCTCGCAGCGCCAGGGATGCTGGTGGAAGTGGAAGCGATCTTCGCCCGCCCCGGATCCTAAGGCCATGAAAACGCTGCTGACGCTCGCACTGCTCACCCTAGGCCTTGGTGCCACACCGAGCTACGGCGCCCCGCCCGTGGACGTCGCGGATGCGCGCTTCACCTTCTGCATTACCTGCCACGGCGCAAACGCCCAGGGGAATCCGGGGGTGGCGGCGCCACGGCTGGGGGGGCTACCCGCTTGGCACCTCGAGAATCAGCTCCGCGCCTTTCGTGCGGGCTGGCGCGGGGTAGCGGAGGCAGACGAACATGGCGACGTCATGCGCACCATGGCTTTAGCGCTGGGCGACGACGCGGAACTGCGCGAGGCCGCGGCCTGGGCCGCGTCGCTTGAGGCGCCAGCCCCAGCCCCAACCCTAACCGGCGGCGACCCCCGCCGGGGCAAGACCCTCTATGCGCCCTGCGCCGCTTGCCACGGGACCCAGGGAGAGGGCGTGGCAGCGCTCGAGGCGCCGCCCCTTGCGGGCCAGAACGATTGGTATCTGGAAGCGCAGCTTGAGCATTACGCCGCGGGGCGCCGAGGCTTCGACCCCGCCGATACCCGGGGTCAGCAAATGCGGGCGCTAGCAGGCACCCTCAGCACCGCCCGGGACCGCCGGGACGTGCTGGCCTACTTGGCGACGCTCGGCGCTCCAGCTCCATGAGCCCTACGCCACGGCGAATCCTTATCGCCGGAGCCAGCGGGGTGGTCGGGCAAGCCGCCCTCGCTCATTTCGAGGGGCTGCCGGACACGGAGGTGCTTGCCCTCTCCCGCCGCCCCCCAAAACTTCAAAGCGCGCGCCACCTCGCGGCCGATCTCGCCGACGCCAACGTCGTGGACGCCCTGGCGGCCCTACCTCCAGTCACCCATCTGATCTACGCCGCCCTCTACGAAGCACCGGGGCTGCTGGAAGGCTGGCGATCCCAGGAACAAATGACGCGGAACGACACCATGCTGCGCCACTGCCTGGCGGGGCTGGCAAGCCATCCCCTGGAACATGTCAGCCTCCTTCAGGGGACCAAGGCCTACGGCGCCCATATCCACCCCATGCGCATTCCCGGGCTCGAGCGCCGGCCGCGGGACCCCCACGAGAATTTTTACTGGCTCCAGGAAGACCGGCTCCGGGCAGAGGCCGCGGCCCGAGGGTTCGCCTTCACCCTCTGGCGCCCGCCGGTGATCTTCGGTCCCAGTGTTGGCGCCCCCATGGACGTGCTGACCACCCTTGGGGTGTACGGCGCCCTCTGCGCCGCGCTGGATGCCCCCTTCGCCTTCCCCGGGGGCGTTTGCGGCCCCATGGACGGCGTCGATGCAACGCTCCTGGCCGAGGCCTTCGCCTGGGCCCTGGATGCGCCGGCCGCGCGAAATCAAACCTTTAACGTCAGCAACGGCGACGTGTTCCAGTGGGATCACCTTTGGCCCGATCTGACCGCGGCCCTGGGGCTCCGCCCCGGCGCCCCGGACCCTCGCGCGCTCGCGACCTGGCTCCCACAGCACGCAGCCCTCTGGCACCAGCTCCGCGCCGACCACGCTTTGGCGTCGCCGGACCTTGCCACCCTGGTCGGCGACTCCCCCATCTACGCCGATATGCTCTTCGGCTTGGGCCGAGACCGGGCCCCGCCGCCCACGCAGCTGAGTACCATCGCCCTGCGCCAGGCCGGCTTCGCCGCCTGCCGGGACAGCGAAATCATGCTAATCACCCAGCTTCGGACCCTAGCGCAGGCCCGG
Organism: Pseudomonadales bacterium; assembly: GCA_016779325.1. Taxonomy (GTDB): domain Bacteria; phylum Pseudomonadota; class Gammaproteobacteria; order Pseudomonadales; family Azotimanducaceae; genus Salivita. Next base: position 16,820 of record JADHNU010000025.1, read on the forward strand.
GTGCTGCCCCCCTGGCCCCTTAGCGCCTGAAATTTTTCGCTTTTTTGCATTCCCTCGCCCCTTGCACCTTGAATATCACGGGGCGCCCCCTAAAATGTGCGACGCTTAATTGAGGAGGGATGTTGCTAATGCGCCGTACCCGCGCCTTCGGGCTGACCCTAATGCTTTCGCTCGCCGCTGGCGTGAGCGCTGCCGACGCGGAAAACGGCCAAGCGCTTGCCTGGCAACACCGCTGCATGACCTGCCATGGCCCCGAAGGCCACAGCAAGGACGACCGCTATCCCCACCTTGCGGGGCAGAAGGCTGCCTACATCGTGGATCGGCTGAAGTATTTCAAAGCCGAGACGGAACACTTCAACCAAATGAATGGCCAGGCGCGCCCCCTGTCGATCGAAGACATGGAAGATCTTGCCGCCTACTTTGCTGCGCAGCGTTGAGGAGCGTCCCGTCATGGTGAAATCCCTACTGAAGCTTTCTCTTATCGCCAGCGCCTGCATTCTGCTGGCTGCCTGCGACCGCCCCGCCGACGACGTCGCCACCCTGGGCGCCCAGCTGGCAGAAGAAAAGGGCTGCCTGGCCTGCCACGGGCTCAACGGCAAGGGCACCGCCCCCACCTTCCCCAACATCAACGGACAGTGGCCGTCCTACCTGCACAAGCAGCTGGAAAAGTATCGCTCCGGCGAGCGGCAAAACATGATCATGAGCGCGCAGGCCAAGGGCCTGAGCGATCAGGACATCAAAATCCTGTCCCGCTACTACGCCGCGCAGTAGCGCTCAGTGGCTTCGACGAACCCCGGCCCCGCCGGGGTTTTTTTATGATGCAGAGAAAAGCTCCCCTAGGGGAACGTCGACCTTTAGCTGCGCAAGCTCGTCTCCCCGCGTAACGCCCTGGGTCGCGATAAAGATGGGCTTTCCGAGCGCTGCTGCATCGCGGCAAAAGCGGAAGCCGGAAAATACGGCCAGGGAAGAACCCAGCACGAGTAGCCCGGACGCCTCACGCAACGCATCGCGTACGGCTTGCACCCGCGTCCCAGGTACGGATTCCCCAAAGAACACCACGTCGGGCTTCAGCACGCCCCCGCAGCGCGAACAGGGCGGCACCCGGAACGTTTCAAGGCGCGCGGTATCGTCCAGCTCCGCATCGCCGTCGGGCGCCACCTGCATGCCCCCCGCGGGCGGGGTGAGGAAAGTCGGATTGAGGGCTTCCAAGCGCCGCTGCAGCAGGGCTCTTGGCGATCGATGGCCGCAGGCCAGGCACCGCACCCGAGCGATTCGGCCGTGGAGGTCAAGCACACGGCCGTGGCCCGCCCGGCGGTGGAGGTCATCGACGTTTTGTGTCACCAATAAGCCCAGGAGCCCGCGTTGCGCTAGGCCAGCGAGGGCATAGTGCACCCCATTAGGCGACGCCTCCGCCATACGCGGATAGCCCAGCATGCTACGCGCCCAATAACGCTGCCGCGCCTCGAGGCGCTGACGAAAGTCCCGATACTGGATCGGTTGGCGCGACCGCCAGGCCCCATTCGGTCCGCGATAATCGGGAATGCCGGAGTCGGTAGAGCACCCCGCCCCGGTCAGAACTACGGGGCGACCCGGCAGGCCAAGAAAACGCTTGAGCGCCTGCCGGGCGGCAGCAACCTCGCGAACGGGCATAACAGCATTGGGCAAAGCTGGGGGCCTCCCCAGGGGCCCCGCGGAGCCCCGTTAAATGACGATCGAGACCAAGCCCGCTACGCCAAAGGTGGTGACCACGAGCGTCGCCATCAATATGGCAAGCCGGCGGGCCGTGGTTTTGTCATCCGGTGAGTCGGACATTTGATTTACCTCCCCTAAATTTCTCCCGCTTTGAGCTTCGCACGACTGGCGAACGGCGCCAAGAGGCCAGCGCGATGACTTATCCCCCGGAAGCGTAAGTTTTTACTCACGCCCCCAGGGCATGACACACTGGTCACGCATCGCTAAAAAGCCCTAGGAAAAAGACCGAAAGGAGAGGCCCATGGCCACGGCACAAAACGGGGATACGGTCCGCGTCCATTACACGGGAACGCTCGATAACGGCGAGCGCTTCGATTCCTCCGAGGGCCGCCAGCCTTTGGAATTCACCCTCGGCGAAGGGCAGATTATTCCCGGCTTTGAAGCGGCTGTGCGCGGCCTGGCCCCCGGGGAAAGCTGCAGTACGCGCATCGAACCCGCCGACGCCTATGGCGAACGCGATGACACCATGGTGGGCGAGCTACCGCGGAACCAATTCCCTCCGGATCTGACCTTATCCATCGGCCTCGATCTTCAACTGCAAGATCAAGCCGGCAATCCCGTGCAATGCAAAGTTGTGGGTTTGACCGACGAAGCGGTGACCTTAGACGCGAATCACCCGCTGGCAGGACAGGCGCTGACCTTCGCCATCGAGCTGGTGGAAATCGCCTAGGACTGACGCCGCAGCACCGCCGCGAGGGGCCCGGACCCATCGCCAACGGCCCAAAAATCGGGGTTCAGGTCCGTGGTCAGCTTGTTGTACGCAAGGGGCTGGCCGGAGAAGGTTTGCAGATGCCCCCCGGCGGCCAGGAGCACCGCTTCCCCCGCGGCAATATCCCATTCGCTGCACGGGCCCCGGCGCGGATAGGCGTCGGCCTGCCCCTCCGCCAACACCAAAAGCTTTAGGGCGCTTCCCACGGCCCGAGTTTGTAGCGACGGCGCCACGGCAGCGAGGGCCTCAAGCAGGGTTTCCAGCGCCGCCCCCCGGTGGCGCCGGGATGCGACCACCACCGGCGCCGCCGGACAGGGCCGCACCCGAAGGGGGATGCGCTGCCCCGCCCGATCCACCTTAAAGGCACGTCTCTCGGGCACGAAACCAAAGTAGACCTCCTGCCGGGCGGGCACGCCCACCAAGCCGAGCAGGGGCCGCCCCCCTTCGATAAGCGCCAGGTTAACCGTGTATTCGCCATTGCCCGCTAGAAATTCCTTGGTGCCGTCGAGGGGATCGATCATCCAGAAGCGATCCCACTGCGCGCGCTCTGCCGGCGGCGGGGGCGCGAGCTCTTCCGAGCGCTGAGGCCAGGTTGGGGTCAACTGGGTGAGCCCTGCCCTCAGCACGGCCTGGGCGGCGTGATCGGCCGCCGTCACGGGCGAGGCATCGGCCTTCTCTTCGACGCCCAAGGCGCCGTCTTTTGCGACGGCAAGGATGGCCTCGCCCGCCTCGAAAACCAGCGCCAGCAGCGCGGTCACCCAGGCCTCGCTGAAGGGATCAGGGGCGCTCATAGGCGATCGACCAGATGGAGGGCCGCAAGCTGCAAGGCGGCGATGGCCCGGGCCTCGTCAAAATCGTCCAAGCTGTAGAGCGCGGGGAGCTGATCGAGGGGCCAGGGCACCACCGTTAGGGGCTCGGGCTCGTCGCCCGGGAGGGGGTCCGGGGTCAACCCCTCCGCCAGCACGGCGGTAATCGAGAACCCCATGTGCCCCGGCGCGACCGATAGGGTTTTGAGCGGGGTGAGGCGCTCCGCGCGTAGGCCCACCTCCTCGCGCAGTTCGCGCTGCGCAGCCTCCAGGAGCGTTTCCCCGGCATCCACGGCGCCCTTTGGCAAGGTCAGGCGATAGGCATGAAATCCGGCCATGTACTCGCGAATGAGCAGCACCTTGTCGTCTTCCGTGATCGGAATAAGCATGACCGCCCGATGCCCCGAATCGGGCAGCCGTTCGTAGCGACGGCGCACGCCGTTGCTGAATTCCAGCTCGAGGGCTTCGATACGAAACAGAGCAGACCGGGCCACCTCCTCCCGCGCCAGGATCTTTGGAAGTTTCACGATCGCTTCGCCTTTTCGCCTTTCCCCTTGGGCCGCGCTAGCATAGCAGCCCCTGCTGGCCTTTCTCTGGCACCCTCTTTCATGGCTGATGCGGTTCGCTTAGATAAATGGCTTTGGGCCGCCCGCTTCTTCCGCACCCGGGCTAAGGCCAAGGCCGCCATCGAGGGCGGCAAGGTCCACTGCCAGGGCCAGCGCGCCAAGGCCGCTAAAACCGTGGTCGTGGGCGATCAGCTGACCATTCGCCAGGGCTTCGACGAAAAAACGGTCACCGTGCTCGCGCTCGATGATCACCGCGGGCGGGCGGAGGCCGCCGCGCAGCTTTACCTCGAAGCACCGGAAAGCCTTAAGGCGCGAGAGGCGGCCGCGGCGGCGCGCAAGGCACAGCGCATGGCGCTCACCCATCCTCTAGGCCGCCCAGGGCGCGACGATCGCCGCGCCCTGGAGGCGCTTAAGCGGGACGGGGGGCAGAGCGACGCCTAAGCCCAAGCCCAGCCCCAGGGCGGAACCTTGCGCGAGGCGCGGGAGCCGGGCAGGCTCGCGCCCCCAACCTAGGAGGCACCATGGCCCAGGACGACATCGGACAACGTTTTCACTTCGAGGAATTGGGCATCCGCGGCGAGGCGGTTCGCCTCGACCACTGCTGGGCAGCCCTGTGCGCCCTCCATCCCTATCCCGACCCTGCGGCCACCCTGCTCGGGGAAGCGCTGGCCGCCGCCGCACTCCTGTCGGGCACCCTGAAGTATCCGGGGACGCTTACGCTCCAGGCGACCGGGGACGGCCCCATCCGTGCCGTCATGGCCGAGGTGCGTGGCACCCAGGCCCTCCGTGGGATTGTGCGTTTTCGTGATGAGGATGCGCCCCTCCCCCTCGTGAAGACCCCCCTCGAACTCCTCGGCGAGGGCCTCCTGACCATTACCCTCAGGCCGCCCCGGGGCGAACCCCACCAGGGGATCGTCCGACTTCAAGGACAACGCCTAAGCGATGCGCTGGAAACCTATTTCCACCAGAGCGAGCAACTGCCCACCCGCCTCTGGCTGAGCACGACCCACGGCGTTCAAGGCTTGCTTCTGCAGGCCCTGCCCGGCGGCGACACGGGGCCCGAAGGGTTCGAACGCCTGGCCATCATGGCGGACACGGTGCAGGATCAGGAACTGGCCGCCTTGGCGCCAGAAGCCCTCCTACCGCGCCTATTTCCCGAAGACGATATCCGGCTCCATCCCCCTCGCCCTCTCGCGTTTGCATGCACTTGCTCTCGAGAGCGAACCCGAGAAACCCTCGCGGCCATGGCGCCCGGGACGCTGCAGGAAATACTCGATGAGGACGGCGAGATTGTCATGACCTGCCAGTTCTGCCTGGCCCGCTATCGCTTTGACCCCATCGACTTCGCCCTGCTGGAGCAAACCTCAGCGCCAAAGCCCACGGGCCCGCACTGAGGCCAGGACTTGCCCGAGGGGCGCTCGCCAGGGGGAGGATGCTCTGGCATACTTCGCGCCCTTCGGACCGGCATGCGCTGCCCCGTCTCGGAGAGGCAATACCGGTCACGCCGCCTAACCCGCGCCCGCAGGCAAGGCGAGAATAAAACGATGAGCACGCGCGTCATCGCTGGCGATTAGCACGAGGTTCCCTATGGCAATGGATACGACCCACTCTGATGCGGTGGTGCACCACAATTTAGCTGAGGCCGAACTGGTCGAGCTGGCGGTGCAACGGGGCGAAGGCAGCTTCGCCGACACAGGGGCCCTGGTGGTCAAAACCGGCGCTCGCACCGGCCGCTCTCCGGCGGACCGGTTCATCGTCAAGGAGCCGGGCAGTGAAGCAGAGATCGACTGGGGCCCGGTAAACCGCCCCTTCGACGCCGAGCGCTTCAGCGCCCTGTGGGATCGGGTTTCGGCCTACCTCGGAGAACAGGAACGCTTTGTTTCCACCCTCCACGTGGGTGCCGATCCGGAGCACTACATTCCCATCGAGGTCACCACGGAAACCGCGTGGCATAACCTCTTTGCTCGCCTGCTTTTCATTCGCCCAAGCGTGTATAACCCCGCAAGCAAGGCGCCCTGGCAAATTCTCAATGCGCCGGGCTTTGTTTGCGACCCGGAGCGTGACGGCACCCACTCCGATGGTGCGGTGATCCTCAATTTCGCTGAGCGCAAAGTGCTCCTCGCCGGCATGCGATACGCCGGGGAGATGAAAAAGTCCATGTTCGCCGTGCAGAACTATCTGCTGCCGGAAAAGGACGTGCTCCCCATGCACTGTGCCGCGAATGTCGACGAGCAAGGCAATGTTTGCCTGTTCTTCGGCCTGTCTGGTACGGGGAAGACCACCCTCTCCGCCGACCCCACGCGCCTGCTCATCGGCGACGATGAGCACGGCTGGGGGGAAGGCACGGTCTTCAATATCGAAGGGGGCTGCTACGCAAAGTGCATCAACCTGTCCCGGGAAAACGAGCCGGTGATTTGGGATGCCATCCGCTTCGGCAGCATCATTGAAAACGTGGTGATTGATCCCACCACGCGGCAAGCCGATTACACCGACGCCACGCTGACGGAAAACTCTCGCGCGTGCTATCCCCGGGAGCATATCGAGCTGCGGGCGGACGAGAACCGCGCCGGCGAGCCCAAGGCCATTATCTTCCTGACCTGCGACGTTTCTGGCGTCCTGCCCCCCGTTTCCATTCTGTCTAAGGAAGCGGCGGCCTATCACTTCCTGTCGGGCTACACGGCGGCCGTGGGCTCCACGGAAGTGGGCTCCACGGAGGCCTATCGGGCGACTTTCTCCACCTGCTTCGGCGCGCCCTTCTTCCCCCGGCCGGCCGGCGTCTACGCCGACCTGCTGATTAAGCGCATCGAGGCCTTCGGCGCCAAGGTCTATCTTGTCAATACGGGCTGGACCGGCGGTGGCTATGGCGTGGGCAAGCGCTTCCCCATTCCCGTAACTCGGGCCGTGGTGAGCGCCATTCAAAGCGGCGCCCTCGACGGCGTCGCCACGGAGGCTATCCCGGCGCTCAAGCTGGCCGTGCCCACGGCCGTACCGGGCGTCCCCGATGCGGTCCTGAATCCTCGGAATACCTGGGCCGACCCCGCCGCCTACGACGCCGCTGCCCGCGCGCTGGCGGAGAAGTTCGCGAAGAACTTCGAACGCTTTGCCGTGGCCGACGCCATCAAAGCCGCGGGTCCGGACGTCGCCTAGGGCTTCGGCCCTGGGCTCCCCAGCGGCCCACCGTGCTGCTAACCTCTCGCCTCCGCGGGCGCGCTGCGCCCCACGGGTTGCCGTCCCAGCCGGGTCAGCAACGCCTTGGCTTGGGGGGGTGAGGTGGACAAGCAAACGGAAGCACGCCTACGAGCCCTTGAGACCGGCGCTGAAGCTGGTCTCAACCAGCTTCTCCGGGGCATCGAGAAGGAAAGCCTTCGGGTGGACGCCGCCAGCGAGCTGGCGGCCACGCCCCACCCCGTTTGCCTGGGCTCGCCCCTGACCCATCCCACGATCACCACGGATTTCTCCGAAGCCCAGCTCGAACTCATTACGCCGGTCTCTCCCTCGGCCCAGGAAACGCTGGCCCAGCTTCGGGATACGCACCGATTTGTGTATCACTGCCTCGGGGAGGAGCGGCTTTGGGCGGCCAGCATGCCCGGGCGCCTTCCGGAAGATAGCGCGATCCCCGTCGGCCGCTACGGCACGTCCAATGTGGGCATGGCGAAAACGGTCTATCGCCGCGGCCTAGGCGTACGCTACGGGCGGACCATGCAAACCATCTCCGGTATTCACTACAACTTTTCCCTGCCCGACGCCTTTTGGACCTGGCTCGCGGAGGAAGAGGGGCAAGGCGCGCCCGATCAGGCGTATCGCACGCGGCGCTACTTCGACCTGATTCGAAATTTTCGGCGCCACTCCTGGCTCCTTTTGTACCTCTTTGGCGCGTCCCCGGCGGTCTATGAAGGCTTTCTCCGGGGCCGCCCGCACCAGCTCAGCAAGCGCGGAGCGGACACCCTGGCCCTGCCCTACGCCACCAGCCTTCGCATGGGGGGGCTTGGCTACCAGAGCGACGCCCAGGCAACCCTGAAGGTGTCCTACAACGGCCTGGCGCCCTATGCCCGCACGCTCCACGGCGCCCTGACTCAGCCCTACGGCCCCTACGAGCGCTACGGTCTGGAGCGCGACGGGGAGTTCATTCAGCTCTCCACGAGCCTTTTGCAGATTGAAAACGAGTTTTACGGCACGATCCGCCCCAAGCGCAGCATTCGTCCGGGCGAGCGCGCCCTGCACGCCCTCGGGGAGCGAGGGGTAGAGTATGTCGAGGTCCGCTGCATGGATCTCAACCCCTTCCTACCCCTCGGCATCGACGAACCCACGATCCAGTTTCTCGATACCTTCCTCCTGCTCTGCTTGCTGCTCCCAAGCCCCGAAGACACCCCAGAGGAAATCGCCCAGCTCGCGGTCATGCACCGCGCCGTGGTGGAGCGGGGACGGGACCCCGCCCTTCGCCTGGCCACGGCAAAGGGCCAGGAAACGCTTCAAAGCCTCGGCCAGCCCCTGCTCGAGGCGGCCCGGCCCCTGGCCCAGGCCCTGGATCGGAGCCAGCACACGGCCGGCCACAGCGCAGCGCTCGATGCCGCCGTCGCCGCCCTGGCCGATCCGTCCCTCACCCCCAGCGCAGCCGTGCTGAGCGAGATGGCGCGAATGGACGACAGCTTCCTGACCCTCACCCAAGCTCTCAGCGATCAGCACCGAGAGACCTTCCGCGCCCTGGCCCTCAGCGACGCCGAGCGAGTGGCCCAGGCGCGCCTCGCGGTTCTCTCCCTTGAGGAACAGGCCGCCCTGGAGGCGAAGGAGACGCAGAGCTTCGCGGACTATCGGGTGGCCTACCTTCAGCAGCCCCTGCTCCCTCTTACGGGAGCGGCTTGAATTACCTCGGCCATTTCGTTCTCGCCGGGCCGGACCGAGACCTGCGCCTAGGCGCCTTCCTTGGCGATTTTATTACCGGCCCCCTACCGGGCCCCCATGCCCCGGGGCTCGCTCGCGGCCTCGCTCTGCATCGGTTTATTGACCGGCTCACGGACAGCGACCCCGTCTTCCGCGAACTCAAGGGCCTTGCCCCCGCGCCCCTCCGCCGCTTTATGCCCATCGCCTTAGACGTGATCTTTGATCATTGCCTGGCCCGCCACTTTTCTACCCTCACGCAAAGCGATCTCGAGCCCTTTTGCGAGGAGGTAATCCAAGAGCTTCGCGAATCCGAGGCCCTCATGCCCGCCCCTGCCCGGACAACCTTCGCCGCCCTCGCAACCCACCGCGTCCTACCGCGCTATCGTCACTGGGAAGCCATTCAAGCCACCCTCGAGCGAATCAGCCAGCGCCGCCCGCGCCTTGGCGCGCTGCAGGCGCTGCCGCCGCTTCTTGAGGACGCATTGCCCACCATCGAGGCGGTTTTCCTGACGCGTTTTCCCGCACTGGAGGCCGCCTGCGAAGCTTGGAAGCACGGCGCCGATTCCCCGTAACCGCGCGGGAAGGCTACACTGGGCAGACTACGTACAGCCGGGAGAGCGGTTCATGAAGGCACTGTTATGCAAAAGCGCAGGGGCACCGGAAAGCCTGGTCCTCGAGGAGCTGCCTGAGCCGACCCCGGGGCCCGGGGAGGCCTGCGTCGCGATCCGCCACGTGGGCATTAACTTCCCCGACTGCCTCATGATCGAAGGCAAATATCAGGTTAAACCCCCCTTCCCCTTTGCCCCCGGCGGGGAGTTCTCCGGCGTGGTCAGCGCCGTGGGCGAGGGGGTCACGAACGTGGCCGTCGGCGATCGGGTGGCCGGAGGCTCAGGCCATGGGGCCCTGGCGGAGGCCCTCCTCGTGGACGCCAAGCGTCTGCGAAAGGTCGCCCCGGGGATGCCCCTGGCCGTGGCGGCCGCCTGGAACACCACCTACGGCACCAGCTACCACGCCCTGAAGCAGCGCGGCCAGCTGAAGCCCGGGGAAACCCTGCTGGTGCTGGGTGCTGCCGGGGGGGTGGGCTTGGCTGCGGTAGAGCTCGGCAAGGCCATGGGGGCCCGAGTCCTTGCCGCGGCGAGCACGGAAAGCAAGCGCCAGGCGGCCCTCGAAGCCGGCGCCGATGAGGTCATCGATTACAGCGATGGCGATCTGAAGGAGAAGGTGAAAGCCCTTACCGATGGGCGCGGCGCTGACGTCATTTACGACCCCGTGGGCGGGCCCCTCTTCGATCAATGCCTCCGCTCCATTGCCTGGAACGGTCGCATCTTGGTGGTTGGCTTTGTCGGCGGTGATATTCCCAAGGCCCCCATCAACCTAATCCTCCTTAAGGGGTGCCAGGTTGTGGGCGTTTTCTACGGCGCCTTCACCGGGCGCGAGACCGCGGCGGACGCGGAGAACTGGCGCGAGCTCAACGCCCTTTGGCAGAGCGGCGCCATCCGGCCCAAGATCAGCGCCCATTTTCCCCTGGCCGAAGGGGGCAAAGCCCTCCGCGCCCTCATGGACCGGGAAGCCATCGGCAAGGTCGTGGTGGATCTGTGAACAGCCTCCTCGCGCCTCGCGCCCTGTTCTTCGCCATGGCGCTAGGCAGCGCCGGGCTCATGGCCTTCGCGCTATACCTCGAGCACGTCTATCTCCTCGACCCCTGCCCCCTGTGCATGATGCAGCGCATTTGGGTGGTGATCGTCGGCCTGATTGCCCTGGCCGCTGCCCTTCATGGCCGGCAAGCCCGCCGCTGGGCCCTGGCCACGGGCGGCGCTGCGGTCATCGGCAGCGGCTTTTCCCTGCGTCAGCTTTGGCTACAAAGCCTGCCTGCGGACGAGATCCCCGCCTGCGGACCGGGGCTGGAGTACATGCTCGAGGTGTTTCCCTTAAGCGATGTGCTAAAGGCCATGGTGCTCGGCACGGGCAACTGCGCGGAGGTCACCTGGACCTTCCTTAGCCTTAGCATCCCCGCTTGGGTGCTAGTGGCCTTCGTGGGTTTTCTTGCGGTCAGCCTGTTCGCGCGCCAGCGCGCCGGCGCCTAGCCCTGGGCCTAAGGCCCTAAAACCCCTATGCTTTACGCCTGGTGCGGCGTTACGCCGCTCCGCCCCTCGTGCTCAGTAGCGGAGTTGCCCATGCGTTCCCTCATGCGACGCCTTGCCCTTCTTACGCTTGCCCTTGCCCTCGCCCCGGCGCAGGGGCAAATCGCCCAGACCAAAAATAATTTCGAAGATAAGTTCCGGCAACTCGACGAAAGCTGGCCCACACCGACGGCTACGCGAAGCGCCACCGGCGCCCCCGGGCCCGCCTACTGGCAACAGCAAGTCGATTACGACATCGACGTGACCTTGCTTGAGGACGGCCGGCGCATCGAAGGGGAAGCGCGGATCCGCTACCACAACAACAGTCCCGAAGCCCTGGCCTACCTTTGGTTCCAGATGGACCAGAACCGGTTTAGGCCTGATTCGGACGACAGCCTAACGCGCACCTTCGGTGAGAAAGACCGCATCACCTACCGGACCCTGCGCCGCGAGCAGTTCATGGAGGATGTCCCCGGGGGCTACGACCTCGGCGCCGTCACCGATGGCAAAGGGGCCGCTCTGCCCTATGTGGTGCGCGATACGCTCATGCGCGTCGACCTCCCGAGGCCCCTTGCCCCAGGCAAGGAAACGGAAGTCCGCATTCAGTGGGCCTTCAATATCCAGGAAACCAACGCCACGGGCGGCCGGGCGGGCTTCGAGCACTTCGCCGAGGACGGCAACGACATCTTCCTGCTGGCCCAGTGGTATCCGCGGCTGGCTGCATTCTCCGATTACGAGGGCTGGCACAACAAGGCGTTCCTTGGAAACGGAGAGTTCACGCTCGAGTTTGGCAACTACGAAGTCGCCATCACGGTCCCGGCGGACCACGTCGTGGCCGCCACGGGGGTGCTCCAGAACCCCCGAGACGTCATGAGCGACGAAGAGCGGGCGCGGATGAAAGCCGCGGAAACGGCCGAGGATCCCGTCTTTATCGTCACCGCCGAGGAAGCCCTTGCGAAGGAAGGGCAACGCGCCACGGCGGCCCGCACCTGGCGCTTCAAGGCCGACAACGTGCGTGATTTCGCCTGGGCCAGCTCCCGTAAGTTCATCTGGGACGCCCAGGGCTACGCCCAGGACGGCGAAGGGGTTGCCCCGGACCGAGTCATGGCCATGTCCTTTTATCCGAAGGAAGGGGAGCCCCTCTGGTCCCGCTACTCCACGGAGTCGGTGATCCACACCATGGAGGTGTATTCCCGCTACAGCTTCCCCTACCCCTACCCCACGGCCCAGTCCGTAAACGGGCCGGTCGGCGGTATGGAATACCCCATGATCACCTTCAACGGGCCGCGCACGGACCCGCACGAAGATGGCGACCGCACCTATTCCCGGGGAGAGAAGGAATTTCTCATTGGCGTGGTTATTCACGAGATCGGCCATATCTACTTCCCCATGACCGTCAACAGCGACGAGCGTCAGTGGACCTGGATGGACGAAGGCATCAACACCTTCCTCCAGCATTTGGCGGAAATGGAGTGGGGCGAGGGCATGCGCTCGGATCGGGGCGACCCCCGCTACATCACCGATTACATGACCAGCAGCCGCCAGGTGCCGATCATGACCAACTCCGAATCCATCTTTCAGTTCGGCAATAACGCCTATGCCAAGCCAGCAACGGCGCTGAATGTCCTCCGGGAGACGATCCTTGGTCGGGAGCTCTTCGACTTTGCCTTCCGAGAGTACGCCCAGCGCTGGAAGTTCAAGCGCCCCACCCCCTTTGATCTCTTCCGCACCCTAGAAGAGGCCTCCGGGGTTGACCTCGACTGGTTCTGGCGAGGCTGGTTCTACTCGACCGATCACGTCGACATCAGCCTCGATCGGGTAGTGAAGATGCGCCTGGACACGAGCAACCCGGAAATCGAAAAGGCCTGGGAGCGCGATCAACAGGCCGCCGAGCCCGTTTATCGCTTTGGCGCTAAGAACGAAGCAGCAGGGCTCACCCTGCGCACGGACCGCGATCTGTCCCTGAAGGACCTTTACGCGGAGAACGACGAGTTCACGGTCACCAACAAGGATCGAAACGGCTTCGATGAATTCCTTGAGGGCCTGGTGGATAAGAACGACAGCGATCCCGAGTGGCCCCGGCGCGTCTACGAGCGCGCCGTGGAAGAGAACGCCAACTACTACATCTTAGAGTTCTCTAACCTCGGCGGCCTCGTCATGCCGGTCATTCTCGGCATCACCTATGCCGATGGGTCGGAGGAAGAGCTCCGCATGCCCGCAGAGATCTGGCGTCGCAGCCCCAAGGCCGTGCGCAAGCTACTGATTCGGGAGAAGGAGATCGCCCAGATCATCGTCGATCCCCACTGGGAAACGGCCGATGCCAACGTGGAGAACAACCACTACCCACGGCAGTTCGTCCCGTCCCGCCTCGAGATGTACCGCTACAAGCGCAAGGAGCGGAACCTCATGAGCGATCTGCGCGTGGAGCGGAAAACCGATACCCCCGATGCCACCCCGGCCGAGGGCGCGGAGAGCGTGGCGGACGACGCCGTACCCATGACCGAGGAGTAAGCGCGCTATGCGCACCCGTGCGCTGCTCCTGCTTCTGCTGCTGGTCTGCGCGCCCCTGGGCGCGCATCAGCAGAGGGCTGCGCTCACCACCCTCCGCTACAACCCGCGAAGCGATGAGATCGAGATCGCCCATCGCTTCTACCTCCATGACGCCGAGCATGCGGCGCAGGAGGTGACGGGGGCGGAGGCCATCCTCCGCAGCGATACGGCCCGGCAGTGGGCCTTCGCCCGCTACGTTCACGAAACCTTTCGCCTCAGCACCGCGGAGGGCCAACCCCTAGACAAGGCACTGGTAGGGGTGGAAGTGGACGGCAGCCTGCTGTGGATCTACGAAACCCTGCCGGGCGACCAGGGCGAGGCCATCGCCCAGGTGCGCCATGAGGCGCTCCTATCACTCTGGCCAAGCCAGGAAAACTGGGTGAACTTCTACGACAGTGACGGCGTGCGGACCTTGATTCTGCGGCGGGAGGCGCCTGAGCAAGCGCTCACGAGCGCCCCCCGCCGCCCCCTGCCGCAGTAGCGCTTTAGGCGGTCATCCCGCCATCAATCACCAGCTCCGTGCCGGTAATGTAGCTGGCTTCATCGCTCGCCAAAAACACGACCCCATCGGCAATCTGCCGCGCCGTTCCTGTGCGCCCGAGCGGCACCGCAACGGCCGCCATGGTGTCGATATCCACCGTATTCGCCCCCTCGGCGAGGGGTACGGCGTCGATCTTGCCCCAGATAGGCGTATCGATTATGCCGGGATGCACGGAGTTCACGCGGATGTTCCAGCCCGAGCGCGCGCACTCGAGTGCCACACCCTTCGTGAAGAGGCGAACCCCGCCCTTGGTGGCGTTGTAGGCCGCTAAATTCGCGGCCCCCTTCAGCCCCGCCACGGAGGAGAGGTTGATGATGGCGCCACCGCCGACCTCACGCAGGGCGCGAATACCATGCTTCACCCCAAGGAATACCCCATCAAGGTTAATAGCCTGCTGGCGCTGCCAATCCGCAAGCGTCATGTCGACGATGCTGCCACCGATGCCAATGCCGGCGTTGTTCACCAGAATCGACAACCCGCCAAGCTCCGCTTGGGCCGCAGCCACCACCGCTTCCCAGGCCGACTCGGAGGTGACATCGTGGGCATAGAACGCGGCCTTACCCCCGGCCGCTTCGATCCCCGCGACCACTTCCCGGCCCAAGGCTTCCTGGATATCGGTGACGGCCACCGCCGCCCCTTCTTCCGCCAGGCGTTCGGCGCAGGCACGCCCGATGCCTGACGCCCCGCCGGTGACGAGCGCAACGCGCCCTTGTAAACGAGTCATGGTGGACTCCCCCTAGAGCATATCGCCGCCGCAGGCCCCGGCGGTGGTGCCCGTGGCTTTGAAGGCCTTGATCACGTTCCGGCCCGTGGTCCACTTGTGCACCTCGTCCGGCCCATCCACCAGACGCTGGGAACGGATGTGCGTGTACCAGGCGGCCAAGGGGGTGTCGCGGGAATAGCCAAGGGCGCCGTGGAGCTGGATCGCCGTATCGACCACCTTGTGCACCATGTTGGCCAGGAACACCTTGGCGATGCCGTTTTCCTGCCGAATATCCATCTTGTTCTCGGCTTTGTAGGCAATGTGCAACAGCATGAGGCGGGCGATGTAGAGCTCGCTTGCGCACTCCGCCAGCATGAATTGCACGGCTTGGCGCTCGTCGAGGCCCTTGCCAAAGGTGCTCCGCTGGGTGACATGCGCCGTGGCCATATCGAGCGCGCGCTGGGCCATGGCGACATTGTGCATGCCGTGGCGAAGGCGGCCATAGGCCAAGCGGTGCTGGCCCATGTTAAAGCCGTTCCCCTCGCCGCCGAGGAGGTTCTCCGCGGGCACCTCGAGGTCCTTAATCTCCACCTCAGCGTGGCCACCACCCAGGATATGGGACAGGGGGCCTTCCAGGGCCATGGTGGGGATATCCCGCTTGATGTTGTAGCCGGGGTTAGGCAGCTCCACGATAAAGGTCGAGAACTGCTGGTGGCGCGGCGCATCCGGGTCCGTCTTCGCCATCACCACAGCGATATCGGCCACGCTGGCCGCGGAGGAGAACCACTTTTCCCCGTTCAGCACGTAGGTGTCGTTGTCTTTCTTTTCGGCCCGGGTTTGCATGCCCGTGGCATCGGCGCCGGCGGCCTTTTCCGTCATGGAGTAGCAAATGCGCTTCTCGCCGTTCAAAAGGGGCTTTAAGAACTTTTCCTTCTGATAGGGCGTGCCGTGCTCCAGGAGCGTCATCATGGTGGCGTCGTCGGGGCCCTGCGTATTCATGGACAGGGCGCCAAGATAGCTTTGCCCAAGCTCCATCTGAACGAGCGCGTTGGCCAGGGGCCCAAGCCCCATACCGCCGTATTCCTCGGGGATAAAGGGGCACCAGAGCCCTTGCCCCCGGGCCTTCGTGCGCAGCTCCCCGAGCACGGTTTTATAGTCGTCGCCGTCAAGTAGGCGCTTTTCCGCGGGCATGCACTCGTCTTGCACCCACTGGCGCACCCGCTCCCGCAATACCTTGGCTTCCGCCGGAATCTCAAAATCAATGGCCACAGCATCCTCCCCTTCTGTGCGGCATGGGTCGGGCACCCTACGCACCCCCCTCCTCGGAGCCTAGCAGAGGCGCGCAGAGAACTTCACCACCCCTGCGAGGCCAAGGGGCAGAGTGCTAAACTCCGCGCTCCCAAGGGCTATAGCAGATCACCACGCTCATGAATGACCGTTACCGCGCTCCCCTCCCCGGCTTTGACCTCGATTTCTACGACACCCGCGCCGCCGTGGAGGCGCTCAAACCCGGCGCCTACGACGCCCTTCCCTATACGGCACGGGTGCTGGCGGAGCAGTTGGTACGACGGTGTGATCCGGAAGCCCTAGACGCCAGCCTGCTTCAGCTGATTGAGCGCAAGCGGGACCTCGACTTCCCCTGGTACCCCGCGCGGGTGGTGTGCCACGACATCCTCGGGCAAACGGCCCTGGTGGACCTCGCGGGGCTGCGCGATGCCATCGCCGAGCGGGGCGGCGATCCTGCCGCCGTGAATCCCGTGGTGCCCACCCAGCTGATCGTCGACCACTCTCTGGCCGTTGAGCATCCCGGCTTCGAAGCGGGGGCCTTCGAAAAGAATCGTGCGGTGGAGGAGCGCCGCAACGCCGATCGCTTCCACTTCATCAACTGGTGCAAAGACGCCTTCGATAACGTCGACGTGATCCCCCCGGGGAACGGCATCATGCACCAAATCAACCTGGAGAAAATGTCTCCCGTGGTACAGGTGCGCGATAGCGTGGCCTTCCCCGACACCTGCGTGGGCACGGACAGCCACACCCCCATGGTGGACGCGCTTGGGGTCATTTCCGTGGGCGTGGGCGGCCTGGAAGCCGAATCGGTGATGCTCGGCCGCGCCTCCATGATGCGCACCCCGGATATGGTGGGGGTCGAGCTGACGGGACGGCTGGCCCCCGGGGTCACGGGCACGGATCTGGTGCTGTCCCTCACGGAATTCCTCCGCAAGGAGCGGGTGGTGGGCGCCTATCTTGAGTTCTATGGCGAGGGGTCGCGCTCCTTAAGCCTGGGCGATCGCGCCACCATCTCCAATATGACCCCGGAGTACGGCGCCACCGCGGCCATGTTCGCCATCGACGAGCAAACCCTCACCTATCTGCGCCTGACCGGGCGCGAGGACGCGCAAATCGCCCTCGTCGAAGCCTATGCAAAACACTGTGGGTTCTGGGCCGACGACCTCGCCAAGGTGGACTACGAGCGGACGCTGCACTTCGACCTCGCCTCCGTCACCCGCACCCTTGCCGGCCCATCCAATCCCCATGCGCGCCTGCCCGTCAGCGAACTGGCGAGCCGCGGCATTGCTGCCCCCTATGAAGAGCGCGACGGGGAGATGCCCGATGGCGCCGTCATCATCGCGGCCATCACCAGCTGCACGAACACCTCGAACCCCCGAAATATGATTGCCGCAGGTCTGTTGGCGCGCAATGCCAACCGGGCCGGGCTTACGCGCAAGCCCTGGGTGAAGACGTCGCTTGCCCCCGGGTCGAAAACGGTGAAAACCTACCTCACGGAAGCGGCGCTGCTCCCGGAGCTTGAGCAGCTCGGCTTCGGCGTCGTGGCCTTTGCCTGCACCACCTGCAACGGCATGTCCGGCGCGCTCGACCCGGCCATCCAGCAAGAGATCATCGACCGGGACCTCTACGCCACGGCGGTGCTCTCCGGGAACCGGAACTTCGACGGCCGCATTCACCCCTACGCCAAGCAAGCCTTCCTCGCTTCGCCGCCGCTGGTGGTGGCCTACGCCCTCGCTGGGTCCATCCGCTTCGATATTGAAAAGGACATGCTGGGCACCGATGCGGACGGTAAGCCCATCCGCCTCGCCGATATCTGGCCAGGCGACGAGGAGATCGATGCCCTGGTGGCGGAGGCAGTGAAGCCGCAGCAGTTCCGCGACGTCTACGATCCCATGTTCCTGAAGGTGGAAGATGTCACCGATGCGGTGAGCCCCAACTACGACTGGCGCCCCCAAAGCACCTACATCCGTCGCCCGCCCTACTGGGAAGGGGCCCTGGCGAAACCGCGGACCCTAAGCGGGATGCGCCCCCTCGCCGTGCTCGGGGACAACATCACCACGGATCACCTGTCCCCCTCTAACGCCATTCTGGCGAGCAGCGCCGCGGGCGAATACCTCGCGAAAATGGGCCTGCCGGAGGAGGATTTCAATTCCTACGCCACCCACCGGGGCGATCACTTAACGGCGCAACGGGCCACCTTCGCCAATCCGAAGCTGCTTAATGAAATGTGCCGGGACGATAAGGGCGAGGTCATCCAAGGTTCCCTAGCGCGCCTTGAACCCGAAGGTACGGTGCTGCGCATGTGGGAGGTGATCGAATCCTACATGGAACGGGGCCAGCCCCTGTGCATCATCGCCGGCGCCGACTATGGCCAGGGCTCAAGCCGCGACTGGGCCGC
>JADHNU010000026.1 GCA_016779325.1 Pseudomonadales bacterium
AGCGTCGCAGTCCGGGCGCGTCAATTAGGGTGCCATCGGCGAGGGCATGGCCGAGGGGGTAGAGGCGGACCACGCTGGTGGTGTGCCGGCCCCGGGCAAGGCCGCGATTCAGCCGTTCGGAGAGCGTGCCTACCTTGGCGTTGGCTTCCGGTAGGAGGGCATTGAGCAGGGACGATTTCCCCACCCCGGACTGGCCCGCCAAGGCGGCGCGGCGTCCTGCCAGCGCCTGGCGGAGCGCGTCCACGCCTTCGCCAGTGCGGGCGCTCACGTGAAAAACGGGGAAGCCCAATGCGTGGAACGCATCGCTCAAAGCTTGAGCCTCCGGGCCCGATCGATCCGCTTTATTGTGGAGGAGCCAGGGCGCGAGGCCCGCATCGAAGGCCGCGGCCAGCAGGGGATCGATGAGATCGCCGTGCGGCGCCGGTTCGCTTGCGTAGGTTATGAGCAACGTATCGAGGTTGGCACAGATTGGCCGGAGCCCCCGAGGCGTTTGGCGCTCCAGGAGGGTTCGCCGAGGCCGGCGCTCAAGGGCGAGATACTGGCCGTCTTGCTCCGTCACCTCCAGCTCATCCCCCGCCACCAGGGGGGGCAGGGTGCCCCGGACGGCGCAGCGCGTCGGGCGAAGGCTCGGTTCCGGCGCCACCAGCAACTCGTGGCCAAGGTGAGACAGCACGATCGCCCCGGTCATGCCCGCGGCTCCGGCCCGCGCGTCAGCCCTGTTAAACTCGGCCGCATTCGGCGCATCGCGCGCTTTTGTCGGAGAACGCCATGGCTGCACCGCCGCCCATGATTTGGATGGACCTGGAAATGACGGGGCTCGATCCGGAGCAGCACGTGATCATTGAGATCGCGACCCTGGTCACCGACAGCGACTTGAACGTGGTGGCCGAGGGGCCGGTCTTTGCCCTTTCCCAAAGCGAGGCGGAACTCGCCAAGATGGATGAGTGGAACTGGACCCACCACGGGGCCTCGGGCCTTGTGGAACGCGTGCGCGCCAGTACGGTCACCACGGCGCAGGCCGAGGCGGAAACGCTGGCCTTTTTGAAGGCCTATGCGGAACCGGGGCAAGCGCCCCTCTGTGGGAATTCGATTCATCAAGATCGGCGGTTCCTTCGTCGGCACATGCCAACCCTCGAGGCCTTCTTCCATTATCGCCTGATTGACGTCAGCACCGTGAAGGGCTTAGCCGCTCGCTGGTACCCCGAGGCCTTTGCGGGGGTTCAGAAACAGGGGCGCCATCTTGCGCTCGATGACATTCGCGATTCCATCGCGGAATTGGCGCATTACCGGCGCACTATTTTCCGGGCGCCTTAGCCGCCTGTTCGCCGAGGGCCCAGTCGATGTGCTCTCGCACGAGGGGGCTCGCTTCGGCGCGACGGGCCTCAAGGGCAGCGATGATTTCTCGATCGAAGGGGGCGTTGCCCAGGGCGACGGCCACATTGCGCAGCCAGCCCTCAAAGCCAGGGCGGCGCAGGGGGCTGCCGGCGGTGCGCGCTTCCCAGGTGGCTTCATCCCAGCGAAAGAAGGCCAGCAGCTCGCCGTCTTGAAAGTCATGGCGTGGAGCGAAGTCTGGCTCCGTGGTGGCCTGGGCGAACTTCGTGAAAGGACACACCAGCTGGCAGTCGTCGCAGCCGAAGATTCGATTGCCCAGGGGACGGCGTAGGGCTTCGGGAATGGGGCCGCGATTTTCGATGGTTTGGTAAGCGAGGCAGCGCCGAGCGTCGAGTTGGCGAGGACCGAGAAAGGCGTCCGTGGGGCAAGCGGTCAGGCAGCGCGAGCAGGAGCCGCAGGGGTCCCCCGTGCTCGGGGCGTCGACGGGAAAGGGCACGGTGGAGAGAATTTCCCCAAGTAAAAACCAGGATCCGGCCTCCTGATTGAGCAAAAGAGTGTTTTTTCCGATCCAGCCCAGGCCGCCTTTTTCTGCGTAGGCCTTCTCGAGCAGGGGGGCGGAGTCCGTGAGGGCGCGGTGCTGGCCGCCCACCTCGCGCTCAATGCGCTCGGCGAGCCGGGCGAGGCGAGGCCGGAGCACTTTGTGATAGTCCCGCCCGAGGGCGTAGCGGGCTATGTAGGCCTTGCGCGGGTTCGCGAGCACGGCTTCCGGGGTATCCCCAGCGGGCAAATAGTTCATGCGCAGGCTGAGTACCCGTAAGGTGCCTGGCTGGAGCAGGGTCGGGTCCGTGCGCAACGCCTTGTGGCGCTCCATCCAAAGCATGCTGCCGTGATGCCCGGCGGCGAGCCAGGCTTCTAGATAAGCCCGGTGGGGGCCCGGGTCGAGGTCCGTGATACCGAGGGCCTCAAAACCGAGCTCCCGTGCCCAGCCCTCAAGGCGCCGTCGCAAAGCCGCCAGGTCGCCAGCGGTCGGGGCCTCCTTGGTGGTGTTTGAAGCGTTGGTCATGAAGCGATCTGCAGGACGGCGAGTGAGGGCCTATACTGCCGCAGTGCGCTGGGGTCCCCCAAGCGTTGCACCGGTTTCCGTGAGGAGCACACCGTTTCCCATGTCGTGGTCATCTGCCCAGGCCCCTTCCGGGGCGCCCTCTTCCTTGCCTGAGGCGCTGGCCTTCGCCTATACGGCGGAGGCATCCCAGGCCCATGACCACGCCCTTCAGGCGGGGGGGCTCAGCGCGCTCCAGCTCATGCGCCGGGCGGCGGAAGCTGCCTATGCCACGCTGCGTCGCCACTGGCCCGGGGCTGAAACGCTCCTCGTGCTGGCGGGCCCGGGGCACAACGGCGGCGACGGCGCGGTGCTGGCTGGTCTCGCGCAGCGGCGTGGGCTCCACTGTACGGTCTATTATCTCGCGCCTCCGAAAACGGAAACCGCACGCCGCGCTAAGGAATTTGCCGAGGCCGCGGGGGTCGCGATAGCGCCCCTCGCAGCCTTTGATCCCCATGGGGATGAAATCCTGGTCGATGCCCTGCTGGGCACGGGGGCCGCCCGGCCCGTCACCGGGTCCCTCGCGGTCCTCTTTGAGCGCATCAATGCGTTGGCCTTGCCAGTGCTGGCCCTCGATTTACCTAGCGGCTTGGCAGCGGACACGGGTGCGGCCCCGGGCGCGGTGCTTCGCGCCACCGTAACCCAAAGCCTTCTTTTGCCTAAGCGGGGGGCTTTTACGGGGGAGGCGCGGAATTGGGTGGGGCAGTGGACCCACGCGGACCTTGCCTGCGCACCGCCCACCCTGCCCCCGCCGGGGACCGTGCGCTTGCTTGGACCGATCCCCGCGGGGACGCTCCCCCGGCCTGCTGCGGCCCATAAGGGGGTGTTTGGTCGGGTGTTGGTCGTCGCTGGGGGGACGGGCATGGGCGGCGCCGGGTTGCTGGCGGCAGAGGCCGCGCTGCGCGCGGGCGCCGGTGCGGTTACCTTGGCCACGGCGCCGGAACATCTCGCACCGGCTCTGGCACGCTGTCCTGAGCTTATGGTTCGGGGGGTCCTGCATCGGCGAGACCTCGACCCGCTCCTGGCGCGGGCTGATGTGGTGCTCCTGGGGCCCGGCCTTGGCCTAGACGCCTGGGCTCAAGGGCTTTTTGGCCGGGTCCTGGAGGCCGGCCTGCCGACGGTGTTTGACGCCGACGGGCTCACCCTGCTGGCGCGATCGCCCGGTCCCCTCCCCTTCCCCGGGCTATTGACCCCGCATCCCGGGGAGGCGGGCCGTTTGCTCGGCCAGCCCACAGCCGACGTGGAAGCGGATCGCTACGCAGCGGCGGAGGCGCTGGGACTCCGCTACGGTGTGCCCGTGGTGTTGAAGGGCGCTGGCGCTCTGGTGGTGGAGGACGCGGGCCTCGCTGTCAGCTTGGGCGGCAACAGCGCGATGGCCACGGCGGGCATGGGTGACGTGCTCGCCGGGCTCACCGCAGGGCTTTGGGCCCAGGGCTTGCCGCCGGCCCAGGCGCTCACGGCAGCGGTGCAACTTCACGGCGCGGCCGGCGATCGCGCCGCCCAGGTTCGGGGGCCAAGCTTGCTGGCCCGGGATCTGTTCCCGGAACTGGGCCCCCTGCTTCAGGCGTACGCCTCGTGACGGCGGCCGGGGAACGCCACAGCCTCGCCGACGAGGCGGCCACCCTCGCCTTCGGGGCAGGCCTTGCTGCGCTGCCGGCGCCCCAGGTGATTTTCCTCCACGGCGATCTTGGGGCCGGAAAAACCACGCTGGTGCGGGGCTACTTGCGGGCGCGGGGCTTCGAGGGGACGGTTCGGTCTCCCACCTACACCTTGATGGAGTCCTACACCCTTAGGGATGGGCTCGTGGTCCATTTTGATCTCTACCGCATGGCCGATCCGGAAGAGCTTCATGCGCTCGGGCTGCGCGAGCTTTTGCAGGAAGGGGCGGTCTTGTTCTTTGAGTGGCCGGAGCGGGGCGCTGGCGCCTTGCCGGACCCAACGCTCGAGCTTTTCCTGGCGCCCGAGGGGGCGGGGCGCATGCTGAGCCTGACCGCGCCCTAACCCTTGCGAAAGGGCGGGGGACTACTCAGACTGCATCGGCATAAGCCGGGCAAGTGGGCGGGGTAGCCTTTCCCAATGGGACAATTCCTAAGGGGTATTGCGCAGTCAGCCATGCTGGCGCTGACGCTGTGGGCCGGCCTTTTGGGGGCGGGGCCCGTGGCCGCGGTGACCGTGGAGGGCATGCGCACGCACGCGGGCCCCGAGCATACCCGCCTTGTGCTGGATCTATCGGGCCCGGCCCAGTGGTCCGCCTTCCCCCTTGCGAATCCGTCCAGGCTCGTTATCGATCTCAACCAGGGGACCCTCGCCTACGACCCCGCTCGGCTGGCCTTAGCCAAAACCACGCTTCAGGGCGTTAGAAGTGCGGAAAAGGCCGGGGGCCAGCTTCGCCTGGTGCTGGATCTCACCGGGCCCCATGAACATACGGTTTTTGCCCTGGATCCGGTGGCCGGAATGGGGCATCGCCTGGTGGTGGATCTTCGTCCCGAGGGTGCGCCCCCCACCGCGGTGGCCAATCCAAGCGCACCGAACGCGACGGCGGCGCGGCGGGACGTGGTAATTGCCATCGACGCTGGGCACGGCGGCGAGGACCCGGGCGCTCTGGGTCCCGGAGGCGTGCGGGAGAAGGACGTGGTCCTGGCCATTGCGGAACGCCTAAAGGCAAAGTTTGATAGCGCTCCGGGGTTTCGTGGTGAGCTCATCCGCAGTGGCGACTACTACGTACCCCTGCGCCGGCGCACGGCCCGGGCTCGCGATGTGCGCGCCGACTTTTTCATTTCCATCCATGCCGACGCCTTTGATTCGCCCAAGCCCCGGGGGGCCTCCGTCTATGCCCTCTCCCAGCGCGGCGCCACCAGCGAGAGCGCCCGCTGGCTGGCAGCTAAGGAAAACCAATCCGATTTGATCGGCGGGGTGGGTGATGTGAGCCTGGCGGATCGGGATCCGGTCCTCGCGCAGGTGCTCATCGACATTGCCATGACCGGAACCCTCAGCCAAAGCTTGCTGGCGGGGGAGCGGGTGGTGGCGGCCTTGGGCGGCAAAACCCGGCTCCACAGTCGCAAGGTGGAACAGGCGGGCTTCGTGGTTTTGAAATCCCCCGATATTCCCTCGCTTCTGGTGGAAACGGGGTTTATCTCGAACCCGGAAGAGGCCCGACTCTTGCGCACCGCGCGCCATCAAAACCGTCTGGCGGAGGCCATCTTTGAGGGGGTGCAGGCGCATTTGTCCGAGGCGCCCCCCCCGGGGACGCTGCTGGCCTGGCAGGAAGGTCAGCTTGCGGAGGCGCCCCGCTACAAGATTCGTCCCGGTGATACCCTGTCGACGATCGCAGCGCGCCACGGCGTGGACACGGCGCAATTGAAATCTGCCAATAAGCTGGCCTCCGATCGCATCCGCGTGGGTCAGGTCCTGATTATTCCTCGGAGCTAGCCGTGCCCATAGCCCTTCTACCGCCGCAGCTCGCTAACCAAATTGCCGCCGGGGAAGTGGTGGAGCGGCCCGCGTCCGTGCTCAAGGAGCTGGTGGAAAATGCGTTGGATGCGGGGGCAACGCGCATCGAGGTGGAAATAGAAGCCGGCGGCGTGCGGCGGTTGCGCATCCGCGATAACGGATGCGGTATCCCCAAGGCCGAGCTCACCCTGGCCGTCGCCCGTCATGCCACCAGCAAGATCGCGCGGCTGCAGGACCTCGAGGCCGTTGGCACCCTCGGCTTTCGCGGCGAGGCGCTGGCCAGCATCTGCTCCGTGGCGCGGGTCACGCTCACGTCCCGGCCTCGGGGCGCCGAGGCCGGTTGGCGCCTGCTGGTCAATGGGCTAGCAGACAACGCGGAGTGCTTTCCCGCAGCGCATCCGGAAGGCACGACCGTTGACGTGGAAGACCTCTTCTTCAATACGCCGGCCCGGCGTAAGTTCTTGCGAACCGAACGAACGGAAAGCACGCGTCTTGAAGAGGTGCTTCGGCGCCTCGCGCTGGCCAATCCCTCCGTGGCCTTTTCCCTCCGGTCCGATGGTAAGGGCGCCCGGACCTTTCCCGCCGTCTCCCCCGATCGGCAGCTTGAGCGGGTGGGCGCGATCTGCGGCGATGCCTTCCTTGGGGCGGCCTTTGCGCTCGATGGGGAGCGTGATGGTCTTCGGCTTCATGGCTGGGTGGCCGAGCCAACCTTTTCCCGTAGCCAGGCCGATTTGCAGTACTTCTTTGTGAATGGTCGCGCGGTGAAGGATCGGGTGATCGCCCATGCCGTTCGCCAAGCCTATAGCGACGTGCTCTATCACGGCCGCCACCCGGCCTTTGTGCTCTTCCTCGATCTGCCCGCCGATGCCGTCGATGTGAACGTGCACCCCACCAAGCATGAGGTGCGCTTCCGGGAGCAGCGTCAGGTTCACGACTTCCTGTTTGGCACCTTGAAGCGAGCCATCAGTGATATGCGGCCGGAACACCGCCTCGCCGCCAAGCGTCAGTTCGGAACAGGCAGTGCCCCGGTCGAAGCCCTCACCTCGGGGGGGATCCCTTTTGGAGCGATCCGCCCGCCTCAGGGGGCGCTTCCCCTTGCGGCGAGCGGGCAAGCACGTAGTGCCTCCCTGGCCCTTTACGGCCAGTTGGCGCAGGGGGCTCGAGCCCTACCGAGCGGGGACGGCCCTAGCCTCTCAGGCTTGGGCGTGGGGGAGCGTGTAGGCGAAGGCGCTCCGCCAAGCCCCGAGGAAATACCCCCCTTGGGCTACGCGCTTGCGCAGCTTCATGGCATTTATATTCTTGCCCAGAATGAAGACGGGCTCATTCTGGTGGACATGCATGCTGCCCATGAGCGCATCACCTACGAAGCGCTGAAGACTGCGCGGTCCGCGCAGGGCGTGCGAAGTCAGCGCTTACTTGTGCCTGTTGCCCTGGCCGTTAGCGAGGGGGAGGCGGATCGGGCGGAGGACGCCCAGGGCTTTCTGCAGGGTCTTGGCCTTCATGTAGATCGGGTGGCCCCAACCCAGCTCCTGGTGCGTGAGGTGCCCGCCCTCTTGGCCGACGCGCCGGTGGAGCAGCTCCTCCGGGACGTGCTTGCGGACCTGCAGATGGAGGGGGACAGCGCGCGCATTCAGGCAGCGGAGGAGGCGCTCCTGTCCACCATGGCCTGCCACGGTAGCGTGCGGGCTCACCGAACCCTGACGATCCCGGAGATGAATGCGCTACTCCGTGCCATGGAGGAAACGGAGCGCAGCGGCCAATGTAACCATGGTCGCCCCACCTGGGCGGGCCTGAGCTTGCCCGAGCTGGACCGCCTCTTCCTGCGGGGCCGTTAGCCGTGGCCTGGCCCGCGGTGGCGCTGCTGGGGCCGACGGCGTCAGGGAAAACGGCGCTGGCCTTCGCCTTAGCCGACCGCTACCCCGTGCGGCTCATCAGCGTAGACGCCACCCTCGTTTATCGCGGCCTTGCCCTGGGCGCTGCCCAGCCGTCGCCGGCGGAGCTGGCGGCCTATCCCCATGACCTCATCGATATTCGCGACCCCGCCGAGCCCTACTCCGCATCCGATTTCCTAACCGATGCGCGCGCGGCCATGGCCGCCGCGCGGGCGGAGGGGCGCGTGCCGCTGCTCGTTGGCGGCACCATGTTGTATTTCCGGGCCTTGCAGGAGGGGCTGGCTGCGCTACCGGCTCCGCGGCCCGCATATCGATTGGAGTTAGCGGAGCGCCTCGCGCGCTACGGGCTGGCCCCCTTGCTCCAGGAGCTCGAGGCCAAGGATCCGGCCGCGGCAGCCCGTGTCGATCAGAAAAACCCCCAGCGAGTGCTGCGCGCCCTGGAGATCATGGATGCGGCGGGCGAGAAGGCGAGTGTCCTCTGGGCGCGCCCCGTGCCCTCCCCCCTCGTCGTGGATGGGTTCTCCCTGACTTGCTTTGGCCTTTGGCCTGAAGATCGGGCCGCCCTTCACCGTCGCATCGGCGAACGTTTTGACGCCATGGTGGCTGCCGGTTGGCTTGAGGAGGTGGCTGCCCTGCGCGCCCGAACCGACCTTGACCCGGCCTTGCCCGCTCTGCGCGCGGTGGGGTATCGCCAGTGGCTGGCCCATCTAGCGGGGACGTGCTCTTACGAAGCTGCCCATGCCGCGGGGCTTGCCGCCACGCGGCAGCTGGCGCGGCGTCAGCTGACCTGGCTTCGCCGCTGGCCGAGTTTGAGGCGGCTGCCCCTTACCGCGGATTTTACCAGGCCAGCCCTGGAAGGTTTTGATGAGGTGTTTCGCTGCCCTTGAATTCCCCCTAGCCCGGCCCCATGATTTCCCAAAGAAAAAAGCCCTCCCCCACCTTGGGCGCTTTCCCCAGCTTTGAGCGCCTCACCGCCAGGAGTCCCACGATGTCGAAAGGGCAGTCCCTCCAGGACCCGTTCCTCAACGCACTCAGGAAGGAGCGCATTCCCGTCTCCGTTTATCTTGTGAACGGCATCAAGCTACAAGGGCAAATTGAGTCCTTCGACCAATTTGTGGTGTTGCTGAAGAACACGGTCAGCCAGATGGTCTACAAGCACGCGATTTCCACCATCGTCCCCTCCAAAAATGTGCGTATGCCCGGGACGACGACCCAAGACGACCAGGGAGGAACGCCCAGCTAGGGCGCACAACACCATCGCGAACCTATTTTTTGAGCGGGAAGCTGGGGGCGAACGGGCCCTCCTCGTCTCCGTGGCCCTCGAGGGGGAAGCGGACCCTGAACCGGAGGAGTTTCTTGAGCTGGCGCGCGCCGCTGGGGCAGAAGTTTTAGCCCTAGAGACAGCGAAACGCCGCCAGCCCGATCGGCGCACCTATCTGGGCTCGGGCCGGGCCGAGGCCTTGCGGGATCAGGTCCAGGCCCTTGAAGCCGAGCTGGTGATTTTCGATCAGGATCTAAGCCCAGCCCAGGAGCGGAACTTGGAAGCGCTGGTGCAGGCTCGGGTCTTATCTCGGACCGGCCTGATCCTCGATATCTTCGCTCAGCGCGCGCGCACCCATGAGGGTAAGTTGCAGGTGGAGCTGGCTCAGCTGGAGCACCTCTCCACCCGCCTGGTCCGCGGCTGGACTCACCTTGACCGCCAGAAGGGCGGTATTGGTATGCGCGGCGCGGGGGAGACGCAGCTCGAACTCGATCAGCGCATGGTGCGTACGCGCATTGGCCAGGTGAAGCGGCGGCTGGCCGATGTGCGCGCTCAGCGCGCCCAGAGCCGGCGTGCTCGGCAGCGTCGGCGCATCCCTTCCGTAGCCCTGGTGGGCTATACGAACTCGGGAAAATCCACCTTATTCAATGCCCTGGCGGACGCCTCGGTGCTGGCAGCAGACCAGCTGTTCGCGACCCTAGACCCGACCTTGCGACGCCTTGCGATCGCCGGCCTTGGCCCGGCGGTGCTCGCGGACACGGTGGGTTTTGTGCGCCGCCTGCCCCACCGGCTGGTAGAGGCCTTCAAGGCAACGCTGGAAGAAGTGTCGGAAGCCGACGTCCTTCTGCTGGTCATCGATATTGCCGACCCCGCCTGGGAAGACAAGCGCGCCGAGGTGCTTGCGGTGCTTGAGGAGCTTGGCGCGAGCGCGGTCCCACGCATTGAGGTGCATAACAAGATCGACCTGACGGAAGACTCCCAGCCCCGATGCCAGCCTCGGCCCGGGTTTTATCCGGCGCTGCGGGTTTCTGCGGCGGCGGGGCTCGGTTTTGACCTCATTCATGAAGCGCTGGCCACGGAGCTGGGTCGGGCCCTTGGTGGGGCGGTGCGCGGCCAGGGGGCGCTTGCGCCGGAGGCGGGACGCCTGCGGGCGGAACTTCACCAGCAGGGCTGGGTCGAGGCGGAAGTGATGGGGGAAGATGGGGAAATCACCCTGAGCCTTCGGCTGCCGCGGGATGTCCTGCCCCGTCTCGAGGCGGAGGGGCTCCGCTTTATTCCGGCCTAAGCGGGTCCTTGCCTTGCAGGGACCTAGGGGGCTCCCTAGAATGCCCTCGCATGCGGGGAAAACCTTTTCTCACGGGTAGTTGCGCCATCTTAGGGATGGCCGCGCGGTTAGGTTGGCGCGGATAGCAAGGGAGCAGCGGATGTCTTGGAATGAGCCCGGTGGTGGCCGTCAGCAGGATCCCTGGGGCGGTAACCGGGGAGGGGACCAAGGTCCTCCCGATCTCGATGAAGCGTTTCGAAAGCTGCAAAGCCAGCTTGGGGGCCTCTTTGGCGGTGGCGGTGGCGGTGGCCGAGGCGGCGCCGCAGGGGGCGGTTTCGGCGCGAAGGCCTTTGCCCTCCTCGCCGGGGCGTTGCTTGTGCTCTACGCCGTGGGTGGCTTCTATACCCTCGATGAGCAGGAGCGCGGCGTAATCTTCCGCTTTGGCGCTGTGCAGGACGACGTGATGCAGCCGGGTTTGCGCTGGCGCCCCCTGGGTGTTGATTCCGTCGTGCCCGTGAACACCACGCGGGTGTTTGTGGAAGAGCACCAAGCGCAGATGCTCACGGAAGATCAGAACATCGTCGATGTCAGCCTTACCGTGCAATATCGCGTTGCCGATCCCGTGGCCTATGTCGTGAACGTTCGCGACCCGCGGGAGAGCCTCAAGCAGGCCACGGAAAGCGCCCTGCGCCACGTGGTGGGCTCTTCCACGATGGATGACGTCATTGGTCAGGGTCGGGAGGCCATGGCCGGTACGGTGCAGGAGCGCCTCCAGGTTTACCTCGACGTGTATGGCACGGGGATGAGCGTGCGCTCCGTGAACCTCGATCGCGGCTCACCGCCTCGGGAAGTGGAAGCGGCTTTCGACGATGTGCAGAAGGCGCGGGAAGATGAAGAGCGCTTCATCAATGAAGCCAACGCCTATGCCGAGCAGGTAGTGCCGGAAGCGCGCGGGGAAGCCCAGCGCATTCTTGAGCAAGCCAACGCTTACCGCGACCAGGTCGTGGCGCGGGCAGAAGGGGAAGCGTCTCGCTTTACGGCTTTGCTGACCGAGTATCGTCGCGCCGAAAAGGTGACCCGCGATCGCCTTTACATCGATGCCATGGAAGAGGTGCTGTCCCGGACCAGCAAG
Organism: Pseudomonadales bacterium; assembly: GCA_016779325.1. Classification (GTDB taxonomy): domain Bacteria; phylum Pseudomonadota; class Gammaproteobacteria; order Pseudomonadales; family Azotimanducaceae; genus Salivita. The sequence continues at coordinate 11,431 of JADHNU010000026.1, forward strand.
GTGCTCCTCGACGTCGAGGGCGGGAATCAGATGCTCTATCTGCCCCTTGATAAAATTATGCAGGGGCGTGAGGTGCCTGGCGTGGGCGCGGCGGGCCGACCGTCCCAGACCACCGTCGATCAGTTGACTGACGCCGTCCTCCGCGAGCTCGAAGCCCGGAGCAACAATAGCAGCACCCGGAGGCCCCGCTAATGTCTACCCGTGCGACGCTTCTGACCGTTCTAGGCGTAATTCTCTTCTCCCTCGCCACCGACGCCGTGTTCGTTATGAAGGAGACGGAGCGCGCCGTACTGCTCCGCTTCGGTGCCCTTGAGACGGCCGATATCGCTCCAGGCTTGCATTTCAAAGTGCCCTTTGCCGATGAGGTGAAGCGGTTTGATGGACGAGTACTCACCCTGGATTCGGAAACGCAGCGCTACTTCACGGTTGATAAGAAGCCCCTGAACGTCGATTCCTACGTGAAGTGGCGCATTAAAGACGTGGCGCTCTACTACACCGCAACCTCCGGGGATGAGCGCAACGCCTCCGATCGTCTCGCAGAGCGGGTGCGGACTGGCCTTCGGAACCAGTTCTCTCGCCGCGACGTCTACGAGGTGGTTTCGGGGGAGCGCGATGAGTTGATGGACGATCTCACCCTTGAACTCTCCACCGTTATGCAGCGGGAATTCGGGGTGGAGGTCATCGATGTGCGGGTGAAGCGCATCGAGCTGCCCGGGGATGTGAGCAACTCCGTGTTCCAGCGCATGAGCGCCGAGCGGGAAGTGCTGGCCCGCGAGCACCGCGCTCGGGGCCGGGAGATGGCCCAGGGAATCCGCGCGGATGCGGAGCGTCAAGCTATCGTTATTCGAGCCGATGCGGAAAAGACCTCGGAGGAAATCCGCGGGGAAGGAGATGCGCTGGCCACGGCCATTTATGCCGACGCCTTCAATGCCGATCCGGAGTTTTACGACTTCACGCGGAGTCTGAATGCCTATCGGCGAGCCTTCGCCGGTAAGGACGATGTGCTGATTCTCGATCCGTCGAGCGAGTTCTTTAAGTATCTGGGAGCGAACGACGGCAAGGACTAGCGCGCCGTGGAGGCATTACTCACGGCGCTGAGTCTGGTGCTCGTGCTGGAGGGGATAATGCCCTTTGCGGCCCCGGGGCTTTGGCGACGCGTCATGACGCGCGTGTTGGCGGATGATGATGCGGCCTTGCGACGAGTCGGTTTGGTGAGCATGAGCCTCGGGCTGCTGCTTCTGTATTGGGTGCGCTAGGTCGCGCACCGCTGTCTCTTTGGATGGGAACGAAAACACCATGGGCGACCCCACGGACGGCGACCGCTGGCTTCTGCCAGAGGGAGTGGATGAGGTTTTGCCGCCGCGGGCGCGGGCGCTCGAGCGCTTGCGTCGCAGCCTTCTCGATCTTTTTCATCTCGCGGGGTTTGACCTTATCGAGCCCCCGCTTCTGGAGTACGTGGAATCTCTCACCATAGCCGGTGGCGCCGAGCTCGAGCTTCAAACCTTTAAGGTGGTGGACCAGGACAGCGGGCGCATGATGGGTCTGCGCCCGGATATCACCGCCCAGGCGGCACGTATCGATGCTCGGTCCTTGCCCACGGAGGGCCCGGCGCGGTTGTGCTATGCCGGCCCCGTGCTTCGGGCGCGCCCGGCGGGCCTCTTTCCCGCGCGCACGCCCATTCGCGTCGGCGCGGAGCTCTACGGCGTGCCAGGCCCGGAAGGCGATGCAGAGGTGCTTGCGCTCATGGGGGCGGTGCTGGAGGCCGTTGACGCTGCGCCGGTGGTGTTGGAGCTGGGTCACGTTGGTCTATGCCGGGCCCTTTTGAAGGCCGCGGCCCTGCCTCCGGTTCAGGAGCGAAAGGTCTTCGACGCCCTTCAGCGCAAAGCCGATGCGGACCTTCAGGCGCTGCTGGTGGACGTGGCCGCGCCCTGGGCCGGTGCCCTGCGCGAACTACCGAAACTCTACGGCCCCGAGGCCGTGCTGGAGGATGCGGAGGCGCTGCTGGCGCCGCTTCTGCCGGAGCTGCGCGACGCCCTGGCGGAACTTCGCGCCATTGCTGCGGCGCTTGCGGAGCGGGCCCCGGGCCTTTCCGTAACCTTTGATTTGGCCGAACTCCATGGCTATGCCTATCACACGGGCGCGGTATTCTCCGCCTACGCTGGACGCCAGGGGTCTGCCGTGGCCCGCGGTGGTCGCTATGACGGCATCGGCGCCCCCTTTGGTCGGGCTCGCCCCGCCACGGGCTTTGACGCCGATCTTGCCGCGCTGCTTGCCTTGGCGCCGGCGGACAGCGAGGTGGCGGACGTGGTGGTTGCCGATCCTGCGGCGGCGCCCAGCGCGGAGGCACGCCGGGCTCTGCCGGCCGCCGTGGCCGCGCTCCGCGCCGACGGCATTCGGGTCATGATGGGGCCAGGGACGGGCGCGCAGGCCCTTCGTTGGAATGGAACACGTTGGACCTTGACGCCTTTGGCGTTGAACGAGGAATAGCCATGGGCCGCAGTGTTGTTGTAATTGGTACCCAGTGGGGTGACGAAGGGAAGGGTAAGGTCGTCGATCTTCTCACGGAGAACGTTGCGGCCGTGGCCCGGTTTCAGGGGGGCCACAATGCGGGGCATACCCTGGTCATTGACGGAAAAAAGACCGTTCTTCACCTGATTCCCTCCGGCATTCTCCGGGAACACGTGACCTGTCTCATTGGCAATGGGGTGGTCCTTGCTCCGGAAGCTTTTCTCCAGGAGCTGAGCACCTTGGAGGCTCAGGGTGTGCCGGCCCGGGAGCGCCTTTACCTTTCCCCGGCCTGCCCCCTCATCCTGCCCTATCACGTGGCGCTTGATCAGGCGCGGGAAACGCGTCGGGGCGCGTCGAAGATTGGGACCACGGGCCGGGGCATCGGGCCAGCCTACGAGGATAAGGTGGCTCGCCGGGGCCTTCGCGTGGGCGATTTGCTGAACGAGACCCACTTCGCAGAGCAGTTGCGGGAAGTGATGGAGTATCACAACTTCGTCCTGACGCAGTATTACCATGCGCCGGCCCTCGATTTTGAGCAGGTGCTGGCTCAAACCCTGAAGGCGGGGGAAGAAATTCGCCCGCTGGTGGCCGACGTGGTGGATCTGTTGCACCAAAGCCGCGCCGCGGGGGATCACATCCTCTTCGAGGGCGCGCAGGGGGCCCTGCTTGATATCGACCTGGGCACCTATCCCTTCGTGACCTCGTCGAATACCACGGCCGGCGGTACCGCCGTGGGCAGCGGCTTCGGGCCCCTTTACCTCGACTACATTCTGGGTATCACGAAGGCCTACGCTACCCGGGTCGGGTCGGGCCCCTTTCCCACGGAGCTCTTCGACGACGTGGGCGCGCGGTTGGCGGAACGGGGCCATGAGTTTGGCTCCACCACGGGTCGGGCTCGGCGCTGTGGCTGGTTCGATGCCGTGGCCTTGCGCCAAGCCATTCGCATCAATTCGATCTCCGGCCTTTGCCTGACCAAGCTCGATGTGCTCGATGGCCTCGAGACCATCAAAATTTGCGTGGGCTACCAAGATCTAGGTGGCGATGCGACCCCCGCGCCCTTCGGCGCCGAAGGCTACGATCGTATCGTGCCCGTCTATGAAGAACTCCCGGGCTGGTCCGATTCCACCGTCGGGGTGAAGCGCCTGGAGGATCTGCCGCCGAATGCGCGCGCTTACTTAAAGTGCATCGAGGAAACGGTGGGGGCGCCCATCGACATTATCTCGACCGGCCCCGACCGGGCCCAAACGATCGTTCTGCGCGATCCCTTTGACGCCTAGGGCACGCGCTCGATCCGTAGCATGTTGGTGTGGTCGCCCTGGCCGAAGGGTAGGGCGGCCGTGACCACCACCGTGTCCCCGGAGGCCAAGATACCCGTGGCCCGTAGGCGGAGGAGCTCGCCAAGCACGGCGCCGTCAATATCTCGCGCCATGGCCGGTTCCGTAGGTAAGGCGCGCACTCCCCAAAGCAGGGCAGACCGGCGCCGAATAGCGTCGGTGGCGGTGAGCGCAATGAGCGGCGTTTTCGGCCGCAGGCGAGACAGCTGGCGCAGGGTTGCGCCGCTGCTCGTGAGGCAAAAGATGGCCTTCGCGTCGAGCTGTTCGGCCACCCGGCAGGCGGCCTCGGCCACGGCATGCTCCGAGTTTCCGCTCTGTTCCCGAGGCCGATTTCGACCCGCCCAACCTGGGGGCAAGGCCTCTTCCGCCAGCTGGGCCATGCGCGCCATGGTTTCCGCTGCGGCCACGGGATAGGCCCCACTGGCCGTTTCCCCGGACAGCATGACCGCATCTGTGCCATCGAGTACGGCATTGGCGACGTCCGAGGCTTCCGCTCGGGTGGGCGTCGGACTGTCGACCATGGACTCCAGCATTTGGGTGGCCGTGATCACCGGGACGCCTGCCTCAAGGGCCTTTTTAATGAGGCGTTTTTGCACCAGCGGGACCTCTTCTGCGGGCATCTCCACGCCGAGGTCGCCTCGGGCGACCATGATGCCGTCCGCCTCCACAAGGATTTGATCAATCGCCGTAACGGCCTGGGGCTTTTCGATTTTGGCGATGATCGGCAGGGCGGAGCCGAGGGCGGCCAGGCAGGCGCGGAGATCCTGGAGATCCTCTGGCCGTTGCACAAAGGACAAAGCGATATAGTCCACGTCCAGCTCGACGGCGAGGCGCACGTCCTCGCGGTCCTTTTCCGTTAGCGCGGGCAGGGACAGGAGGGCCTCGGGGAAGTTGACCCCCTTGCGCGGCAACAGCCGGCCCCCCACTTGCACCACGGCCTCCAGGGCCAGGTGGGTTTTTTCCACCACTTCTAGGCGCAGCTTGCCGTCGTCCAGGAGGATCGATTGTCCGACGGCGACGTCCTGGGCCAGGGCCGCATGGCTCACGGCCAGGCGCTGAGCGGAGGGATCGCTCACCCCGGCGCCGACGAGCGTGAGGCGGTCCCCCGCGGCCAGTTGCCAGCCCTCCGCCTGCAGGCCGAGGACCCGAATCTTAGGGCCTTGGAGATCTAACAGCGTGGCCAGGGGGCGACGGCGGCGTTGGGCGAGCCGGCGAAGGCGACGGAGCCGGGCGCGGTGTTCATCGTGGGTGCCGTGGGAAAGGTTGAGGCGTGCCACGTCCATGCCGGCCGCGAGTAGGCCCTCAAGGGTGGGATCGTTGTCGCAGGCCGGGCCGAGGGTGCAGATCATCCGGGTTCGCCGGTAGCTGGCCATGGCCAGGGGGCTCCTGTGCTGTCGGGGAGGTGGTAGCATACGCCTTCATCTTTGCGGGAACGATGGTTCATGATTGATCGCGACCTTTTGTCCATCCTGGTGTGCCCCGTCAGTAAGGCGCCCCTGACGCTTTACAACGACGACCAGGAGCTGGCCTGCGTCGCCAGTGCCCTGGCCTACCCCATCCGCGATGGCATCCCCGTGTTGCTGGCTGATGAAGCCCGTACCTTGGGTGCGGAGGAATTGGAGCAGCTCCGCAGCTCGAGCTAGCTGTCCGCCTTTTGTCCTTGACACCGTTGCGGCGCCTTGGTCGGCCACCTATACTCCGACCAAATCGGTCGGATATTGAAACCGGCCCTACCCCACCCCCCCAACGGAATCCAGCCATGAACAGTCTTAAGCTTCCTGCGCGAACGGGCGGCATGCCCGACATCGCGACGCACGGTGGCGCTGGCCTTGCGGAAACGCTCGATTGGGTCGGCATGGCCGCCATTCACCTTCCCATGACCCTTGCGCTGACCCAGGGCGCCGTGGCCGTCGCGGCGAAGGTTCAGGCCTTCGTGAATCTTGGCGATCCTGAGGCCAAGGGTATCCACATGTCTCGCCTTTACCTGGAGCTTGATCGCCAGAGCGCGGAAGGGCCGATCACGCCGGCGCGCCTGGGGGCCTTGCTCGAGGCCTTTCTCAGCAGCCACGCCGAGCTGTCTACCCAGGCCTTCGTGGAGGTCAGCTTCGACCTGAACCTGCGTCGACCGGCCCTGGTCAGCGACAACAGCGGTTGGAACGGCTATCCCGTTCGCCTCCGGGCAGAGCGCCGTGGGGGCACCACCCAGTTTGAGCTGGCCTTGTCGGTCACCTACTCTTCGACGTGCCCGTGCTCTGCGGCCCTCGCGCGCCAATTGATTCAAGAGCAGTTCGATGAGGATTTTGCCGGGCAGGGGCAGATCGATGCCGCCGCGCTCCGAGCCTGGCTCGGAACGGAGCAGGGCATCCTGGCAACGCCCCATAGTCAGCGCAGCGTTGCGGAAGTCCGCATGCGCTTGGCTGGGGAAAGCGAAACCTTCCCTATCGAGGCCCTCGTAGACCGCCTTGAAGGGGCTCTGAAGACGCCGGTGCAGGCTGCCGTGAAGCGGGAAGACGAGCAGGCCTTCGCCCGGCTCAACGGCCAGAATTTGATGTTCTGCGAAGACGCTGCCCGGCGGTTGAAGGCGACGCTCTTGGCCGATGCGCAAGTGGCGGATTTTTGGCTACGGGTGAATCACCACGAAAGCCTGCACGGTCACGATGCGGTGGCGGTGGCCACGGCGGGGGTTTCGGGGGGTTATCGCGCCGATCCCTAAGAGAAATGCACAGGTCAGTTGACAGCGCCGCAGGGCGTTTGTACATTTCGCCGCCCTGCGAGGTGGCTTGCAGGCTTGCCGAGGTGGCGAAATTGGTAGACGCGCCAGCTTCAGGTGCTGGTGGGGGAAACCCCGTGGAGGTTCAAGTCCTCTCCTCGGCACCATCCTTTCCGCAGTTGAGTACAGCGCCGCGCGCGACGTCGAGTCCCGCTGGACGCGGCGCCGCCCCCCGGGAGGCGCCATGGCCAAGCTCTACTTCCTCCCCCGTTCTGCCCTAAAGGCGCGGGCCTTCGCGCTGCGCTTCGCCTGGGCGCTGGAAGGCGCGGTAGTGAGCGTCACTTTTTGGCTCCTTCGTCGGATGCCGCTGCCAAAGGCCCAGCGCTTCGGGGCGCGCTTTTTTCGCTGGCTGGGCCCGCGAACCCCCGTGGCAGGCAAGCTCCTCAGGAATTTGGCCATCATCCATCCGGATGCCGACCTGCCTGCGCTGCGTAAGGAAGCGGAAAGCAGCTTCGCCGCCCTGGGGCAGGCCGTGGCAGAGCTGGCCCATAGCGATCAGATTTGCGCCGATCCCGAGCGCTTTTGCGAGTTCGTGATCGACCCGGCGTCGGCGCCGGTGCTCTCCGATCCGAAGGCGCCAGCGGTGCTAATCACGGCCCACGTGGGGCCCTGGACCTACACCAACCTGATTGCGGCCTGGGGCCAGTTCCCCCTCTCCATCCTCTATGCGCCGGAATCGAACCCGCGGGTGCGGGCGGCCTTCCTGCGCCTTCGCAGTGCCCTGCCGGTCACCCTTATCCCTCGGGATAACAGTATGCGGGGTTTGCTGCGCGCCCTTGGCAAGGGGCAAAAAGTGGGTTTGGCGTCCGACGTTAGGCTCGATAGCGGCGCGGCCTTGCCCTTCTTCGGCTACCCCATGCTCACCAATACGGTGCCGGGCCGTTTAGCGTTGCGAGCGAACTGCCCGCTTATTCCTCTGCGTGCCGAGCGCCTTGGCCCGGGGCGGTTCCGGATTACCGCCGAGGCACCGCTTGACCCCGGCCTGGCGCATCAGCCTATGGAAGATCGGGTTCAGCACCTCGCGGTGCAAGTGCTTCAAACCTATGAGCGCTGGATTCGCCAGGCCCCGTCGGAGTGGATGGCCATGGCCCGGCGCTGGCCCAAGGCCCTGGAGCTCGAGGCCCTGGCCCGGGCGGCGGCTCGAGATCACGCTGCATGAAACTGATTTTTGCCGAGCGACTGGGCCCTTGGCTGGCGCGCCATCCCAAGGCGCTGGACCGAGTTTGGCGCCTCGAGGCGTGGCTGGTGCGTGGGCTGATTCGCCTGTTCCAGGGGCTTGGGCCGGAACGGAGCGGGGCCCTGGGGGCCTGGCTGCTGCGGACCTTCGGGCCGAAAGCGCGAAAGAAGCAGCCTGTGGTTGAGGCCACCCTTCGGCGGATTACCCCCGAGCTAACGCCAGCGCAGCGTCGCGCGGTGCTTCGGGCAAACTGGGAAAGCACGGGTGCGGTCTTCGCTGAATATGCGCATCTTAAGCAACTCGCCGGCCCCGATCGTCTTGCCCTCCGAGACGAGGCAAACCTGCCGGGGCTGCAGGCTGAGGGGCGGGGGATTATCTTTGTTGGGGCGCACTATGGTAATTGGGAGCTCCTGCCCATGGCCGCGGGCCGCGCAGGCTGCCCCATGCGCGCCGTCTACGCGCCGCTGCATAACCCCTACCTCGATGATCTCTTGCGGGAAGCCCGAAGCGCCTTTGGGGCCGACCCCTTTCCGCGGGGTGCTCCGCTTCGGCCCATGCTGCGCCATCTCCGCAGTGGTGGGGCCACGGGTCTGCTCCTAGATATTCGTGTGCCCGAAGGGATACCCGTTTCCTTTTTTGACGCGCCCACGCACTTTTCCGCGACGCCGGCGCGCCTTGCCCAGCGCACCGGCGCCGCGATTGTGCCCCTGTGGGCTGAGCGTCTGGCGCCCGCTCGCTATCGTGTCACCTTTGAGCGCCCCCTCTTCGTTGAGGCCGGTGAGGCTTCCTTGACCCAGGTCACGGAAGCGTTGACGACGCGGTGCGAAGCTTGGATTCGCCATGATCCAAGCCAATGGCTCCTGGCCAATCGCCGCTGGGACAAGGCCACCCTCGCCGCCTTCTAGGCGCAGGCGCCCTTCCCAGGACTTGCCGACGAGAGTAACGTGCGGCGCTAGCTTAGAAGAGGCCATGTTCGTGAGTACGTTTTTCCTTGTCTTGTTGGTCATCGCCGTGGGCGGGTTCCTTACCCTGCGCTGGTTCGAGGGCTTGCCCAATAAAAAGAAGAAGAAGTGGTTTACGAAATCCGTAAACCGCTATTTTGTCGTGCTCGAGAATCTGGGCCTGCTTAAGCGCACCCAGGCCTTTGATTACGATTATCACGGCCAATACCCGGGGCTGGATCGATTGGAAGCGAACTATGGCGATGTGCGCGAAGAGTGCCTTCAGCTGCTGGGGATCAAGGATCAGCTCACGGATATGACGGCCCTCGGGGCCGGCTATACCAACGGAGGCATCCACACGGCCCAGTGGAAAGCCTTTATGTTCAAATCGGGGAATCGTTTTATCGAGGAAAATTGTGTTCAGGCGCCAAAGACCACGGCCCTTTTGAAGGGTATTCCGGGTATGGAAACGGCGTTCTTTTCGATCCTCGACCCCCGCCAATACATCACGCCCCACTGGGGCTATTACAAGGGTTACATGCGCTATCACCTCGGGGTCATCATCCCCGACAACAACGCGGACGAGCGCTGCTGGTTGCGGGTGAACGATAACGCCGCGCAGAACGCCCTGAAGGAAAAGGATCAGATTGAATTTGGTAAAAAGTATCACTGGCATGACGGCGAGGGGATCGTCTTCGACGACAACTACCTCCACGACGCCTCTAACGAATCGGATCAGGTGCGGGTGGTGCTATGGCTCGACCTGCGCCGGAAGATGCCCTTCTACGCATCCCTCTTTAATCGCTTCGTACTTTGGCTCGCCGGGCGCGACAAATCGGTGGAAAAGATCCGTCAAAAAGCGACGGTTAATGCTTGAGCCGGGGCCGCGCGGGAGGTTCGCCCATGGCCAAAGCTAAGCGACCCCCCACCCCCGCGGATCCCCACGCCCAGCGCGAAGCAGAGCGCTACTCCGACCCCATCGCCAGCCGAGAACTCATCCTCGAAACCCTCGCGGAGGCTGGGCGTCCCCTGGCCCAGGAGGGCCTGGCCGCTGCCCTGGCCTTACAGGGCCCGGGGCCGCTGGAGGCGCTTCGCCGTCGCCTGCGGGCCATGTGTCGTGACGGCCAGTTGATGATGGATCGGCGGGGCCGCTACGTCGTGGCAGAAAAGCTCTCCCTGGTGCGCGGCAAGATAGCGGCTCATCGCGATGGCTTCGCCTGGCTGCTGCCGCAAGATGGCAGCGCCGATGTGTATCTTCACGACCGCGCCCTGGGCAGTGCTATGGACGGTGATGAGGTGCTCGTGCGCATCACCGGCGCCCGGCGCGACGGGAAGCCCGAGGGCGCCGTCGCAGAGATTCTCGCCCGGGCCCATGAAACGCTGGTAGGTCAGTATTTTGATGGCGGTGGCGTTGGGGTGGTGCAGCCTGCCCACCCGAAGCTCCACGGCGAGTTTTTGGTGCGCCTCGAAGGCGCTCTGAAGGTGGCCCCGGGCAGCTGGGTGCGTCTGCGCCTAACCACCTATCCAGAAAATCGGCGCCCGGGCTGGGGTGAGGTGGACGCTGTCCTCGCTCCGCCAGGGGACCTCGACTATGAAGGGCAACTGGCCGTCGTGCTGGGGGCTCATGGTCTCGAGGAAGGCTGGCCTGCCGCCGTCGAGAAGCAAGTGGCGCGCCTGCCGAAGCGGGTGCCCAGGGCCGCCCTGACGGGGCGCGTTGATCTTCGAGACACCCCCTTGGTCACCATCGACGGTGAGGACGCCAAGGATTTTGATGATGCGGTGTTTGCCGAAGCGCGGGGGCGCGGGGGCTGGCGGTTGCTGGTCGCCATTGCCGACGTTAGCCATTACGTGACACCCCATACGGACCTCGACGAAGAAGCGCAGAAGCGCGGAACCAGCGTCTACTTTCCGGGTCGGGTGATCCCCATGCTGCCGGAAGCGCTATCCAACGGCTTGTGTTCGCTCATGCCGAAGGTGGACCGCCTCGCGATGGTCTGCGAGATGACCATCAGCCCGCGCGGCCGCGTCACGGCCTATCGCTTTTTTGAAGCGGTCATACAGTCTGCTGCGCGCCTCACCTATACGGAGGTAGGGGCGTTCTTCGATGCGGAAGATCGGAGCGAGGCGCCGGCCCGCAATTTGAGGGCGCTTGCCCCACAGCTTCGGGCCCTGCGCAGCCTCTACCAGGTCCTTTGGCAGGACCGGGAAATGCGCGGCGCCCTCGATTTCAGCGGTACGGAAGCGCGTATTGTCTTGGATGAGCACGGCCGGGTAGCCGAGGTGGCGCCGGTGCAGCGCAATGACGCCCATCGGCTCATTGAAGCCTGCATGATTACGGCGAACAGCTGTGCCGCGCGCCTGCTGAGCAAGGCCAAGGTGCCAACGCTCTATCGGAATCATGCGCCGCCCTCTCCCGGGGGGATGGAAAGCCTAGCCGCTTACCTGGGAAATTTAGGCATTGCCTTTGAGGTGCCCGATCCCCTCACCGCGAAGGCCGTACAGGCGCTGCTTGCGCGCCTCGCTGCCAAGCCGGAGACCCAGCCCCTCGAAACGATGGTGCTGCGGGCCCTATCCCAGGCCAACTATGGCCCCGAGCGCATCGGTCATTTTGGCCTAGCGCTTACCCACTATGCGCACTTTACCTCGCCCATTCGCCGCTACCCCGATCTGCTCGTGCATCGGGGCCTGCGGGCGCTGTTGCAGAGCGACCGCGATTTCCCCGAGCTCTATGGGTCGCCGGAGGCCCTGGCGGCCAAGGCCTTCGAGGACGCCTATCCCTACGACGTGCCCGCCATGCTGACCTTGGGGGCGTCTTTGTCTCTGCGGGAGCGCGGCGCCGACGCCGCGGCCTTCGACTTTGAGGCCTGGCTGAAGTGCGAATATGCGAAGGATCACCTCGATCAGCTCTTCGAGGGCACGGTAACGGCGGTGACCCATTTTGGGCTTTTCGTCACCTTAGACAGCTTGCGCCTTGCGGGCCTCCTGCACGTCACCCAGCTGCCCGATGACTACTATCATTTTGATGAGGTCGATCGTCGCCTAAGCGGAGAACAAGGGGCGGGGGATTTTGCCCTGGGCGATCGGCTCCGGGTGCGCCTGAGCAAGGTCGACACGGAAGCGCGGCAAATTGATCTTGCCTTTGAGGCCCAGCTGAGCCGCGGGCCTCGGCCCGCGCGCCGAGGGCGAAGTGGCCGACGCTCCGGCTCGGAGCCGCATCGCGGCGGTCGGGCTTCGCAGGGCAAGAAACGTTCTGGCGGCGGGAAGGGGCGACGGCCGCGATGAGCGAGGGCGTTTGGATTGGCGGGGTGCACGCCGTGGAGGCGGCGCTCCGGGCGGGCAACGTACGCCGGTTGCGCATTGCCGCGGGGCGAGGGGGCGAGCGGTTGGGCCCTCTGCTCGAACGGGCCAAGCGCGATCAGGTTCGGGTTGAGCGAGCCGATCGCCGCGCGCTCGACGCCCTGGTGCCCGAAAGCCATCAGGGCGTGGTGGCGGAACTGCTCGCAGCCGCGGTGGAGCTGGGCGATGAGGCGGCCCTAGAGGCGCGTCTCGCGGCGGCGGCCGAACCCTTTTTGCTCGTGCTAGAGGGCATTTTAGATCCCCGAAACCTCGGGGCCTGCTTGCGCAGCGCCGAGGCAGCGGGGGTGGATGCGGTGATTCTGCCGCGCTCCCGCATGGCGCCCCTGAACGCCGCGGCGCGGAAAACCGCCGCGGGGGCCGCGGAGCGCTTGCCCCTTTTTGCCGTGGCCAACCTCGCCCGCACCTTGCGCACGCTTCAAGAGGACTTTGCCGTTCGCTGCTTCGGGCTTGCGGGGGCCGGCGAGGCCCGCTTGTGGTCTGCTGACCTCACGGGACCTTGCGCGCTGGTGCTGGGTGCTGAGGATCGGGGGCTGCGGGCGCTCACCATGCGCCACTGTGATGGTTTGCTCGCGCTCCCGATGGCTGGGGAAGCCGAATCCTTGAACGTTTCCGTCGCCGCGGGGGTGGCGCTCTTCGAGGCCGTGCGCCAACGCACGTCCCCCTAGCGCTTGCCTGGCCTTGCGCTTAGGGCCCTGTCTCCGTAGAATCCGCCGCCCTTGAGCACCGCTTGGTGCTCTTCCCTGCTCCACGCCACTCGCGGCGGGGGCGTGACCCAAAGGGAGCATTTATGCGTCACTATGAAGTGGTATTTCTGGTTCATCCGGACCAAAGCGAACAAGTGCCTTCCATGATTGAGCGCTACAAGGGCATCGTCGAAGCCGACGGTGGCTCGGTGCATCGTCTGGAAGATTGGGGCCGGCGCCAGCTGGCTTACCCCATCAACAAAATTCACAAGGCGCACTACGTACTCATGAACATCGAGTGCGGCGAGGCGCCCGTGGCGGAACTCGAAGGCCTTTTCCGGTTCAACGATGCCATCCTGCGCAGCATGGTGCTTCGCCAGGATGAAGCCGTGACCGAAGCCTCCCCCATGATGAAGCCGGAGCGGGAAGGTCGAGATCGGGGCCCGCGCCGCGATCGCGACGATGCCCCCCAGCATGATGATCTTGATGCCGCTCTCGAAGCGGACAAGGAGGACTGATCCATGGCTCGTTTTTTCCGTCGCCGTAAGTTTTGCCGCTTCACCGCGGACGGGGTTAAGGAGATCGATTACAAGGATCTCGAAACCCTGAAGCAGTACATCACCGAGACGGGCAAGATCGTGCCGTCCCGTATCACTGGCACCCGCGCGAAGTACCAGCGCCAGCTGTCCCGGGCCGTGAAGCGCGCACGCTATTTGGCGCTGCTGCCCTACACGGACCGCCACAACTAAGCGCAGGCAAGGAGATCAGGTAATGGACATTATTCTTCTTGAGCGGGTGCGGAACCTAGGGAACCTCGGTGACGAGGTCACGGTGAAGAACGGCTATGGCCGGAACTTCCTCATTCCCCAGGGCAAAGCGGTGCGCGCCACTAAGGAAAACCGGGAAGTGTTCGAAGGCCGTCGCGCCGAGCTTGAAGCCCAGGCGGCAGCCCAGCTGAAGGCGGCTCAGGATCGGGCTGCGGGCCTCGCGGAACTCGCCGTCACCATCACGGCGCGGGCCAGCGACGAAGGCAAGCTGTTCGGGTCTGTGGGGGCGCGGGAGATTGCCGACGCCGTTACGGAAGCCGGCCAAGCGGTCACCAAGGACGAGGTGTTACTGCCCGTCGGTCCGCTGCGGAGCATCGGCGAATTCTCCGTCGACCTCCAGCTTCACTCTGACGTCACCACGGCGGTGACGGTGAACGTGATTCCCGAGTAAGGCTAGGCCTTTCGGGTATGACGCTGCGGGGGCCTTCGGGCCCCCGCGCTGTTTCTGCCCCGGGTCGCTAACCCTTGACCCCGCCCGGCCCCTGGCCGACGCTAACCATCTTTCCTTGGGTGAGGCCGGAGGACACCATGGCGGAAATGCCAGCTGCGCCAGCGACGTCGGAAGGACGCCTCTCCGGGATTAAGGTGCCGCCGCATTCTATTGAGGCAGAGCAGGCGGTCCTCGGCAGCTTGCTGCTGCACGCCGCAGCCTACTGGGAAATTGGCGATCTCCTCGGCGAGGGAGATTTCTACCGCACCGACCATCGCCTGATCTGGCGGACCATCTGCAAGCTGATGGAAGACGAGGGCGCGGTGGACGTGCTCACCGTGGGGCGTGCCTTAGAACAGCTGGGCAGCGCGGCCAAGGGCTTGGATATGGCCTACCTAGCGGAGCTCGCCGAGAGCACGCCGGGGGTCAGCAACATCAAGGCCTATGCGGAAATTGTCCGGGAGCGGGCGACGCTTCGGCAGCTCATCGGCGCCGCCAATCGCATTGCAGAAGCCGCGTTTTCGCCCCAGGGGCGGAAGAGTGCGGAGCTCCTCGACGAGGCGGAACGGGAGGTCTTCCAGATTGCCGAGGGGCGGCCGAAGGCCGGCGGCCCCCAGGATGCCCGCGCCCTCCTCAAGCAGGCGGTGGATCGCATCGATCGGCTGGTGGCCTCTAAAAGCGCGATCACGGGCCTGCCCACGGGCTTTGCCGATCTCGACGGCATGACCAGTGGTCTGCAGCCCTCAGATCTGGTCATTGTGGCGGGCCGTCCGTCCATGGGGAAAACCAGTTTTGCCATGAACCTGGCAGAGCACGCGCTCATGCTCGATGGGGCGGGCCCCGTACTGGTATTTTCCATGGAGATGCCGGCGGATTCGCTGATGATGCGGATGCTGTCTTCCCTTGGGCGCATCAACCAGAGCCACATGCGGACGGGGCAGCTGACCGACGACGATTGGCCCCGCCTGACCTCGACCATGGCGCTCCTTCGCGATCGCCCCCTGTTCATTGACGATACCCCGGCCCTTTCGCCCACGGAACTGCGGGCCCGGGCCCGGCGCGTGG
Source organism: Pseudomonadales bacterium (assembly GCA_016779325.1). Classification (GTDB taxonomy): domain Bacteria; phylum Pseudomonadota; class Gammaproteobacteria; order Pseudomonadales; family Azotimanducaceae; genus Salivita. The sequence continues at coordinate 26,523 of JADHNU010000026.1, forward strand.
CCCGGGAGCACGGGGGCCTGGGGCTGATTGTGGTCGATTACCTGCAGCTGATGCAGGTGCCCGGGAACAGTGAGAACCGGGCAGGGGAAATCTCGGAGATTTCCCGATCCCTGAAAGCCCTGGCGAAGGAAATGGGGTGCCCCGTCATTGCGCTGTCTCAGCTTAATCGCTCTTTAGAGCAGCGGCCCAATAAGCGCCCCGTGATGAGTGACCTGCGGGAGTCTGGGGCCATCGAGCAGGACGCGGACCTCATCATGTTTATCTACCGCGACGAGGTCTATAACCCCGAGTCCGCTGATAAGGGCTCCGCGGAAATCATCATCGGGAAGCAGCGGAACGGGCCCATCGGCACGGTGCGCTTGGCCTTCGTCGGGCCGCTGACGAAGTTCGAATCCCTGGCGCCGGATCGCTACGAGCAACTGTGATGGCTGCCCATCGCTATGCCCGGGCCTACATCGACTTAGCGGCGTTTCAAGCCAATCTTGCCCTGGCGAAGACGTGTGCTGGGCCGCGCGCTGTCTACGCCGTGGTGAAGGCCGACGCCTATGGCCATGGCATGGCGCCCGTGGCGGGGGCGGCGACGGCGGCGGACGGCTTTTGCGTCGCGGACCTCGACGAAGGCTTGGCCTTGCGCGCGATTGTGCCTGAGCGGCCCATTGTGGTGCTGCAAGGCGCGCACGATCGGGACGGGTTCGCGGCCGCGCGCGCCGCAGGCCTCACCCTGGTGCTACACCACGCAGAGCAGGTTCAGCGCTTCCTTGCGGAGGCGAAGGCCGGTGGCTCCGGGGCGTTGCCCTGGCTAGAGCTGGATACGGGCATGCACCGGCTGGGCCTGGGCAACGCGGCGCTATCGGAGGCCCAACGGGCCTTGGAGCCAATCTTTTCAGGCAAAAGTATAACAGTGATGACTCACTTCGCCCGCGCCGATACGCCCACGTCCGCCCTGCACGAGGTGCAGAGCACCCGCCTTGCGGCCCTGGCGGGGCTGCGTCGCAGCGCCTGTAACTCGGCCGCGCTCCTGGCGGGCGCCATCCAAGACGATCACATCGTCCGTCCGGGGATCATGCTCTACGGCGGCGCGTCCTTGGCCGGGGCCACGCCGGCGGCGCTTGGGCTGCAGGCCGTGATGACCCTCACCTCGCGGATTTTGGCCGTACGCACGGTGCCCGAAGGCGAGTCGGTGGGCTATGGCGCGGCCTGGACTGCGCGTCGGATCAGCCGCATCGCCACCGTGGCTCTGGGCTATGGGGATGGCTATCCTCGCACCATGCCCCCAGGCAGTCCCGTGCTCACCTCGGCGGGGCGTGCGCCTCTGGTGGGCCGGGTGTCCATGGACTCGCTGGCCATTGATATCACCGATTTGCCCGGCGTGACCGTTGGGCAAGAGGTGGTGCTTTGGGGAGAGGGCCTGCCGGTGGATGAGCTCGCGGAGGCCCAGGGGACCATTGGCTACGAATTGTTAACGCGCCTTGGACCTCGCGTCCCGCGCGTGCTGGGAAGGAGATCTCGTGGCTAAAGCCCCGAAAGCCCTGTGGGTCTGCCGGGAGTGCGGCGGCGACCACGCCAAGTGGCAGGGCCAGTGTGCCCACTGCCAAGGCTGGAATTGCCTTGAGGAACTTCAGGCCGCGGGGGGCAAGCGGGGGGCGGGCTGGGCCGGTGAGCGTAGCGCGGTGACGGCCCTTGCCTCCGTGCGCTTAGATGAGGCGCCGCGGCGCCCGTCGGGAATAAAGGAGCTCGACCGCGTGCTGGGTGGTGGCTTTGTGGCGGGCTCCGTGGTCCTCCTCGCCGGCAGTCCAGGCGCGGGGAAGTCCACGGTCTTGCTGCAGGTGTCCTGTGCGCTCGCGGAACGGGCCTCGGTGCTCTATGTCACCGGCGAGGAATCCCTCACTCAGCTTGCACTTCGTGCGGAGCGGCTCGAGCTGTCCCGGGAACAATTACGGGTGGCGGCGGAGACGCGGGTGGAGGCCATCCTTGCCCACGCGGAGCAGGAAAAGCCTGCGCTGCTGATCCTCGACTCCGTCCAAACGCTCCATACCGATGATGCCGAAGGCGCCGCCGGGGGCGTCACCCAGGTACGAGAAGCGACGGCGCGCATGGTTCGCTATGCCAAGCAAACGGGGACCGTGGTGATTCTCGTGGGCCATGTAAATAAAGAAGGGGGGCTGGCGGGGCCGCGGGTGCTGGAGCACATGATTGATACCTTCATGATGCTTGAGAACGCCTCCGATAGCCGATTCCGCATGCTTCGTAGCTTGAAGAATCGCTTTGGCGCCGTGAACGAGCTCGGGGTGTTCGCCATGACCGAACGGGGGCTTCGGGAAGTGGCCAATCCCTCGGCCATTTTCCTGTCCCGGGCCGGGACCCCAGCGGCGGGTTCCCTCGTGGTGGTGGTGTGGGAGGGCTCGAGGCCCTTGCTTGTGGAAGTCCAAGCCTTGGTGGACGGCGGTCAAAGCGGCCATCCGCGTCGCCTGTCCGTGGGCATTGAGGCCAATCGCCTGGCCCTGCTCCTGGCGGTGCTGCATCGCCATGCGGGGCTGGCGCTTGGGGATCAGGATGTCTTCCTGAATGTGGTGGGGGGCGTTCGGGTGGCGGAAACGGCCAGCGATCTCGCCGTGCTCCTGGCTACGGTCTCGAGTTTTCGCAATCAGGCCCTGTCTGCATCCCTCATCGTGTTTGGGGAGGTGGGCCTCTCTGGCGAGGTTCGCCCCGTGCCCCAGGGCGTCGAGCGCCTGCGGGAAGCGGCCAAGCACGGTTTCACCCAGGCCATCGTGCCCAAGGGCAATGCCCCCCGGGAGGCGCCGGAGGGCCTGACCGTGATCCCTGTGACGACCCTCGCGGAGGCGCTCAGCGCCGCCGGCTTTAGCTAAGAAGGAGTAACGCTATGGTCCTGTCCACACTGCGGGGGGGCCTTTGGGCTGTCCTATGCCTGGCGGGCGCCGCCGCTGCGGCGCAGGGAGAGCGGGTGCCGGGTTCCGTGGGCTTCTCCGCCGTTGCCGCCCTCCCTATGCCCAGCCCCGTCGCCACGGTGCGCTATGGGCCTGCGGGGCCCCAGTTTGCGGAGCTTTATCTGCCTGCGGGCTCCGCTCCGGCACCGACGGTGGTGCTGGTCCACGGGGGGTGCTGGCTGAACGCCTACGGGCTCGATCATATTCGCGCGCTCGCTGGGGCCCTTAACGCCGAAGGCTACGCCGTGTGGTCCTTGGAGTATCGACGCGTGGGGGACGCCGGGGGCGGCTGGCCCGGCACCGGGGACGATGTGCAGGCCGCGGTCGCGGCGCTGGTTCAGGCGCCCTTTACGGCGCGCCTCGATCTTCAGCGTCTAGCCGTGCTTGGCCATTCTGCCGGGGGACACCTGGCGCTATGGCTCGCCAGCCATTGGCCCGAGGCCCTTCCGGCGCCGAAGCTCGCCCTGGGACTGGCGCCCATTACCGATCTGCCCGCCTACGCTGCGGGGGATAATTCCTGCGAGGTGGCCACGCCCCAGTTCCTCGGGGGGCTGCCGGCCACGGCGCCGGCGGCCTATGCGGCGGCCGACCCCCTGCCGAAGACGCCGGGGCCGACGGCCTTTGTGCTCATTCACGGCGCTGAAGATCCCATCGTGGCGCCGAGCCAAAGCGAAGCCTTCGCCCAGGCCCTGGGCCGGGCTCACCGCGCTGTCACGCTAGAAATCCTGCCGGCCCATGGCCATTTCGCCCTCATTCATCCCCATAGCCCGGCCTTTCCCGTGCTCACCGGGGTGCTGGGGGAGGCGCTTGCACCGTGAGCGATCGGGCCCGCTTTGAGGCGCTGGATGCGACCGATCCCTTCGCCGCGCTCCGGGATGCCTTTGCCCTGCCGCCCGGGGTGCGCTATTTCGATGGCAATTCCTTGGGCCCGCAGCCGAAGGCGGCTCGGGCGGCGGTGCTTCGCGTTCTTGAGCAGGGTTGGGGGGAAGCCCTCATTCGCGGCTGGAACGACGAGGGCTGGTTTGAGCTGCCAGACCGCACGGCGGAGGCCCTGGCGCCGCTTCTGGGGGCGGCGCCCAGCTCCGTGGCCGTGGCCGATTCCACGTCCCTGAATATTTTTAAGCTGTTGGCCGCGGCCCTGGCCGCACGCCCCGGCCGGACCAAGATTTTTGCCCTGCGCGATACCTTCCCGACGGACCTCTACATGGCCGAGGGTTTGGTTCACTGGCTGGGCGAGGCGCGGGCCGAGCTGTGCACCTTCCCGTGCCTAGACGCGCTGCGCGACGCCCTCGATGGCACGGTGGCCGTGGTGCTTCTATCCCATGTGGACTTTCGCACCGGCGAGCGCCTGGCCCTGCCCCAGATCACCGCAGCGGTGCACGATCACGGCGCCCTCGTGCTGTGGGATTTGGCGCATAGCGCCGGGGCGATGCCCCTGGCGCTCGAGACCTGGGGCGTGGATTTCGCCGTGGGCTGCGGCTACAAGTTTCTGAACGGCGGCCCCGGAGCGCCCGCCTTCGCCTACGTGGCGCCGGCGCTCCAGGCAACGCTCTCCCAGCCCCTGGCGGGATGGTTTGGCCACGCCAGACCCTTCGCCTTTGAGCCCGCTTACGATCCCGCCGCGGGGGTGGATCGGCTGAAGTGCGGCACGCCTCCTATCCTGTCCCTGGCGGCCCTGGCCGGCGCCCTTAAGCTCTTTGATGGGGTTTCTCTGGCAGCGCTGCGGGAAAAGTCCTTGGCGCTCACCACGGCGCTCATGGACGAGGTCGCCGCCCGCCCGGCGCTGAAGGCGTTCCAGTGCCTCACGCCCCGGGACGCCGAGCGCCGGGGCAGCCAGGTGGCCTTCGCCCATCCCGAGGCCTATGCCCTCATCCAGGCGCTGCAGGACGATGGGGTTATCGGCGATTTTCGCGCGCCGAATATCCTGCGCTTTGGGGTGTCCCCCGCCGTGCTTCGCTTCGTGGATGTTTTTGATGCCGTGGAGTGCCTTGAAGCCACGGTGCGCAGCGGTCGCCATCGGGCGGCCCGCTACCAAACGACTAAGGAGGTCACCTGATATGGCAACCGGATTCCTTCGCCGCAGCGTGGGCCTAGGGGGGCTGCTGGCGGCTCTGATTTTCTTTGCGCCGGCCAAGGCGTCGCCGCAGGCGGAGGCAGGGGCGGTCCTTGATGCCCTCCATCGCTATGCCTCCGAAGCGGCCCTCGAGCCCTACCTCAGCCTGTTCACGGAGGACGGGGTTTTCCTCGGTACGGACCGCAGCGAGCGCTGGCCCATGGCTGAGTTCGCCCCCTACGTCGCAGCCCGCTTTGCGACGGGTACGGGGTGGACCTACCACCCTGCGGAACGCCACCTAGCCTTCAGCGCGGACGGGACCCTGGCCTGGTTCGACGAGGTGGTGGTGGGCACGCGCATGGGGCCTTGCCGGGGCACGGGGGTCCTTCGGAAAACCACCGAGGGGTGGCGCATTGCCCATTACAGTCTGACGCTGCTGGTGCCGAATGATTTGGCCCAGGGCGTGGTGGATCGTATTCACGCCTACGAACAGGAGCCCGCCCCTTGAGCTTTAGCCACGCCATCGCCCTCAGGGAAAGCCAGCCGGGGCACTACGTCGGACAGATTGCCGAAGGCTGGGACATCGGGGGCAACGCCAATGGCGGCTACCTCCTGGCCCTGGCGGCGAACGCGCTTCGCCAACATCTCGGGCGCCCGGACCCAGTCAGCATTACGGCGCATTACCTGCGTCCCGGGAAGGTAGGGCCGGCGGCCGTGCACTGCGAAACGGTGAAGGAGGGCAAGCGCTTTGCCACGGCCCGGGCCACGCTGGAGGGCCCGGGGGGCGCGGTGCTGAGCGTGCTCGGCACCTTTGGAAACCTCGAGGATGGCGCGGCGGGTCCCACCCAGGTGTGCCTTGAGCCGCCGGCCCTGCCCGCGGTGGAAGACTGCTTCCCCCTGGGATCAAGCGGTGAGGGCTTTGCGCCCTCCCTGATGGATCGCCTCGGGGCCCGGCTTCATCCCGAGGATGCGGGCTTTCGCAAGGGCGAGCCCCGGGGTATCCCGGAGATGCGCGGCTATTTTCGCCTCCGCGGGGAAGACCCCTGCACCGTGCTGGGGCTGCTCCTTGGGCTCGATGCCTTTCCCCCCACCATCTTCAACGCCAACCTTCCCGTGGCCTGGACGCCGACGGTGGAGCTCACCTGCCATCTTCGCCGCCGGCCCGCGCCCGGTTGGCTGCGCGCGCGCTTTGTGACGCAGGTTATCTCCAACGGGTTCCTTGAAGAAGATGGGGAGCTTTGGGACAGCGAGGGCCACCTGGTCGCGAAAAGTCGCCAGCTGGCGCTTGTCCCCAAGGCCCCGTCGGCGAGCTGATGGCTGGCCCCCTGGCGCGCGTTCGGACGGCTCTGGCCTTCGCTCTGCTTGGGGGGCTTGTGCTCCTGCTGCCGGCGCGCAATTGGCTGCCGCCCAACTGGCTGCTCTGGGAGATGGCCACGGCCTTTACCCCCCAGTGGCTTGCCCTGGCCTTGGCGCTGGGGCTGCGGGCCTTCTGGCAAGCGCAGCGGCTCCGGGCGTTGGCTTTCTGCCTGCTGGCCGTGCCCGATTTAGCCAGCGCCCTGCTGGCGGAGCGGCCGGACGCCCCGCCCTCGGCGAAAACGCTGAGTTTGTATTCGGCAAACTTGGGGGAGGATCCGGCGGCCCTTGAGGCGGCCTTGGAGGCCTTGGGCGCGGCGCCTGCGGATTTGGTTTGGCTCAGTGAGGTGCCCGCCAGCCGGCCCGCGGGGTTAGAAGAGGCGTTTGATGTCATGGCCGCGCGCTATCCCTACGGCATGACCTGGGCGCCGGCGCCGGGGCGGGAGCTGCGTTTCCTGAGCCGCTATCCCCTTCGCGCGCGGGAAGAGTTTAATCCGGAGCGGGCTGCAGGACGCCCGGGCATGCGTCTCGTACTCGACGTGGCGGGGCAGCTCCTGGAGGTCTATGCCCTTCACACCCATCCGCCGACGCAAGGTTGGAGCTTGCGCGCGCGCAATGAGGCTTTGGCGTGGGTCAGTGGGCGGGTGGCTCGGGCCGCGGGGCCGGCGCTGGTGTTTGGAGATTTGAATACCTCGGCCTTTTCCCCGGCTTTTCAGCACTGGCTTCGGGAAAGCGGCCTGCGCTGCGCATCCCCCTGGACCTGCGCCGTGGGGAGCTGGCCGGCGCCCTGGCGGCCCCTCCTCACCCCTATTGACCACGTGCTGGCAAAGGGGGGGCTGCGGGTGCAGCGCCTCGCGCGCGGAGAGGCGACGGGATCGGACCATTACCCCCTGCGCGCGGAACTGCTTTTCCTGCCCGAGGCCCCTTAGCGGGCGAGGCCGGCGAAGCCCGCTTCGGCGGCGCCCATGATGCCGAGGGTGCGCGGATCGCCCATGAGCGTGGACACCATGCGGTTCATGACGAAGGAAACGGTCACGCGCCGATCCTGGTCCACGAGGATGAGCGAGCCGCCCCAGCCGCCCCAGTAGCACATGCCCGGGGGCAGGGGCATGTTCGGGTTGGCGAGGCCATAGCCCATGCCAAAGTTCGCGGGCTGATTCAGCACCAAATCCATACCGGAGATTTGCGATTCCAGAGCCCGGCGGCAGCCCGCCTCGCTCAGGATGCGCTTGCCATCGAGTTCGCCGCCGCAGGCCAGCAGGGCCTGGGCCCGGGCCACGGAGCGCGCATTGCCATGGCCGTTTGCCGCCGGCAGCTCGGCCCGGCGCCAGGGAAGGGTGCGGGAATCGAGGGCCACGGCAAGGGGGCTGCGGAAGGCGCGTGCGGAAATGCTGTCCGGATCGCCGCCGGCCGCTTCCCCGAGGTGCTGATCCGGGGGGATGAGATCGCCGATGCGCGGGTCGACGCTTTCCGGTGTGCCAATGTGAAAGTCGATGCCCAGGGGTTCGGCGATTTCTTCCCGAAACACCGTGCCGAGCGTTTTGCCTGTGGTGCGGCGCACCACTTCCCCAAGCAGATAACCCTGGGTCAGGGCGTGGTAGCCGCTGGCCGTGCCCGGCTTCCACCAGGGGGCCTGGGCGGCCAGGCGCGCGGCGATGTCGTCGTGGTCGTAGATCGCCTCGCCCTTCGCCGGCGTGTCGAGGCCCGAAAGGCCGGCGCTATGGGCCAGCAGCATGGCAATAGTGACATCACCCTTGCCTTCGACAGCAAACTCCGGCCAGCACTTGGCGACGGGGTCCTCGAGGGCAAAGACGCCCCGATCGTCCAGCAAGAGCATGGTGAGGGCGGCCATGGTTTTGGTTGTGGAGTAGACGTTGACCACCGTGTTTTCTTCCCAGGGCAGGCTGTGATCTGCGTCCCGGGTGCCGCCCCAGAGATCCACGACCGGAGTGCCGTCGACGGTGATGCACACGGAGGCGCCGTCGTCCCGGTTCTGATCGA